>JAIRTP010000037.1 GCA_031254805.1 Bacteroidales bacterium
GAAATGTTCCAATTCAGAAAAGCCGAAATCGAAGAGCATGAAAACTATCTCAAGTTTTTCAATCTCAAGAAAACGATGACGCAAGAAGAGCGAAACTGGACAAAACTGTCCGACAAGGAGATCGAAACGTTAGAAACCATCGCCCAAACGACTTGCGGACGTTCCGCCGGCATGGCGCGCGGCGTGCTGTGTTTCTTCTACGACATTTGCAAAGAATATGAAGAATGTCAACAAGAAGAAAGCGCCGATTCTAAAATCGCGGCGGCGGAGATAGAAGAAGCGTCGTCAGGAAGCGAACGGCATGATTTGACCGTTCATCCCAATCCCACAGATGGACGGTTGAAAATTGAAAGTGGAAAGTTGAAAATTGAAAAGGCGGAGATGTTCGATATTTTCGGCGTCTAGGTATTTGAGACGACGGAGACGACATGCGGCATCGGACATTTACAACAAGGCGGTTATATCATAAAAATCTGTCTGGAAAACAACGATATCGTTACGCGAAAGATTGTGAAGCAATGATACGAGATTGAAATTATTCGTAAAGAAAATAGAAGGCTATCGTGAAACCGGTAGCCTTTTTTCGTATACTTACCCTGTTTATATTTTTCAAAAAAATATATATTAAGCAAAATCTGCGTTATGGCAAATATTTTAATACATTTGCACATAAAAATCATGTTTATGAAAAAAAACGCATTATTATTCGTCTTTTTGCTCATGCTATCCAATATAACTTTTTGTCAATCAACAGAATTATCTTTTAAAGGAGGCGTGTTACAAGATGGCAGAAAATTGAAACCCAATGAAGTTCGCACGATTATGGCGAATGACAGTGAAGCGCTCAGAACATATAATAATGGTAAAGTTTTGGGCATATTCAGTTATGTAATAGCATGGCCAAGCGCATTTATGCTTGGCTGGAATTTGGGTTCAAGGATAGTTTCCGGTCAACAAAATAATCTCGTTTTAGGAATTAGCGTCGCCGGAGTCATAATAGGATTGGGGATAGCTTGTGCTGCAGACGGAATTATCAGGAAGTCCGTTCGTATATATAATTCCAATTTACATAACAGTATATTTATAGATCGTATTGAATTTGGATTGACGACAAGAGGAGGAATAGGATTTACTATGCGGTTTTGACCTAAACTTTTGACAAAAAATAAGATTCCATGTCTCTATCGAGTAAAACATACACGCTTTTCGACGACTTGTTGCATTATTATAACGATTTGCTTGAGGACATAAAAAATGCAGAGAAAAGCATTTATATTGAGTCGTTTAAAATTGATAAGGGAAGAATCTCGAAAAGGCTTTTAACGGCTTTCATTCGCGCCGTCAAACGCGGCGTAGAAGTGAAAATATTAGTTGACGCATTGGGGACGCCGGATGCGACGCTCTTTTATAAAGAATTTATAGAACTTGGCGGAGAAGTTGAAGTGTGGGAAAAAATACGTTTTTCACTGAGTAGAAGGACATTGATAAAGTCGCATTTACGGGATCATCGCAAAATCATCGTGATCGACAATTATATCTCTTATATCGGTTCTTCCAATATTACCGATTATTCGTTATCATGGCGGGAATTAAATTTACGCGTCGCCAATACAGAATTTGCGGAAGCTATGACGCAGGCTTTTTTGCAATATTTTCATATCTCAAAAAGCAAAATCGAACGCAAAAAGGATACTTTAAAACCTCTACATGCGCATGGATTTGAGATCTTGCGCGACATGCCTTCAATCGTTAAATCAAGCGTAAGGACAAAATATATCAACTTGATAGAGAATGCAAAAGAGCGCGTCGTAATAGAAACGCCTTATTTTCTACCCAGTTCTATTATGCGAAAAGCGCTTGAAGCAGCTCTCGAAAAAGGAGTTCAAGTAGATATTATTGTTCCGAAACATTCCGACGTCACGTCGGCAGATCTTTTAAGAAGCCGGTATTTGGGTTATTTTCATGAAAAAGGAGCTCATATATATCTTTATACGACCGATAATTTACATGCAAAATTACTTTTTATCGATAACGCTATTTTCTCAATCGGATCGTCTAATTTTGATTATCGAAGCTTTCGTTTTCAACATGAAATTGTCGCCATTGGAAAGCAATCTCAAGTTGTCAAACTTCTTAAAGAGCATATAGAAACGACTCTTTCAGAATCCATTCCTCTCAATTACGAGCAATGGAAAAATCGTCACAAAATAGAGGTGTTTTTTGAATGGATTTTGCTCCCGTTGCGTCATTTATTTTAATATCCATCTTTCAAAAAACAAATTTCAGCCTTTTATATTAAGCTGTCTTTCAAAAATGGCATATTAATAATCCGTATTTTATGGAAATATTATTTGTCGCCATTTTTAAAAAGAATAAAGACAACTTATCTCGCTTAAAAATTGTATTTTTGCATAAAGAATAAAAAAATATTTACAATCAAAATATAAAATAATAGAATGAAAAGAGTCATATTGCTTGGAGATGAAGCTATTGCACAAGGAGCTATTGATGCGGGAATGTCTGGAATATTTGCTTATCCGGGGACTCCGTCGACAGAGATAACGGAATATGTTCAACACTCAAAAGAGGCAAAAGAAAAAGGAATTCGCAGCGCATGGTCGTCAAATGAGAAAACTGCTTGCGAAGCAGCTCTCGGAATGTCTTACGCCGGAAAACGTTCCATGTGTTGTATGAAACATGTGGGCGTAAACGTTGCCGCCGACAATTTTGTGAACGCTGCCGTTACAGGCGTGAACGGCGGATTTATTTTTGTCGCCGCCGACGATCCATCCATGCACTCAAGTCAAAATGAACAGGATTCTCGTTTTTATGGAAATTTTGCTTTGGTTCCGATCTTAGAACCGTCCAATCAACAAGAAGCGTACAATATGGTTCGTTACGGATTTGAATATTCCGAACGTATAAAATTACCTGTGATGTTGCGTATTACAACGCGTCTAGCACACTCTCGCTCAGGCGTCAACGTGCAGGAAAAACTTGCGCAAAATGAATTGAAATTTCCCGAAAATCCAAATCAATTCGTTCTATTGCCGGCAATTGCTCGTAAAAATTACAAAGCTTTGATTGCCAAACAACCCGAAATGGAACAAGAAGGGATGAAAAGCGGATTTAATCAATATATTGACGGCGAAGATAAATCGCTCGGAATTATTGCTTGCGGAATTGGGTACAACTATTTAATGGAAAATTTTAAAGACGGAAAATGCCCCCATCCTATTTTGAAAATTTCTCAATATCCGTTGCCAAAAGAATGGATCGCAAAGTTGGTTGACAGTTGCGAGAAAGTTTTGGTCTTAGAAGAAGGCATGCCCGTTGTTGAAGAGCAATTGCGCGGCATTTTGAATCGCGGCGCCAATGTAATAGGCCGTCTTGACGGGGCCGTTCCTCGCGATGGAGAATTGAATCCCAATATCGTTGCCAAAGCATTAGGTTTGCATGACGCTTTCGGATTGAATATTCCCGAATTAGTCGCTCCACGTCCGCCAAAATTATGCGACGGATGTCCTCACATTGATTCGTACAACGCTTTGAACGAAGTGCTGAAGCCTTATGGAAAAGGGCGCGTATTCTCCGACATAGGTTGTTATACGTTAGGATTTTTAGATCCCTTTAATGCTATCAACTCAACAGTCGACATGGGAGCGTCCATAACTATGGCAAAAGGAGCCGCCGATGCAGGATTGGTTCCGGCCGTCGCCGTCATTGGAGATTCAACTTTTACGCATAGCGGCATGACGGGATTATTAGATTGCGTAAATGACAAATCGCCTGTTACCATTCTGATTTTAGATAATGAAACAACCGGTATGACCGGAGGACAAGATTCTTCAGCATTAGGCAAGTTGGAACAAATCTGCGAAGGTATCGGCGTTGAAAAAGAACATATCCGCATATTGAAGCCTCTCCGTAAAAATCACGATGAAATGCTACAAGCTATCTCCGAAGAACTTGCATATAATGGAGTTTCCGTGATCATTCCTCGCCGCGAATGTATTCAAACATTGAATAAACGCATGAGAGCAAAATTTGCCAATAAGAAATAATGAAAATTAGAAAAACCATCAAAATCGAATAATAATGAAAAAAGATATTATATTAGCAGGCGTTGGCGGACAAGGCATTTTAAGTATTGCCACTATGATCGGCGTTGCCGTTGTCGATAAAGGATTATATGTAAAACAAGCGGAAGTTCATGGAATGAGTCAACGCGGCGGCGACGTACAATCGCATCTTCGCATTTCGGATCAGCCCATCTATTCAGATCTTATTCCGATGGGTAAAGCAGATATGATCATTTCCATTGAGCCTATGGAATCATTGCGTTATCTTCCTTATCTTCATCCTCAAACCGGTTGGTTAATCACAAATTCAACGCCTTTTATCAATATTTCCAACTATCCGGATGAAGAAGAGGTTAAAAAAGAAATTGCTAAAATAAAAAATCACGTGCTCATCAATGCCGACGCCATAGCCAAAGATTCGGGCAATTCTAAAGCGGCAAATATGGTCATATTGGGCGCAGCATCGTTACACTTGGGAATTGATTTTGACGCTTTGAAAAAAGCTATTCATGCCAGTTTCGGCAGAAAAGGAGAAGATGTCGTCAATTCTAACATTGCAGCGCTAGAAGCGGGTCGTCAAGCTGCCGAAGAATACGAAACGAAGCATCAATAATAAAAAAGCTATCCGACAGATCGCCTAAAAAGATTTCTTGTTCTTATATTGATCGCAGTTTGAAAAAATTTAATGTCATAATCATTTAAGTTTTTGAGATACGGTCTTTTAGAGACATGCCGTCCAATAAGTCCATGGGCATATTCATTCCTAAGAAGAATAAGGATGAGCGAAGAAATACTTTGCATTCAAATTTTTAGCGACAAGTCTATGTTCGTAAAATTCGCTACTATTGTCGAAAATAATGAAATGTACGCATTATATAAGACAAGAAGAAGAGAGCCTCTTTCGTAAAACTTTTGCGTTCTTCTCTTTGGAATTTTTTTTCATCAAAAGAAAACCGGTCGTTCTTTTCGTTGCAGTCAGGATGGTGCTTTTGGAACCGGCGATAGCATCAATTTTCCGGTCGGGTCGTCAAAACGTTCTTCTTCGAAATTCACTTAAAATCACAGCCGCGGCAATGGAAGCGTTTAAAGATTCTGCTCCTCCGCCGTAAGAAGGGATGGTAATCCGGCGCTTAATCAACGGTGTGATTTCGGCAGATACGCCTTGCGATTCGTTTCCGATGACAATAATTCCTTTGTTCTGTAAATCAATATTATATAAAGACTCTCCATCAACGACTGCGCCATAAATTTCTGCTTTTTCGGATTCTTTCCGCAGGTATTGCGGTAAGTCGATATAATACATGTTTACGCGCGTATATGAGCCCATTGTGGCTTGTAATACTTTTGGATTGTAAATATCGACGCAATTTTGCGAACAGATAATATTTTGAATCCCAAACCAATCCGCCGTTCGGACGATTGTCCCCAAATTTCCGGGATTATTAATATTATCCAACGCTAAAATTAGCTTTTCGTCGGTAGATGGAAGTTTTTCTTCATGTTGTTTCATTGCCACTTCAACGACAACTTGATTGGGCGTTTTGAGTTGACTGATTCGAGAAAGTTCTTTTGCGGATATTTTCACGACGGATATTCCTGCAAGATTCAAATCAGTTTTCCAGCCGGGAAACGCATAGATTGCTTTAATCTTAAAATCGCTTTTTAACGTCTCCTCCAACATTTTTGGGCCTTCGACCAAAAATGCTCTCTTTTCTTTGCGATATTTTTCAATATGGAGCGCCGTAATATTTTTTATCTCGTTTGCAGTCATTTTGGTTATGCGAGTCGTACAAAAAAGGGGCTTTTCAGCCCCTGAATATTTTTTTGCAAAAATTGACTATTCTGTCTCTGAAGTAACTTCAACTTTCACTACAGGTTCAATCTCTTTATGAAGCTTTACTTTTATTTCATACGAGCCCAAGGCTTTGATATGATTATCGGGAGTAATCACTTTTTTAGGATCGATTTCGTAACCATATTGCTTTCCTAAAGCTTCTACGATCATCGGACCTGTTACGGAACCAAATATTTTACCCTCTTCATTTGCTTTTACAGTTATTTTCACAGTAACATTTTCTAAAGCTTGCGCTAATGTTTCGGCGTCTTTTACAAGTTTTGCCAATTTGTGAGCCTTTTGCTTCAATATTTCCGCTACCTCTTTTTTAGCCGATGGGGTTGCCAAAACGGCAAATCCTTGCGGAATCAAATAATTACGGGCGTAACCATGTTTTACCTTTACGATATCGTGGGTATAACCCAAATTTTCAACGTCTTTCTTTAAAATGATTTCCATGTGAGTCCCTCCTTATTTTAATAAATCACCAACATAAGGCATCAAAGCGAGATGACGCGCGCGTTTCACAGCCTGTGCCACTTTCTTTTGAAACTTGTTTGAAGTTCCTGTAAGGCGACGCGGTAATATTTTACCTTGTTCATTTACAAACTTCAGCAAAAACGTATCGTCTTTATAATCGATATATTTTATGCCGCTTTTTTTGAATCTACAATATTTTTTCTTTTTAGTATCTACCGCTATCGGGGTCAAATACTTAATATCTGAATTCGATTGTGCCATTGTTCTTTGATTTTTTAATCATTAATAATTTCATTTTCAACATCTTCTACCAGAGCAGGAGTTTCCGTAGGAGTTGCTACGGTCTCTTTAGCAAGCGCGCGCCTTTTATTGTTATAAGCAATGGCGTGCTTGTCGAGTTTGACGGTTAAAAATCTAATAACACGTTCGTCGCGACGGAAGTTTATCTCAAGATTATTGACTACAGAGCCTTCGGCTTTGAATTCAATAAGGTGATAAAATCCGTTGGACTTCTTTTGAATGGGGTAAGCCAATTTTCTCAAGCCCCAATTCGCTTCATGAACAATTTCAGCGCCTTGATTTGCAAGCAAATCTCTGAATTTCTTGACCGTTTCCTTCATCTGTTCATCAGACAAAACGGGAGTCATAATGAAAACGGCTTCATACTGATTAATCATCTCTTTGATTTTAAATTAGTTAATACAATTATTTATCAACCCAAAATTTGGAGTGCAAAGATAGAAATATTTTTTATAATCAAAGCAATGAAATGATTATTTTTTTTCTTCCCTTTCAACAATAAAATCTCCTCTTACACTTCCTAAAAAATTACAGTTACTAATGAACTCTAGCCTTTAACAGATTGCCCCCTGAATTCAACATTCAAACTTTAAATTTGCTCTTAATTCACGGTAATAAATAACTTATAATTATTCTTTGTTGAGAAGTTCAATCTTACTTGTTATATATCAACGACTTGCATATATATTTTTCTGCGGAATCCGTGTTAAAATACCTGTGATAATTTCCTGATTTTCTCCATCCGCATTATATCTCTTCATTATTTAATAATTCCGGCCTACGTTCTCGGGTTCGTCGGATAGATTGTTCTAATTGCCACTCTTTGACCATCTTCTCATTACCTGAAAGTAAAATTTCAGGGACTTTCCATCCGTTGTAATCTGCTGGGCGCGTATAAACGGGCGGACTGATTAAATTATCCTGAAACGAATCTGACAACGCCGAAGTCTCATCATTGAGAACGCCGGGGATCAATCGCACAATGCTATCGGCAATAACTGCGGCGGCTAACTCCCCGCCTGTCAATACATAATTTCCAACAGAAATTTCTTTTGTAATAAAATGTTCCCGAATTCTTTCGTCAATTCCTTTATAATGTCCACATAAGATTATGATATTTTCATAAGAACTCATTCGATTGCACAACGACTGCGTCAACATTTCTCCATCAGGAGCGGTATAAATTACCTCGTCATAATTGCGTTCTTTTTTCAAAGCAGCGATACAATCGGCAACAGGTTGGATCATCATTACCATTCCTGCGCCGCCGCTGTAAGCGTAATCATCAACGCGTTTGTGTTTATCAATTGAGTAATCGCGGATATTATGAAAACAAAATTTTACAAGTTTTTGCTCTCTTGCTCGCTTTACAATGCTATAATTAAGCGCGCTGTCTAAAGAGTCCGGAAACAATGTTAAGATATCTATGCGCATATTTTAAACCCTATCATGGTGCAAAAATACTGAAATTTTGATATAAGAACAGGATTCCCATTGCAATACAGATCAACCGTATGAAAAAATTAACTTTACATGATGAAAACGATGCAGGAATATATATCAGAAGTAGACGAATTCAATACAAGCGACGCGTTAGTCGGTATAGCGCTACAGGCTGTCAACAGGATATAGCTGAAAAAATCAAGATAAAACGGTCAGAGGACATTGGGTATTGAGAGTCATTTGCACCGCATCCGGATGTTATTTTTACAGCTATATTTACCAAAAAAGCCGCCTTAAATAGACGGCTTTAAATAAAATACCATTGTTTTTAATCTATCAAATCAACGCTACGTTTTATAAAAGTCGTCAATGCCTCGCCTTTCAGCAATCCTTGCGACAACAGAGAAAGATCAACCGTTTGTTTTGCCAACCGGTTTTGTTTCTCTTCATCTTTTTCATTCAAAATTGCTGAAATTAATGGATGATTGACGTTTATCACCAAATTCATACTATCAGGAAACATTCCAAATCCGCCGCCTCCGCTCATCTCTTGCATATCTTTCATTCGGCGCATAAATTCCGGGCGCGTGATCAACGTCGGCATGTCCTTCTCGTTCAAGCTTTCAAACATCACTGTCAGATGACTTTCTTCAGCTGCTTTTTCAAAGATCGGTTTCAATTTTTCTTTCTCTTTGTCGTCCAATTTTGAAGGGATGTTTTCTTCTTTTTGAATCAATTTCTCAATCACGTCGGCGTCGACGCGTTTAAAATGAAGTTGTTCTTTCATTTCAAGATGATTCAAAAAATGTTGATCTAAAATTCCATCCATGACCAACACGTCGTATCCACGCTCTTTAGCCGTTTCAATAAAAGCGTGTTGTTCTTTCTCGTTTGTAGTATAAAGATAAACGATATTTTTATCTTTATCCGATTGAATATCTTTTACTTTGCCTTGGTATTCTTCTAAAGTGAAATATTTTCCTTCTATATTTTTCATTAAAGCAAATATCTTTGAACGATCATAAAATTTCTCGTCGCTGATCATGCCATATTCAATGAATGCTTTGATATCGTCCCACTTTTTTTCAAAGTCTTCTCTATTATTTTTGAATATCTCATTTAATTTGTCGGAGACTTTTTTAGTGATATGACCGTTGATCTTTTTCACTTCCGAATCGCTTTGAAGATAACTGCGCGATACGTTCAGCGGAATATCGGGAGAATCTAAAACGCCATGTAACAAGGTTAAAAAATCGGGAACGATACCTTCCAAAGAATCCGTTACAAAAACCTGATTGCTATATAGTTGAATTTTGTCCTTTTGTACGCCAAGGCGATCGCTTATTTTCGGAAAATAGAGTATACCGGTCAAATTGAATGGATAATCCACGTTCAAATGGATATGAAACAACGGTTCCTCCCAACTCATCGGATATAGTTCATGGTAAAAGGCCATGTAATCTTCTTCCGTCAATTCGGAAGGTTTCCGAACCCATGCCGGCGTTGTATTATTAATGATTCTCGGGCTTTCTATTTCTTCATAAACGTCGTTGCCGTCTTTATCTTTTTCTCCTTCTTTTTTCACGCGCGTTTTTTCAGCGCCGAATTGTATCGGAACCGGAAGAAACTTGCAATATTTTTTCAATAATCCAAGAATTCGATGTTCATCTAGAAATTCTTTACTATCGTCGCTGATATGCAGAATAATAGAAGTTCCCCGTTCGTATTCTCCTTTCAAATCTTTCAATGTATAATTAGGGCTTCCGTCGCATTCCCATTGTACCGGGCCGTCGTTTTCTCCGTCGCGATATGATTTCGTCTGAATGATCGCTTTATCAGAAACCATAAACGAAGAATAAAATCCTAATCCGAAATGCCCGATCATATTTTCGACCTCGGATTGACTTTTTTCCTTAAATTTTTCAACAAATTCTTCCGCGCCGGAAAATGCAATTTGGTTGATATATTTTCCCACTTCTTCGCCGCTCATTCCGATTCCTCTATCTTTAATGGTCAACGTTTTCTTCTCTTCATCGAGAATAATTCGGATAGTTAAATCGCCCAATTCGCCATTAAATTCTCCCAAGCGAGAAAGCGTTTTTAATTTCTGCGTTGCATCTACCGCATTAGAAACTAATTCCCGCAAAAAAATCTCATGTTCGCTATAAAGAAATTTTTTGATAATCGGGAAAATGTTCTCAGTTTTTACATTGATTTGCCCTTTTTTCATGTTTATATAATACTTTTATATTCAAATATTTACTAATTAACAAGGATAGCAATTGATATAATTTCCTCCGTTTGTTCATCTATTCAATTGCTATGCCAACGAAAAAAATATGACAAATTGACGTATTAGTTATCTGTTATTATTCCAACTGTTTTTAATGCAGAATTAACCCAAATCAGCATAGATAAATGAGCGTTGCAAAATAATAGAGGCCGATTTGCCAAAAGCAAAAATAAAACGAATGTCTCAAAAAGTAAATTATAACTCGCCGAATGCTTTGTCCAACCAATCAAAACGTTCTATAATCCAATTCTCCACAAATCTGACTTCATCTTCATAACGACTTATAATAGCGTCGACATTTTCTCCGGCTAATAAAGTATGCCAAATTACTTCATTATTTACCGCGGCATATTTCAAATACTTTGCATTTTGATTCAATGAATGAATAATATCCGATTTTTTGGATTTGAAATATTGAAATCTTGTTTTTACTAAATCTACAAATTCAGGATCCAAAAACATCCTATTGATCCATGCTGAAGGTTTTACCCAAAAATCATTCGGAGAGACGTCATAATAAAGAAAATAATCACTTCCAAATGCAATATCAAAATCCCAAAGCGGCCCCATTTTCAATTTTCCACCGGGGGTAATATTCATATAACAACTTGAATAAAAACAAGCGTCGGGATTTTTAGCAATTTCATTGATCAAATACCAATCGACAAACGATTCAATGTCGATATATGTTTTATAACCCGTTTCGGAATCATTAAAGTTGTCGCTATATAAAATATTCTCAATCATATTGACATGATTTTTTATCCAATTATAACGGTTATCGTTGGTTTCTACATCAGGATCTTTTATCGTGAATAATAAACGTTCTGTTTTAAAGGTAATATCATCGCGGCTGACTTTGTCCTCGCTATCTACTTCGATAATATAACCGTCGTCCGTTACATTTACTCTGTCTTTATCAATCCGTATCTGTTCGGTCAATTGATATACGCCTTGAAGCTTTCCATTCAAAATCAAATTCAAAAAATGCGTTCTCGGCGTCCATTCCAAAACGCTCATTCGTCCCATCTCAAATGCAATTTCATTACGAAGCATGCTTTTATCAGTATAATTTGCCAATAATGTCCAATGCTTACTTTTCGGAAGATCGAATAATCCTAATTTTTCATCCAATTTTACTCTATACGGTTTCTTCGGCATTGTCCATGTGGTGTTTCCTCTACCTTTTATTTGCAACTTTCCAGACGATACCAATTCGTCGTTATCTCCATTATACTCGAAAACTTCCATATTCCCATTCACATAATTATCCTTTGAATCAATGGGAGCTTTATTTTCCGTATTTATTTTCATCGTAGGAATTTCCGATTTTACGATAGTAAGTTCCTTATTTTCGCACGATGTTAAAAAAACGATTGTAAGAAATAATGATATAATATTAATGATGCTTTTCATTTTTATTTGATTTTTATGAAAAAATGTATTTATTGGCAATAAGTACAAAAAAAAAAGATTTATTCGATTTCAAGAGCAAATGACTATGTCAACGTAGGTTCAAAATATCAAAAAGCCCGCCGAGATAAATCAAGCGAGCTTTTCTCATTATAATTCTTAGATTAGACTTCTTGCATTAATTCCACATTGTCTTTCCCGATCTTGACTGCTTTCAAATTTTCGGGGATCATTTTGTGATGACGTTCGGGAAGCGATTTTTGCAATCCTTTTTCAATGTTTGATTCGTCGACGATCGGTTTGATTTTCAAAAAGGCACCTAAAACGATCATATTGAAGACTTTTGCAAGTCCCACTTTTGACGCGAATTCAGCTGCGCGAATTCTATAGATCGCGATATCTTTTCTTGTCGGCGGGTGAACGATTCCGTTTGGATCATAAAGAAGCACGCCGCCCGGTTTCACAGTCGATTCAAACTTATCCAGCGACTGCTGATTAAGAATGATCGCCGTATCAAATTGATTTAAAACCGGCGAGCTAATACGCTCGTCGCTCAAAATAACGGTAACGTTTGCTGTTCCTCCACGCATTTCAGGACCGTAAGAAGGCATCCAACTCACCTCTTGATCTTGCATAATTCCGGAATAAGCTAAAATTTTACCCATAGAGAGAACGCCTTGTCCTCCAAAGCCTGCTATAATGATTTCTTCAGTCATATTTTTTTACTTTTTTTATTTTCCAAATTATTTTACAAGCTTACCGTCAACTTTTATATCGCCCAACGGATAGAATGGAAACATATTTTGTTCCATCCATTCGTTTGCTTTAATCGGAGTAAGTTTCCATCCTGAATTACAGTTGGATACTATTTCTACAAAACTTGTTCCATGTCCTTTCGCCTGATTTTCAAAAGCTTGTTTAATAGCCTTTTTAGCTTTGCGGACATTAGCGGGCGTATGAACGGATTGACGCGTTACAAAATACGCTCCCGGAAGATTTGCTACTAATTCTGTTATTTTCAATGGATTTCCCATCAAGTCAAGTTCTCTGCCATAAGGAGAAGTCGAGGTTGGCATTCCTTCCAAAGTAGTCGGCGCCATTTGACCTCCCGTCATTCCATAAATACCATTATTAATAAATATAATGACAAATTTCTCGCCGCGATTAATAGCATGAACGGTTTCTGCTGTTCCGATAGCCGCCAAATCGCCGTCGCCTTGATAGGTAAAAACAAATTTTTCCGGCATCAGACGCTTCACTGCCGTCGCTAAAGCCGGAGCTCTACCATGCGCAGCTTCTTGCATGTCGACATCAAAATAATTATAAGCCAAAACGGCGCAACCTACCGGAGCTATACCAATGGTTTTATCTTGAATGCCCATTTCGTCGATCACTTCGGCCACAAGGCGATGCGTCGTCCCATGTCCGCAGCCCGGACAATAGTGCATTATATTATCTGTTAATACTTTTGTTTTTTGAAAAACTATATTTTCCGGTTTTCTGATTTCCGGTCTTGCATATGCTTCACTCATAATTAACCTCCTATGACTTTTGATTTGAGCGCTTCAAGAACTTCTCCCGGAGCCGGAATAATTCCTCCATAACGTCCAAAATGTTCTACTTTTACTTTCTCTGCCACAGCCAATTGTACATCTTCTATCATTTGTCCTGCATTTAGCTCGACTACTAAAAATCCTTTAGCGTGCTGAGCTAACGTTTTGATTGGTTTGTATGGAAACGGCCATAAAGTGATGGGACGCAATAATCCCACTTTTATTCCTTCGGCGCGCGCTATGTCCATAGCTTTTTGACAAATACGCGCCGACGAACCAAATGCTACAAGAATATAATCCGCGTCGTCGCAATTGATTTCTTCATAACGAACTTCATTCCTTTCAATCTCTTTATATTTCTTTTGTAATTTCAGGTTGAATTTTTCCTGACGCCCCGGATCCAGTTCCAAAGAGGTAATAATATTATGTCCGCGCGTTGCCGGTTTTCCGGTTGTCGCCCATGGACATTCTTGAATAATCTCTTCTTCGGTGCGGCGCGCCCTTTGCGGTTGCAATTCCACTTTCTCCATCATTTGCCCTATAACGCCGTCGGAAAGGATCATCGCCGGATTACGGTATTTGAAAGCAAGATCAAATCCTAAACTCACAAAATCAGACATTTCTTGAACGGAAGCAGGCGCTAAAACGATCATTCTATAGTCGCCGTGTCCGCCTCCTTTAGTCGCTTGAAAATAATCCGCTTGAGAAGGTTGAATAGTCCCCAAGCCGGGGCCTCCACGTTGTATGTTCGCCACTAAACAGGGAAGTTCCGCCCCTGCGATATATGAAACGCCTTCCATTTTTAAACTTACTCCCGGACTTGAAGAGGATGTCATCACTCTTTTACCGCATGCGGCTCCGCCATAAACCATATTAATAGCCGCTACCTCACTTTCGGCTTGTAAAACAACCATTCCCGTACGTCGTTCCGGACGTTCCGCCATTAAATATTCTATCACTTCCGATTGCGGCGTGATAGGATATCCGAAATATCCGTCGGCTCCGTAACGAATTGCCGCTTCTGCCAGGGCTTCGTTGCCCTTCATTAACCTAAGCTCTTTCATCATTTACTTCTCTTTTTTGATTACTCTTCTATTTTTGCTCTGTAAACCGTAATAACGGCATCGGGACAAATCATCGCACAATTAGCGCAACCAATACATTTGTTGTTTTGTTTCACAACAAAATTGTATCCTTTTGCATTTACTTCTTTGCCCAAAATCAAAACGTCTTGCGGGCATCCCGTCACACAAACGCCACATCCCTTACACTTTTCAACATCTATTACGATATCTCCAACAATTTTTGCCATATTATCATTGATTTTTAGTTGATTACATTTTCTTGTAACGATTGCAAATATAGCGCTTTTAAAGGATTTTTCTATCGCGTTTATTAGCTAAATTTTACGTGAAATGATAAGCTGTTGATAATCTGATTCATAATATTCTCTCTTACTAATCTTTCTTATAAAAATAAGTAAAATACGGTAAAATCAAGTAGCCCTCTCTCTGTTAGAAACCAGAAAAATATAAAAAGGGGACTATCCAAAAACAGAGTCCCTTTCATTTAAAATCAAAAATTATTGTTTACTTACCTTGACGGTCGTCAACATTCATGAAATAAACGCATTAGGAAAGTTTGAAATATCTAATCCGAACTCCATTGCGACGACATTCCGATTTTGTGAACTAATTTTTCCGCCAGAGAGCGCAAAAAAGTAAAATTTACGAAAGAATCACTTAATACGTACGGCAGACAAAATTGCCATCGTTTTCATTTGTCTAATTTTTTAACTACTGTGATTCGCACATTGATAATCGTTGTTATTGTAAAAGTAGTTTTTCAACTTGTTTCTCTCCGCTTTTCATCAACACTTTGATCAAATAAAGTCCTTTTGGAAGATGATTCAAGGAGATGGTTGTTTCATTGTTGTGAACAATTTGCATTTCGACCAATCGTCCCATCATATCAAATATTTCAATACTTTGCATCGCTTCTTGCGATTTAATCAAGATCCTTCCTTGCGAAGGATTGGGGAAAAGAGATATTTTTCCGGTTTGCGGAGAGAGATCTGCAATAGAAACCGGCACAAAATCGGTAATTCGTGTTCCCATATAAAAAGTAGCGAATTCTTCTTCTCCTTGACCGCTTAAAGTGTAAATAAAATCTTTTTCTCGTCCATATTGATTGTATTCAATATCGTGGAAAATGCCCTCATAGCTTTTAATATAAGGTTCAAGGTCGTTATCCCAAATATAGGACACATAAGAGATATAATCTCCGCAATGATTGTAGTTATTGTGTACAGTATTTAACAGATAAAGATTCCCTTTTTCATCATACCCAAAGAGAGAGTCAATATGCGTTTTCGTTCCATCTACATTCCATGCAAATTTCTTTTTTTGTATTTTTTTCCAAACGCTATCTTCCGGATCATGAGAATAAATATCGTAGGAAGAGATTTTAGTCATAGTGTTATAATACCATTCATTCGCTTCGGATTCGCCTAATACCGTAATTATATTAAAATTGTCTCTAAAACCATTCCATTCATACCATTCAATGTTGGCATGCGTTTCTATTTTGCGATCAGGAGTCCATTCATTACCTGTTTTACTTGAATAATAAGCATTCATTTCATAAAATGGTCCCCCATCTTCATGATATAAATATTCATATCTAAATCCGCTCTCTTCGTTCTCATTAATTTTAGATATACGCCATTTTACATTGCCTGATTCATCAAGGACTAAGGAATCTAAGTAGAAATAATTTTTCATTGTCAGTTCTCCTTCTTGATCAGGGTAAGTGGAAGAGAGTTCAATAATATGACCACTCT
Organism: Bacteroidales bacterium; assembly: GCA_031254805.1. GTDB lineage: Bacteria > Bacteroidota > Bacteroidia > Bacteroidales > WRLA01 > WRLA01. The sequence continues at coordinate 16,241 of JAIRTP010000037.1, forward strand.
TTGAATCCATAAAATGATGACTGCTCTTTAAAGAATTAATCCAAGTTGAATCATTCTTTTCTTTCCTTTGTATAGAAGCTTCTATAAAATAAGCGTTCTCGAATTGATTGCCAAACAAGTTATAAGTTGCAAACCTTTTTTCCATCGGATAATACATATTGTTTTCTTTTTTATACAAAGTAGAAGTATCGGCTAAGTCTTTTCCTTCCACTCTATATGTCTCGTTAAAAACGCTAACAATAGAATCAGTTTTGTCATAATAAGTTATGGTCATCCTCTTCAATATTCCATTTTCGTCGCATATATAACGATATTCTGAATAAGGCGTTACAGAATCGTATAAAAAATGATAACCGAATAGAGGCTTGTAATTCGGATCTCCGCAATTATTAGAGATAGGCAATATAAGATTGAAAATAGAAAAGTTATTACTTCTCTCTTTTTCATCCTCGCCAAAAAATGCCGGAATAACGACGAGTTTACCGTCATCGGTTCTCTTAAAATTGTCTTGTCCTTTGGTTGTCGCCGTCAATAAAAAGAACAAGGTCGCTAAAAATAGATAATAGAATTTCATGATTATTTCATTTTAAAGAGGACCTTTCCGCATAATAACGCGGAAAGGTCCTTGATGATTAATAATACTACTTATTATTGCACTCCTGTACTTGGCATACAGAGGAGACATTCTGAACCCATACCGTTGACCCAATTACTAAGTGTAACTCTATCAACAAATTCCGTGTCACAAATAGCATGGGAGCAATTCATTATATTTGGAATATTCAGTGATACTCTTCCACAAGTTTTGACCACATCAAATTCTTCATATTGCCCTCCAGTAAATGGAACTTCTATTACAAATTCGGAACCGGTTGTAGGAGCTGTTTGCACTGTTACAGTTTGCGTATGCACAGTCCCATTTGCCAATGTCCATGTACAAGTTACAGTAACTTCTGCGGGAGTCTGTGTTTTCGTTCCCGGCGTTCTATAATTCATAATTTTACATACATTGATGCATTGCTTTGTCCAAAAGACATGCTAGAAAGCAGCATTATTGCCGCTATAAAAACAAATATTTTTTTCATTATTATTCTTATTTATTAAATTATTACGGAGAGTATTAACACATCCGCAAGTCGAGCCGTTTTATCAACTCTTGTTCCATGATATTAACAATTTCCAATTACGTTTATTGCAAATCATCGTCTATCAATTTTTTTTTGTGATCTTGCATGCCTTTTTTGTTTTTAGGAAATAAATCAATTGTGTTGCGACCCTGTTATTTATAGCCTGCAGGAAAGGTTCTTTCTTTTAAGTTGGCAAGACTCTCAGAAAAATTGATTTACTTTCTTATCTTTTTTCGTTTGCAAAGTTAAACGAATTTATTTTTCCTGACAAAAAACTTTATAACTGATAACCAGTAATATGCAAAAACAAGTAAAGAAAACGAAATAAAGATCGTCGTGTTTTCTTGGAAAACGGCGAAATAAAAATAGCAAGATAAATAGAAATCGCACAAGATTTCGGTTTTTTTCAACTCCTAGATGACGGTGATTTCGGCAGACGTTCGCAAATTTCTCTCTAATTTCCTTGTAGTTTTTTTAGTTTCCCATAGAAATGCGAAGTTTTTATAAAACAAAAAATTACTGCTACAAACTGCATGGGATGTAAAAAAATGATGGAAAAACTTAAAGAAAATTTTTGTCTTTCATTTTTAAGGAAAAAGTATTCAATAGCGTATATAAAAAAATTTCAGAGCAACCGGTCAAAATTTTTTATACGGTTGCTCTGAAAAATCACATCCATTAATTCGATTTAAAATATTTCAAACTTTTCTTAATCCGCCGGAATATTTTTATTCACGTTACGACTGCCAATCAGCGCGTAGAACAGCAGATATGCCAGACCCGCAACAACTACCCAATAACTAGTAAGATAACCTACTCCTCCGGTCAAGTCAACAATCCAGTTCTGGAGTAACGGCAATATACCGCCGCCACAAACAAGCGCCATAAAAATACCAGAAGCCTTTTCGGTGTATTTACCCAAGCCTTCTACTGCAAGATTGAAGATGCCGCCCCACATTACTGAAGTACACAAACCAATCAGAACTAACAAAGCTGCATTAACCGGCACGTTTTCCAGTCCGAATCCTGCCGCACCTTTAAATACGGGCAGAGGAAAATCGCGAACGGGAGCGAATATAGCGGCCAAAGTAAGAACTAAACCGAT
>JAIRTP010000043.1 GCA_031254805.1 Bacteroidales bacterium
AATGGCATAATAAAAGTAGGAAGAAACAGGGAGAAGCGACTGTCCGGTATCATATCTCCAATCCTGATGCGAATACACAACAGTTTAATATGTTGATAAGAAATCATGAGGAGATGGAAAGTAAGCTGCGTCGGCAGTTGGATGTTTCTTTGGGCAAGAATGCTTCCGAAAAGAGAGCAAAAAACTCTCCACAAAATTTATTTGCAACTTTTAAAGCATCATTAACCATGCTTAAGAACTATAAGCCGGCGAAGAAAAAGAAACAGTCTTCTATCAAAATCAAAAGAAAGATGGTCGGATCAACGCCTCCTCATGTTACTGTATAAACTTTTTCATACGTTTGCCCTGGATATATTATACTTCAAAATTCATATTCAAAATAAATTTGTAAATTTGCAATTAAACAAACGTTTAAAATAGATATTTAAAATAATTATTTAAAACGAATAATTAATGTTGTAAATGAATGAGATACAGTTAAAGATCATAGATTCTGCAAAAAGTATTTTTATAAAAAAAGGATACGAAGGGACGTCGATTCGCGACATTGCAACGGATGCCGACGTCAATATTGCGATGGTAAATTATTATTTTCGGTCGAAAGAGAATCTTTTTCAACAAATTTTTATGGAGATTTACGGGGATCTTTTGCAAAATGCCATTGAAGGAAAAAACGAGAACCTGACGTTGAGAGAAAAAATAGATCTGTTGGTTTCGTTTATTTTAGAAAATGTGACAAAAACGCCTCGTTTACCTTTGTTCGTGATTGAAGAGATCAATCGTGATGCAGAAAAAGTGTTGAATGAGGAGTTTATAAGAGGTATTACGCGATTTTCCGAATTTTTTCAGAGACAAATACAAGAAGAGATCGACGCAGGAAGTATTCGTCCGGTTGATCCGATAGATTTGTTTATCAATATCGTATCCATGTGTATTTTCCCATTTTTAGGGTTGCCGGTTTTAGGACAGGTGATTGGAGGAAACGATTTTGACGTTTCGCCATTTATCGATCACAGAAAAGAGCAAATTATCGACTTTGTCATTCGTTCTTTGCAAAATATTTAAAAGAATCATTCTTATTTATGCAAAAAGGAGAAAAATTACCGATATATCGCGTTGGAATCGACGTAGGATCAACCACCATAAAAATGGTTTTTCTGGATGAAAAAGGCGATATTGTTTTTTTCGATTACCGACGGCATAATGCCGATTTGGATCGAAATCTGCTTCATGCGTTTTTGTTCGCTTATCGGCGTTTAGGAAATTGCGATATGGATATCGTTTTGACCGGATCGGTTGGAATGGGCATTGCCGAACGTTTTGGAATGACCTTTGTGCAGGAAGTAGTGGCGTCGGTGACGCTGATACATAGCCTGTTTCCGGATATTTGCACATTTATAGATATTGGAGGCGAAGACGCTAAGATGATCTTTCTGGAGCAGGCACAGACGCCGGATATTCGTATGAATGGAAGCTGCGCCGGCGGAACGGGAGCTTTTATCGATCAAATGGCAAGTTTGTTGGGCGTTGATGTGAACGAGTTGAGCAAATTGGCCGATCAAGCGGAAAATATTTATCCGATCGCTTCGCGTTGCGGCGTTTTTTCGAAAACGGATATTCAAAATTTGATCAGTCGCAACGTTAGCAAAAACGACATTGCCGCTTCCGTTTTTAACGCCGTCGCCATGCAGGTTTTATCCTCGTTATCGCGCGGTTTTGATGTGAAACCGAAAGTGTTTTTCTGCGGAGGACCTTTTGCTTTTATTCCCGCCCTGAGAAGAGCGTTCATGGGTCTGCTTTCGCTCAATCCTGAGGAGTGCGTTTTTCATGAAAATGCAGAAATTATCCCTGCTTGGGGATGCGCGATTACGCCGCGCGAGGGAGCGATCAAAGTTCATGAGTTGCGACAATTGTTGAAAGAGACAAAAAACAGGACGGAGATGGGGACAAAAGAGTATAAATCAAAACTTCCCCGTATTTTCAAAAGCGAAGAGGATTTTGCTTCGTGGAAAGAACAAAAAAATATCCATGTCGTCGAACGTGGGAGTTTGGATGATATTGATGAAAATGCAAAATATTTTTTGGGTATCGACTCCGGCTCTACGACGACTAAAGTCATTTTACTTGACGAACAGGAAAGGGTTCTTTTTAATTATTACACGCGCAACGAAGGAGATCCATTGGAGTCGTTGATGGCGGGATTGGAAACTTTACAGCAAGATCTTTTTGCAAAGAAGAAAAAACTCACGATCGCGGCCGGCGCGGTAACAGGATATGGAGAAAATTTGCTGAAAGCCGCTTATAATCTTGATTTTGGAATGATTGAAACGATGGCGCATTATATGGCGGCGCGCAAAATATCTCCGAACGTCTCTTTTATTTTAGATATCGGAGGGCAAGATATGAAAGCTGCTTTTATAGATAACGGAGCTGTTACTCGTTTGGAAATCAATGAAGCGTGTTCGTCCGGTTGCGGATCTTTCATAGAAGGTTTTGCTAATATGCTCAATTATCCGGTAGCTGAGTTTGCACAAAAAGCTTGTTTTTCTAAAAATCCGTATGATTTGGGAACGCGTTGTACGGTTTTCATGAATTCTAAAGTAAAACAAGCAATGCGAGAAGGAGCTGAAATAGAAGATATTGCAGCCGGATTATCCTATTCTGTAGTAAAAAATTGTCTTTACAAAGTTTTGAAATTGAAAGATACGAAAGAATTGGGCGATCATATTGTCGTACAGGGAGGAGCTTTTCGTAATTTATCTATTCTCAGGGCTTTGGAATTATTGACTGAAAAAGAGGTTTCATTTTCCGATATGCCTGAATTAATGGGCGCTTTCGGAGCGGCCTTATACGCCAAGGAAAATGTTGCAAAAGCGACGCCTACCTCTTTAGAATCAATTATTGGTTCCAGAGATTTTGATACGAATTTTACGCAATGTAAAGGGTGCGAAAACGGTTGTTACGTCAAAGAATTCAGATTTGCGAACGGCAACAGCTATTATTCCGGTAATAAGTGCGAAAAGATTTATTCAAATAAATCAGAAAGTTTTGAGAAGGGGGCGAATCTTTGTCAAGAGAAATGCAAGGCGCTTTTCAGTAATCGAAAATCGGTAAATGCAGAGGATGCAAAACTTACGATCGGAATACCGCGCGGTTTAAATATGTATGAGAATTATCCGTTTTGGCACGCCTTGTTGAGCGAATGCGGCATTCGCGCGGTTCTTTCTAATTCATCGACCGATCGGTTGTATGAGAAAGGATTGAATAGTGTAATGTCGGATAATATTTGTTTTCCGGCAAAATTAATGCATGGACATATTTTGGATCTTGTCGCTAAAAAAGTTGATAGAATATTTTTTCCATACGTCGTTTATGAGAAAAAAGAGGATGAAAAAAGTATCAATAGTTACAATTGTCCGGTTGTATCCGGCTATGCCGACGTGTTAAAAGGCGCCATGAGTACGGAAGAGAAATATCAAATACCGATAGATGCGCCGACAATTAGCTTCAATGATAAAAAATTATTGTATAAAGCTTGCCGGATTTATCTTGAAAGTTTAGGCGTTGATAAATCGACGATAAAAAAAGCATTTGAAAAAGCGGTGGAATCGCAACAAAGCTATTATCGCGTAATTTCTTCGCGGGCAAAAGAGGTTGTAGAACATGCGCGAAAATCGGGGAAAATGGTCATTTTATTGGCCGGGCGACCGTACCATGCCGATCCTTTAGTGCAACATAAAATTTCCGACAGCGTCTCTGATATGGGAGTCGATGTGATCACGGAAGATGTTGTGCGGTTTTCAGACGATGCGAGTAAGTTGTTCAACGAAATACAGGCTGTAAGTCAATGGGCATATCCAAACCGTATTTTTAAAGCGGCGTCTTATGTGGCAAATAGCGAAGATAACATTCATTATGTACAGCTTACATCTTTTGGATGCGGCCCTGATGCTTTTATTATCGACGAAGTAGGAGATATTTTAAAACGTAAAGGCAAAGCGTTGACGATTTTAAAAATTGACGATGTGAATAATATCGGATCGTTGAGTTTGCGCGTTCGTTCGATGGTGGAAAGTTTACAATTCGGAAGAAGAGAGTTTCGCTCCTTGTCGGCTCTTAAAACGCCGCCATTCCAGCCTGAGGATCGTTGTCGTAAGATCATTGCGCCCTATTTTGCGGAAGGATATTCGGAGTTTCTTCCTTCGATTTTCAAATTATTGGGCATTGATCTGGAGATTTTGCCGCCGAGCAATTCCGATTCGGTCGCGGAAGGGTTGAAATATGCTAATAATGAAATTTGCTATCCGGCGACGTTAGTCATAGGAGATATTATAAAAGCTTTGAAATCGGGGAAATATCATCCTGATGAAATAGCCGTTGCCATTACTCAAACGGGAGGGCAATGTCGCGCTACAAATTATATTTCATTATTGAAAAAAGCGATGTTATCTGCGGGTTTTGATAATATTCCGGTCGTTTCGGTCTCTTTTGGGAGCGGAATTATCAATGAACAGCCAGGATTTGAACTTAAATGGCATAAAGCGCTGCTTCCGACCTTTTTTACGCTGCTATATGCCGACGTTTTGACAAAGTTTTATTATGCGGCGGCTCCTCGCGAGATTAAAAAGGGAGAGGCGGAGCGATTGCGCTATAAATATATTGATTTGGCTAATCCTTTCATTGAGAAGAAAAAAACCAGAGCTTTATCTCAATTATTGAAACAAGCTGCGGAAGAATTTAATCAAATCATAAAAATTGACGATCATATTCCGGCCATCGGCGTCGTTGGAGAGATTTACGTGAAATATAACTCCTTCAGTCATAAGAATATTTTGCAATGGCTGTCAGAACAGGGCGTAGAGGTAATTGCGCCTTCATTGTATAATTTTTTCTTGTGCGCGTTTCAAAATGCAAAGATTCGCAAGCAACATCATACCTCGCGCGGAGGAATACCAATTTGGCTTAATGATACACTATATAATATCGTTTATCGCTATGTTAAAAAGATTGACAAAATAGGGAGCAAATTTCGATATTATCGGCCGTTTGCCAATTTGGAACGCGATGCGCAGTTGGCTTCAAGAATTCTTAATCTTTCCGCTCAGTTTGGCGAAGGCTGGTTGATTCCTGCCGAATTGGCAAGTTTTGCAGAACAAGGCGTTTATGATGCGGTGAGTTTGCAGCCTTTTGGTTGTATTGCAAACCATGTCATTTCCAAAGGAATAGAAAAACAGGTGAAGAAAGTATATCCCGAAATGCAGATGCTGTTCATTGATTTTGACGCCGATAGTTCGGAAGCAAATGTGTTGAATCGATTACATTTTATGGTGAAAAATGCTAAAGAACATACGAAAAACGCCCTCTTGAAAGAGCAGAAAGTTGTAAGTTGACCTTTATCGACGAAAAAGAAGCGACTTTTAGGGACAATATATATAAGGAATAAAATGTTTATCTTTACAGCGTAAAAAATGACCTGTTTTCTTGACTGTAATTTAAAGATTTGAATACAATGCAACATTCGGAAAAAGTAGAGATTTTTGCTGTGGCGGGTAATCCGATCAGCCATAGTTTGAGTCCTCAGATGATGAACGAGGCAATGGGAGCGACTAAAATAAATGGATATTATACGCGTATATCCGCCGGAACTCCTGAAGAAATTATTCATGTAATGAAAAATCTTCGTATAAAAGGGTGCAATATCACTGCTCCGTTCAAGGAAAATATTGTACGCTATTTAGACCTTTACGACTCTCGCGTACAGCAAACCGGCTGTTCAAATCTGATTTTGTTGAAAGACGATCAATTTGTCGGATATAATACCGACGTTAATGGAATATTTCAGTCGCTTGATGAAATAGAAATTGATTTTCTCGGGCAGTCGGCCTTGATTGTCGGTTATGGAGGAGCGGCGCGCGCGGCGGCTTATACCCTCAAAATGATGCATATGCAAACCTATGTCACGGGAAAAAATCCTATTAAAGTAGAAGAATTTGCACAAAAAACAGGATGTATTCCCGTGGATTTTGAAAATATTCAACAAGCTATCGACAACGCCGCTATTATCATTTCTACGATACCGAAAGAGGCCGTTTTGCTTCATAAAGCGACTTTTTTTGAGCAACAGGTAGTATTGGATTGCAGTTATAATAATCCGACGCTCGAACAAAAAGTAACCTCTCGAAACGGTTATTATATTGATGGAAAAAGATGGTTGCTGTATCAGGGCGCTCCTTCGTTTAAAATCTTTACCGATAAGGACGCTCCGGCGGAGACCATGTTCAACGCTTTGAAGAAAAAAGCGGAAACGCCTTCCGTCATTTCTGTTATTTCTTCTTCGGAAAATATTTTAGGGACGATCTCGGCTCATCTTATCGATTTTAAAGAGTGCGCTTTTATCGATTTTGCCGAAGATGCAAAGTCGTCCGTCCGTAAATTGAGAAAACGCCTCAAAAAAACAGAATCTTTAATCCATGTAGCGCTGATACTTCTCGACGAGATGCAATATAAAGATCTTTACGAGTTTGTTTCTGAAGAAACTTTTTCTTTTTGGTTGTTCAACGATGCAGATTTGAAAAAAAAATTCGCGCCGGATATTGCCGAGATTATTGACGTAATTTTTCCGACCGACGGAAAAACGGGCGCTCATATTGCCAATCATATTCGTATGGAGATAAAAAATATGATCGCTCATGAATAGTTTCGGCAGAATATTCAGGATACATTTATTCGGAGAATCTCATGGCAAAGCTATCGGAGTTGTGATTGACGGTTGCCCTCCCGGAATAGAAATTTCTGCCGAATGTTTTGCGCAGGATCTTTTTCGCCGCAAATCGGGAGCATCGGGAACGACGACGAGGATAGAATGCGATATTCCCAATATTATTTCCGGCGTGTATAATGATTTTTCGACGGGGTCTCCCATTATGTTATTATTCCGAAACGAAAATACTCAATCCGAAACATATGCTTCATTCTCCGATTTGCCGCGTCCGGGACATGTCGATTTTGTCGTCAGGGAAAAATATTGCGGGTTTGCAGATTTACGCGGCAGCGGACATTTTTCAGGCAGAATAACGCTTCCCTTAACGGCGGCGGGCGTTGTTGCAAAAAAAATCATCGCCGGAATTACCGTTTCTGCGGAACTTGTTGAAGCGGGAGGAAGTAAAAATATTGAAGATACGGTTCAAAACGCCGTAGCTAAAGGAGATTCTATTGGAGGCGTTATTGAATGTAAGGCGACGAACCTTCCTGTCGGACTTGGCGAGCCTTTTTTCGACGGATTGGAATCGCTTATCAGTCATATCGTTTTTGCCATTCCGGGAATAAAAGCTATTGAATTCGGAGCAGGTTTTTCCGCCGCATCCATGAAAGGATCCGAACATAACGATTTTATTTTGAACGAAGAGGGAAAAACGAAAACAAATCATGCGGGCGGTATCAACGGAGGAATCAGTAATGGCAATGAACTTTTTTTTCGAGTCGCCGTAAAACCTGCGTCGAGTATTTTACTCCCGCAAGAGACTTATAATATAAAAAGTAAAAAAATAGAGCCGTTAAAAATTGAAGGACGTCACGATTCTTGCTTTGTGCTTCGTGTTCCTCCGATTATTGAGGCGGCGACAGCTATTGCATTGGCCGATTTGTCGCTGCTGGCTGATAAATACAAAAAAAGTACGACAAGTCCGTAGGACTTAAACATAGATAACCCCTTGCAAGGCAAAGCTGCAGCTTAGGGGCGAGGCATATCCTGTTCATTGCCCGAACTCCGAAGGAGTTCAATGATCCACCCAAAACCATCTATCATCCGAATCAATACCCTGCTCTTTGAACAGCCGCTCTCTTCAGAAAAACTATTATATCGTATTTATTTCACATCGCTTAATTCGCGCCGTCCAGACGCTCATTATCTCGCTTTATCGTTTATCTCCTATTCCGAATTCCTTCCATTGCGCTTGCGGAAAATCAAGTTTGACGATCTTCTTCGCCTCGGCATACGCTTTGTCGAGGATTTCCATCTTAGCCGTTAATTCTGTGGTTTTGACTTTGAGTTGCGCTTTCAACGCTTCCTGTTCGTTGTTGAGACGGACGGCGGCGATTATGTCGGCGGCCATCTTGTCGATAAATTCTTGACTGACGCCGCGTTTCTCAATCTGTTGTTGATTGTTTTTCAAGCCGGAAATCATTATTTCAGCTTGACTGATTTTCTGTGCATGAGATTTTGCTACCATATTTTTCTATTTGTTAGGGTTTGTAAATAAGGCTACAAAGTTACGCATTATTAAATTACAGTCCGCATTATTTTTACGCATTCCGCAATTTTATCCGTTTTATCAACTTGATCATCTCATTCTAGGACTGATTCGGAATCGCCTACTCCCGTTTTTACGCTTTTTCCATCTCTCTTTTTCAATAATCCATCTGACTTTTCTCTTCAGGCAGATGACTTTTTCAATAATCCATCTGACTTTTCTCTTCAGACAGATGACTTTTTTAATAATCCATCTGACTTTTCTCTTCAGACAGATGACTTTTTTAATAATCCATCTGACTTTTCTCTTCGGACAGATGACTTTTTCAATAATCCATCTGACTTTTCTCTTCAGACAGATGACTTTTTCAATAAATGCGTTTGTTTGAAAAATCTTATCTTTACGAAAAAAGATTCATACAACATGTATAGATATGCAAAAGCAAATAAGATATATTTTTGCAATAATTGTTTTCGCTTTCTTCCCTTTGAATTTTGTTTGGGGACAGGAGCAAATTAAATTTTATCGAGGTCAGATAAAAATATCTCCGGTTCGCATCGTCGATCCTGTAAATTCCGGAATAGAATTTAGTTACGAGCGATATCATGGAAATTGCTCCTCGACGCAGATATCCGCCGCTTTTATGATTGATTTGTTCGACATTACGGCATGGGAAAAGTTTTATGGCGGAAGCATTGCCGTCGAAAAGAAATATTTCATACGACGCAGAGCAAAAAAAGTGTTCAATCCCTTATCTTTCTTCCGATTTTGTTTTTTATAAAACGAATTTTTACACGAGAGAGCATTATCATAACAGCATAAGCGGATATTCTTATCATTATGATCGCGGCGTGGATAAAATGGAGTTACATTGAATGCAAAATACGGATTTCACATATTTATCAAGCAATTTATAATTGATTTTTGCGTAGAAACCGGAGTAAAATACCAGGATATCAAATATCTTAATTTAACGCCATTTGAACAAAACCGGAAAGATAGCAGAGGGAAAAAGGGCGCTGTTTAATTTTCCGATGAATGTTAAAATCGGATATCTTTTTAATTGAAACAAGCGAGATGTTATGATTACGAAGATGAACGGAAATTTAAAAAACGATAATCATTTATGATGATACGGTTCATTCCTTAAAATCGTAAAAGCGCGGTACAATTGTTCGAGGAATATCATTCTAACCATTTGATGAGAAAAAGTCATTGAGGAAAGCGATAATTTAAGATCGGCGCGTCGATATATCGCATCGGAAAATCCGTATGGCCCGCCAATTACAAAAACCAAATTTTTCAATCCCGAAACGGCTTTACTGTTCAAAAATCCGGAAAATTCTTCGGAAGTATACATTTTTCCCTTTTCATCTAATAAAACGCAAAAATCCGATGACATGATCTTTGTCAAAAAGAGTTTTCCCTCTTCCTCTTTCTGTTGCGCTTCCGACATCGACTTTGCATTTTTTATAGAGTTAACGACCATATAATCGACATCGCCGTAAAACTTTAACCTTTTCAGATAATCATCTTCCCCTGTTTTAAGGTAACCGTTAACGGTTTTTCCAATAACGAGCAGCGTAATTTTCATGCCACGAAATTAGCATAAAATCGGGAATAAATAATTTCTGTTTTTAAAAATATCTAAAGCCGCTCTTCTCTTACGTTAAAAATGCTTTATTTTTATTGATAAAACTTGAATGAAAAAGAAAATGTTTCAATGAAAAGATTTACTTTTGCAGCATTAAAATCCTCCCAAATTATTGGGATAGAAAAACAGTACGATCGTGAATGATATTATGCTTTATTCGCTTATCACATTAGTAGCGTTAGGTTGCATTGCGGCCATTCTATTGTATTTCATAGCGCAAAAGTTTAAAGTTTATGAAGATCCTCGTATCGACGATGTGGTCGATCTGCTTCCCGGAGCAAATTGCGGCGGGTGCGGATTTGCCGGATGTCGCGCTTTGGCGGAAGCTATTGTCAAGGATGAAAATTTAGAAGGAAAATCGTGTCCTCCCGGCGGAAATGCTACAATGGAACAAATTGCCGCCGTTTTAGGCTTTGCCGCTACAATAACGGAGCCGCAAATCGCCGTAGTTCGTTGTAACGGATCTTTTGAAAATGCGCCGAAAAAAATTGATTACGACGCAGTCGGATCGTGTTACTTTGCCCATACGCTTTTTGCCGGAGAAGGCGGATGTCCTAACGGATGTCTCGGCTGCGGCGACTGTATAAAAAGCTGTCAGTTCGATGCTATTTTTATGAGTAAAGAGACCGGATTGCCGGTTGTAAAAGATAACTGCGTGGCTTGCAGCGCTTGCGTAAAAGCTTGTCCGAGAGGAATTATCGAGTTGAGAAATCGCGGTAAAAAAGAACGCCGCATTTTTGTATCGTGCGTCAATACTGAAAAAGGAGCTCCCGCGAAGAAAAATTGCGCCGTTGCGTGCATCGGGTGCGGAAAATGCGTAAAATCATGCAGTTTCGAAGCGATTACGCTTAATAAAAACTTGGCGTATATCGATTACGCAAAATGCAAACTATGTCGTAAATGCGCGACGGAATGTCCTACGGGAGCTATCCGGGAACTCAATTTTCCCCCGCGAAAAGAGCCCAAAGAAACTGTTGCGGAAACGGCGGAAGCATAACCTTGTAAACCTGAATTAATGAATATATACGATGAGTTTACTCGTCAGCCCTATTAATTATAAAAAACATGGCGTTAAGAACATTTAAAATCGGAGGCGTTCATCCGCCTGAATGTAAAATTGCCGAACACGCAGCCATCGAAGAGCTTGGAATCCCAAAACGGGCTATTTTTCCGTTAGGGCAAAGTTTGGGAGCTCCATCCGTTCCGATAGTCAAAAAAGGAGATATGGTAAAAGTCGGCCAATTAATAGCCAAAGGAGAAGCGTTTATCTCTTCCAACATCCACTCTTCCGTTTCGGGAAAAGTATTTGCCGTCGACGACTATCTCGACGCCAGCGGATATCGGAAACCATCTATTATTATTGATGTGGAGGGCGATGAATGGGAAGAAGGAATCGATCGTTCTCCCAACCTCAAGCGCGATTTTTCTCTGAGTAAAGAAGAAATTTTGAACAAGATCAAAGAAGCGGGCATTGTAGGAATGGGCGGAGCCGCTTTTCCCACGCATGTGAAATTGACGGTTCCGGCCGGTAAGAAAGCGGAATGTTTGATTATTAACGCAGTGGAATGCGAACCTTATTTGACCGCCGATCATCGTTTAATGCTGGAAAAAGGAGAAGAGATGCTGGTCGGCGTTTCTATCATCATGCGAGCGTTGGAAGTATCTCGCGCTATCATAGGCATTGAAAACAATAAGAAAGACGCCATACAACATCTGTCCGAGTCGGCAAAAAAATTTCAAGGGATTAAAATAATGGCGTTAAAGGTAAAATATCCGCAAGGAGCCGAAAAACAGTTGGTAAAAGCTGCTATTAACAGAGAGATTCCTTCCGGAAAATTGCCTCTTGAAGTCGGCGCCGTCGTTACAAATGCAGGAACATCTCTCGCCGTATATGAAGCGGTTCAAAAAAACAAGCCCTTGATTGACCGCATTGTCACGTTGACCGGAAAATCCGTTGCAAAACCTTCCAATTTCCTAGTCAGAAACGGATCGCCGGTTTTCATGTTGATAGAAGCGGCCGGCGGATTACCCGAAGATACCGGAAAAATCATCAGCGGCGGACCCATGATGGGAAAAGCGGTAACTTCTACCGACATTCCGGTAACCAAAGGAACGTCGGGAATTTTGCTGATGACCCAAAAAGAATCAAAACGCGTTCCGGTACAAAATTGTATTCGGTGCGCTAAATGTACGACCGCTTGTCCGATGGGATTGGAACCGTACTATTTGGCTATACTTTCCACGAATGAAAATTACGAATCATTGGAAAAAGAGGGCGTAATGGATTGTATCGAATGCGGATCATGTCATTTTACCTGTCCTTCCGGACGTCCGCTTTTGGATACGATCAGAGTTGGAAAAAATCAGGTTGGAAAAATCATCAGAAATCGTAACGTAAGATAATTGAAATAATATGAATTTATTGACAATTTCAGGTTCGCCGCACGTTCATGGCAAAGAATCGGTACAAAAAATCATGTGGGGCGTCGTCGTCGCAATGATTCCTTTGGCAGTAGCCTCCGTTTTATTCTTTGGATGGAATGCCGTGCGGGTAATGATCATATCTGTCGCCGCTTGTGCGATATTGGAGTGGTTGATACAGAAATTTATCATGAAGACGCCCGCGACTGTCGGCGACGGTTCCGCCGTCATTACAGGATTGCTGTTGGCCTTTAACGTTCCTTCAAATTTAGATTGGTGGATTATTGTGATCGGAGCGATCATTGCCATAGGGGTCGCCAAGATGTCGTTTGGCGGATTAGGAAAAAATCCGTTCAATCCGGCGTTGGTGGGAAGGGTTTTCCTGTTGATCTCTTTCCCGCAACAAATGACGACGTGGCCTAAAGCAAAAGAATTAATCGAACAAGTTCCGCAGGCTATAACGGCGGCAACTTCAGGGGCGACGCAAGCGATAGAAGTTGTTGCCGACGCCACAACAGGCGCAACGCCCATGGGAATTATCAAAGGAGGATTGGCGACAGGACAAGACGTTTCGGACGTCGTCGCACAACTTCCCGATTATGTAGGATCGTTGATAGGTCAACATGGCGGTTCCTTAGGAGAAATATCGGTTATAGCTATTCTGTTGGGCGGCATATTTATGTTGTTCCGCAAAATTATTACCTGGCATATTCCGGTTTCTTTCCTCGGATCGGCTTTTATTTTTGCCGGCATTATGCATTTGATCAATCCGGGACTTTATATTCCGCCGATGTATCATCTAATGTTTGGAGGAATTATGTTGGGAGCCGTTTTTATGGCGACCGATATGGCGACTTCGCCAATGAGTTCATGGGGACAGGTCGTCTTCGGAATAGGATGCGGTTTATTGACCATGATCATACGGCTTTGGGGCGCTTATCCCGAAGGCGTTTCATTTGCTATTTTGATCATGAACGCTTTTGTGCCTTTGATAAACCGTGCTTTTAAACCGAAACGTTTTGGGGAAAAAGTAAAATAATCATAGAAACCACAGCATGCGCTGAGAATATAAAAAATAAGTTTTTTGAAATAGTCGTTTAAGAATAAAGTTAAGGAATAAATATCAGCGATATCCGCAGCTTTTGCGGGGAAAAACAAAGAAATATGGCAAAGAAATTAGAATCAAGTTTTAAAAATATGCTCATTGTGCTGATGTCTGTTACATTGGTGGCGGGATTGGCGTTAAGTCTTGCTTACAATGCGACGAAAGAGCCGATAGCGCAAGCCAAAGAGGAGAAAAAGGTGACGGCGATTAAAGAAGTGATTGCCGATTTTGAAACGATGGAAGAGAAAACCGTACAGGATGAAACTGGCGGCGACCTAGTCGTTTATACTTGTCTATCGCAAGGCCAAGAAGTAGGAAAAGCTATTCAAAGCTACTCCATGAATGGATTTAGCGGAAGGATAGATATTATGGTCGGATTTTTACCCGATGGAACAATCACTAAAACCGTTGTTCTGCAACACGCCGAAACGCCCGGTTTGGGAGATAAAATGGACGTTGCCAAATCGGACTTCTCAATGCAATTTTGGAATAAAAAAGGTTCCGATTTGCAAACCAACGGCGTGATTAGGGTCTCTAAGGATGGTGGAAAAATTGACGCCATCACAGCGGCGACGATCTCTTCGCGCGCTTTTAGCGACGCCATTCAACGCGCTTATACAGCTTTTCAAAACGATAAAAATGGAGGAGACAATTAATGAATCAATGGAAAAATTTCACTAAAGGGTTATTCAAAGAAAATCCCGTATTTGTACTCTTGTTGGGGATGTGTCCTACATTGGGCGTTACCACCTCGGCAATTAACGGATTGGGAATGGGATTGGCGACTACTTTTGTATTGGTTATGTCGAACTTGGTTATTTCGGCCGTTAAAAATGTAGTCCCCGACAAAGTTCGCATACCTGTTTATGTCATAATTATCGCAGCGTTTGTGACCGTCTTGCAGCTTTTGATGGAAGCGTTTGTTCCGGCGTTATACGAGTCGCTCGGATTATTCATTCCATTGATTGTGGTGAACTGTATTGTTTTGGGAAGAGCGGAAGCCTTTGCTTCGAAAAACAACTTGCTTTCTTCCATTATCGACGGATTGGGAATGGGACTGGGTTTTGCATTGGCTTTGACAATTTTGGGCGGAATCCGCGAGATATTGGGAGCCGGACAAATTTTTGGAATGCAACTTTATTCCGCCGAATATGGTATGATTGCTTTCGTATTAGCGCCGGGAGCATTTATCGTATTGGGATATTTGATCGTTTTAATGCGTAAATTGTCAAAATAATTGAAATCTAAAAAAGCAAAATAAAAAATGGAATACATACTTTTAATCATAGGAGCCGTTTTTGTTAACAACGTTGTTCTCTCGCAGTTTCTTGGAATTTGTCCTTTCTTGGGCGTTTCGGGAAAAGTGAACACAGCCGTTGGGATGGGCGCCGCGGTACTTTTTGTCATTGTTTTAGCGACAACCGTCACATGGCTTATTCAGACGTACGTACTGAATGCTTTCGGCTTGGAATACCTGCAAACAATTGTTTTTATTCTGGTCATCGCCGCTTTGGTGCAAATGGTGGAGATCATTCTGAAAAAAATGAGTCCCGGATTATATCAAGCTTTGGGTATTTTCCTGCCTTTAATAACCACTAACTGCGCCGTTTTAGGGGTTGCCATTTTGGTGGTTCAACAAGATTATGATCTGCTCACGGGAATTATCTTCGCGGTGGGAAAAGCGCTTGGTTTTGCATTGGCGTTGATTATTTTTGCCGGCATACGCGAACATTTGGAAAGTTTGGAACTTCCGAAAGCGATGACGGGAATTCCTTCCGCTTTGATCGTAGCGGGAATCTTGGCGTTGGCTTTCATGGGATTTACGGGACTTGTTTAAGAGTAACACGCTATGCGAAGTTCCGCTTTTACTTTTTGCGGTCTTGGCGGTTAAGCTATTTTTTTGAAGCAATTTTTTATAAAAAATCAACTCGGATGGCGCGGATTTACCGTGAATATATAACAAATCCGCGTCGTTTGCGTTTTAGTTTCTAATGAAAATTTTGATTGATGTTGAAGAAAAGACCTTATTTATTACCTGTTCTTATCATTTTGATCGTCTTAATTGGAGATCAAGTTTTGAAAATTTGGGTGAAAACCCACATGACCATCGGGCAAGAGATCCCGATTTTTGGCGATTGGGCAAAATTGCATTTTGTGGAAAATAACGGAATGGCGTTCGGAATGGCGTTTTTTGGTAATATCGGAAAACTTATTCTAAGCCTTGTGCGAATTGTCGCCGTCGGATTTCTCGGTTATTACATGGTTCATCTAATACGACGAAAATCGTCTATTATTATATTGATCTGTTTTGCATTGATTATTGCAGGAGCGTTTGGAAATATTATCGACAGCGCTTTTTATGGACAAGTGTTTAGCGAAAGCTCTTATTTTGAACCGGCGGTAGCTTTTCCGGAAGAAGGCGGATATGCGCCCTTTTTATATGGAAAAGTGGTGGATATGTTTTATTGCCCAGTTGTCGATATCGCTTATGCCGATGCTCCTTCATGGATTCCGGATTTTCTTTTCGGGCACGACGATCATTTGATTTTTTTCCGCCCGATTTTCAATGTCGCCGATTCCGCTATTACCATCGGGCTGTTTCTGTTGCTTTTTAATTATAAAAAACTGGGGAATCCTAGACAAAAGCGTTGAAAATAGCAAATAAATATTTTTTATTCATTAAATTCTTTTAAACAGGAAAAAAAATAATTTTTGTAACCGCTATCCTTTCCCGGTTTTTTGCATACATTTGCACCGCTAATTGAATTATTTATAAAACCGAAAATTATGAAAAATATATTGTTTTTATTAGGGATGACAGCAATATTGTTGTTTGCGACATGTAAAGATCTGAAAAATGAATTTCCAACATGCACGATTACTGCACCGGCGAAAGATGCCGAATTTAATCTTGACGATGAAATCAACGTCGTAGTTACAGCTAATGACGACAATGGAGTCATAGCGCAAGTACAATTATATATAGACAATGAAGGATACGGCAGTATAACGAACTTTCCGTATAATTTCACAATTCCCGCCGAAACATTGAAAGCCGGAGCGCATATCATAAAAGCTGTTGCTATCAGCAACTCCGGCAATAAAGGAGAAGACGTCGTTTCGATAACCGTGAAAAATACTTTTACGGAATGCGCCAATTTTGAAACATTTAAC
>JAIRTP010000045.1 GCA_031254805.1 Bacteroidales bacterium
TCGTTGAGTTTCCATGCCGCTCTCCCGTCTATTCCAAGCGTGAAATGTTCTACTTCAAAAACCACATTAATAAAAGGAGTATAAACTGTCGTCTCATTTTCGTGCGAAATCACAATCAAAAAGGGAGTTACCTCAATAAAGTTTAATGAATAAGTATTTTCTACTGTTCCGTCTTGCGAAGTAACAACAATAGTCGTCGTTCCGGGAATTTGAGAAGCATTTGTTTGTACTGCCGTTGCATTTTCATCATTAAGCGTATAAGAAGTAATCGGCAGGCCAGTCGTTCCGTAAGGTAAGGCGATATTATAAGACATAATCTCGGGCGAAAATGCTTCGATACTTTCTCCGTTTATCTTAATATCGGAAAGCGTAGCGTCATTACTATATTTTACAACCGATACTTTCCAAATCTGATTATTTTCTCCCTCTGCCGTTACCGTGTAATTTACAATTGAGCTAAAATCTTGTTCTTCACCGGAATTCGGATCTATCGATGCTCCTTCGGAAACGGTAATAATCGGCGTTAATGTTGTGATATTCGTTTCATGTCTTACTCCAACGGTTACAGTATTCGCTTCATTATCAATATGAACATTGATCTCTCCTTCGCCTGCATTAAAAGTAAGGATATCGGCTTCGGCGCTTAATAATGGTTGCTTATGAAAACCAAGTCCTCCAATATAATCGCACGGATAGATTTGCCATTCGCTATTTTCTTCATTAGTACCTGCAGAAGATTCCCAAGCGGTATTTCCTGTCATAATAGAAGATTTACGAATTAAAGTATGATCTAAAGCGGCTTTTTCAATTCCTGCAACGTTCCAGCCTCCAGATGGACGTTCTCCTTCTTTTCCTATTACATCAATTAAAACGCCTCCGTTAAAGAGTCCTAACGCATCGTCTCCATTAAAAGCAAGAACATTGCCTCCATACGTTCTATTTGCAACATTTAATATTGATTGTTTTGCACTGCTATGCGCAATAACATACGCCGCTTCGTTTTCAAGAATTCCTCCAAGAGATAAAGTAGTAGAAAATGCGGCGCCATTTGATCCAAGCTTGATAGAATATCTGCTTAAATCAAGAGCGACTCCCGTTCCATTATAGATCTCAAGAGCTTTATTATTACTGCTTCCTTCAAGATATTCCGAGAAGAAAAGGTCGCCGTTGGGAGCAGGCATATTAATAACGTATGTTTTGATATTGCCTGCCTGGGCGGTAACAATTACCTTATATCCGTCGGCCAACGAGGTTGCAACAGTTGTTTCATCCATTTCATAAACTGCATAACTTGCCAATGAAGCTGCCGCAATGTTGCTTTTAAATAGCTCAAGAGAAGTATAGTAAGGAACGCCTGATATCGTACCAAATTCATTATCAACAGCATAAACGGAAGAAGTCACGGTTGCATTGGTGCTTAATAAATTGATTGATACTACCCAATTTTTCGTTGTAACTCCGTTTTCAGCAGTTATTGTATAGATAATCTCTTCGGAAAAATCATTTATTGTGACGCCGCTCTCTTGTTCTATATCATCAATAGCAATTGTCGCATTCTCAGAGATAGTAAATGCGGCTATTAAATTTGTCAGATCAATATTATCCGGCATATCAATCAAAATATTTCCATCTGTAATGGTCGTTTCTCCTATTTGCCCGGGCAGAGAAAAAGTAAGCATTTCTGCAAGATTACTTTGAGAAATGGTTGTTAACTCTAACGTTACAAAATTTGTTTGCGTGTTAGGCGGCGTTTCGTTATCCTGCGCTACGACATAGATAACATAATCCGTCCCTGCAGCTAAGTTTGATACATATTCTGTATGATTGACATTTGCTTCTTGGATAAGAATGATGTTGCCATTCTCTATAATATCATCTATGGTCGGAACGGGGCTATCTTTTGTAAGCGGCAAATAATACGCCTTTCCAAGCTCGTTCATATTTACGATCAGTTCGCATAAATCGTTTCCAACATTTGCAATTTGCGGATAACCTTCGCTCCATATTGGAGGATCAGCATCAATATAACAAGTCCAAACAATATCGTCGATAGTCATTTGTTGAGCATCGCTTGTTGTTCCGAACGGTTTTATTTTTATTGTGAAATTTCCGGAAATATTAATGTCGGAAACAGAAAAAGTATGAATAGTAGCTTCCGCTGCCGAACTGTTTCCAAATCCTTGAGAAGTTGCTTTCAGTTCGCCATTTATATATAATTCCAACTTCCGCTCTACATTTCCGGTAAAAGCTTTTCTCATTTTTACTTCAAAATCGCCAATTCCTCCGCTTATAGTTGCAGATTCTAAGTAACTATCTAATCCTCGACGCAACATAAGTCCTTTTCCATTTATAGGATACTCTCCTTCATTCCTCGCTTGATCAAAAGTCCACGTAACGTCATTATTCCCGACAAAAGTTCCGTAACCATAATTTCCGGTCGCCACGCTATTTGTAAATGGTTCTGATCCGCACAAAACCACATCAGAGCAGATGAAATTTATTTCTGCAGTAACAGGAATCGATAATGGGGTTTCCTGCATATCAACCAATTCTAATAAAACAGCATGGGCATCGTATGAAAGGTCTATCAACTCTATTTTACTATCTGTCGTATGATATTGCGGTTCTCCCGAATCAACGATATATTTTATTTTTCCATCTGTTCCTATCGCAAAGTCCTCAACTTCAAATTCAATATCGACATCCTGTCCATAAATTATTACGCCGTTTTGGGGAGAGGTAATGGTAAGCGTCGGTAAGTTTGGCAAGGCCACAGATATCGTATTAGACGGTTCAGATTCCAAATCTCCCGCTTTAGCTTTGACATTATAAAAATAATATTCACCCGGCGTAAGGTTTGATATTTCTTTTGATATTCCCGTAACAATAAAAGGAGAATTAAGAATAGGTTCAACCTTTTCTGTCACTGAAATATCATCTATATCGCAAGGTTCATAGGCGCGTATGCTTATTTTCACAGATGAAGTTGTCGCCGTGAACTCTTGCTCATATCTTGTCCATTCGGAAGCTGCTGATAATTTAACCGGATCTCTTCCTTCAATATAATTACTGCCCGTGGTCCCTTGAATAGAATAATTTTTCAATCCATGCGTACTAGTCGCGGCATAATTATTATACCAAAATGACAAAATATAAGTTTTACCTGTTTCTAACGATACCGTTTGCTCCAATCGTGAAGTTCCTGATGTTGTAGAACGACTGAGATAATAATTTCCGCTATGCGGATTCGCAGTTGTTATATTAAAATATGCGATATTATCGCCTGCCCAGTTTTCTCTGTTTCCCGTCTCAAAACTTCCATTAACGACCAATTCGGAAGAATTCGGCACGCCTTCATATACATCCAAAATATAACTTTCGGCTCCGTTAACAGCTTCCCAATTGGCCGTAAATCCTGTGTGAGAAATATTCGTCGCAGTCGTCGCTATGGGCGAATCTAAAGATAATCCTATTTCTATTTGTTCGCACTCTTTTGCAGATTGCGCTCCATTTGGATATTTCGCTACTACGCAAACGTTATAATTTCCTGCATTAGGAACAGTATATTCATAAAATGTCTCGGTAGTAGATCCAACTTTTTCATCATTAATGTAAATATCGTAGTTGCTGGCTGATATTCCTCTATTTTTATCTAAATTTTCCAAATAAGAGAGCCGCTCCTCCAGTTCATTCGGTTCTTCCCATTCGACTAAGATTTTATCATTTTCAAGTTTGGTTACGCTCAAATTAAATACAGAATTGCCAACTTCTATATTTGCAGAGACATAAACTTTTTCTGGAAAACAATCGTCCCCATAAAGCGCCTCTACGGAAAACGAGTAATCTCCGCTCGTTAAATTTCTTATTAAATATGATGTTTCTGTTATTGTTGCAATCTCAATAGAATTTTGATATAATTTGTATCCGGTTGGCGTTTCTTCCGGAGCGTCCCATAAAAGTTTCACATCTGTTCCCTGAACTTCTGCCGTTAAATTGCTTACTGTTGGGCATGAAGATCTGCAAACATCACTATGAAATATTCCCACAGATGGCATCCCCGACGATTGATAAATCATATCGCTATTCATTGTAATCATAAAAGAACATTCCAAATCAAATGTGCCTTCTACCCATCTGAAATCAATACTTCCGGAAGAAATGGCCACATGATAAACGGCGTAACCGCCTTCATGGAGCTTGGCGGTTGAAATCACTTCATTATTCTGTAATACCTCTATTTGAGCGTTTCCATCCCATCCATCAGATCTTGAGTCCCACATTTCTATCGCAATATTACAACCTTCATCATTCAATCCGTCGACTTCAAAAGTTGCGGCTCCATCGGACTGAATGGTTATATTTTTGATATGGATACCGCCGGAGCTTCCATTGGTTAAGAAACATGAAGGCGAGGTGGTATTGCTAATTTCCATACGGCCTCCCACTCCATAATGCGCAGAGTTAATACTTCCATTCACCATATTTGTTCCTCCGGGACGATAAATATATACTTCGTCGGGAGCGCCGTCTGCATTTCCACTGACAATCGTATTAACTCGATAAATTAATACCCCTGTTCCAGGAATATTGGCGTCCCATGAGACGTTTTTATCCCTATATTCAACCATAAAATATTCCGTAGAAGAATTAGACGAAAATATTTTATACGCATATTTTTCTTCAGACCAAACATTGTTTAATTCGTAAACGCCATTTGTCGTAATAGCCGGTATATGATCAATCCATCCGCCATATTTCCATTTTGTATAAGCAAGAGAAGATTGCGGCGGATACATATTGGACGCCATCAAATCCCATGAACCTACCGGATGCAATCCGTCATAGCTATAGTGATAGTAATCGGGAGCTCCTAAAGTATGAAACATCTCATGCGCCAATACGCTCGCGGCATCCCAACTAAGATCATCGTCTAATTGAAAATTATAAGAATAAACTCTCTTATTATTAATCCTGACATCGAGCGAATATAGAGACCATTGATGCGGCCATAGAAGCTCGCTCCACCCGCCTGTGGCTCCTTTAATAATAAAACAGACATTGTCTACATATGTGTCTCCATTAAAATCGAGATTTAAATCAGACGGAATTTCATGCGCCACACTCTCTATCGCATTTTTCAATAATGTATGCTCCCTCATTCTTCGATCTCTGCCATCGTCGTCCACTTGATAGCCATTCGGATTCGAACTCGAATTATATGGTTGATAATAAGAACGAGGATTACTGTCTTGATAGGATAATACGATCTCTCCGTTGGGAGTAGGATAAAATGTCGACGGAATCAATGTTGTTCCATAAGAAACTTCTTTGAAGTAATTGTACATAGAGACGCCCTGTTCGTCATTAAACATAGCATTATAATACGAAACCGACTGCTCAAACTCCGTATCGTCAGAAAAACGAATGAAAACCGTCAAATTATTAATCGTACCGGCATTATGCCCGCCTCTGTTTTTTTCCGCCGATTGTAAACTTGATCTCTGAGGCGTTTGGTTCAAAAAATTCCGTCTTTTTTGTTCCCGTTTTTCAGCGGATATTATTGTCCAAGGAGATAATCCTAAGGTAACAGGATCGACCGTACCGACAATATATTTTGTTGAAACTAATTCATCGTTTTGCAATTTAGCATATACGACATATCCGGTTTGCGGGTCGCGAATCAATGTGTATCCTTCCGCGTCGTGAACCCAGTTGTAATATTCATCTCCCGTCGCAAAACATTGTACTTCCGTCCCATCCGGCTGCTTTATGATTATTGGATGTTTTTCAAGATAAGCCGCAAAAGAGGTAACTCCTAATGCAAAAAATAAGATAACTAAAAAGACTATTTTTTTCATATCAATTATATTTTTATTTGTGTTTGAAATGTCCATTTTTTTCAGAAAATATGATCCGGAAGGGCGGTTAATCGCAATAAACTTTCCTTGAAACGGATAAGAATCAACTCTGTTTTTAAGTTTTTTGAGCGTTTCATTTTTCATTGAGATTACATTAATTATTTCTGCAAAGATAACTTTTTAAATTATTACATCTGTAAAAATTTAGTAAATTTTATATTATTTTCACAAAAAAACTTAACGAAAATTTTCGCTCTCATAACAATTCTATTTGTTTTTTCACCCAACTTTATTACCTTTGTAACCGTTTTCGCGAATTGTAACGAAAATGTATAATCAAAAAAAATGAAAACGCTTACAAAGAGACAATTACACATCGCATGGAGCAGCTTGCTGTTTCTAATGCTGCTTTTTGTTATTCTCTACAGAACTTTTTTTGCTTTTTTAGATCCGGCAGCTTTATCGAACCGAGCCACTGCGCTTTTGCAAAAAGAAGAAAATATTGCATTGGCGCGTCTAAAACAATTACCTCATCACTTGGACTCTCACGATCATCATAAAAAAGAAAAAAAATCGACGGTTTTGTATCTTGGTTATCAAAACGACACCATTGTTCTATGGAGCAACAATCATGAGCCTATTCCATATCTGTTAAGCGAATTCAGCGATTTGAATCAGCCAACTTTCGAGTTGGAAAACGGCATTTTTTATCCGATCGTCCATCAGGACGGCGAATATACTTTTGTCGCATTAATCCCTATTTATTATCAATACCCTGTCGAAAACGAATATTTTTCCAATAGATTTGCAAAGTTTCTACAACTTCCCGACAATGCGCTCTATTCTTGTGAAGAATCTCCTTATTCCATCATTTCCGGACAGGGAGAATGGCTTTGCAGTATTAATTTTCCAAAAGACGGAACTTTCTCTGGAAATAAATATAGAATATTGCTTATTTTATTTATTATCTGCTATTTAGGCGCTCTGTTTTGTATTTATCAATCTTTTTTCTATCACCTTTATCAAAAACCTAAAATATCTACTTTTCTCGGATGCATTGTTAGTTTTGTCATTGTGGCAGGATTCGTGGTCTTTATGCGTTATCCGGCCATCATATTTAATCATGAATTGTTTTCGTCAAAATATTTTGCTTATAGCGCATTATTTCCGTCATTAGGACAAATACTTTTCCTTTCATTTGCTTTTGCGGTAATTTGCTTTGCCGTTTACGATCTAAGCGTACTTTGGCGACAGCGACAAAAACCCGCTCACGTTTTATTAAATATATTACCGCCAATCTGTTCGGGTTTTTTATTTATGTTGTTGTTTGTATTTCATAAAATGCTGATTTTAAATACAACAGTATTTCTTGACCTTTCATTTATATTCAATATAAACGCTTACTCTATTCTGTTGCTGATCACTCTTTGCTGTTTTTCTATTGCCGTCTTTCTCTTGAACATCACTTGTACGAAATGGATTGGCATTACTTCTAAAAAATCATTCGTCATTTTCCTGATCACGGCAGTTATTATCTTGTTGATTATCGCTTATTTCATAAAATTTCGCTTTTCGATTTTCACGCTTTCCCTTTTATGGATTATCGCTCCCGCTCTATTTGTATACAGCGACAAAAGAATAGAAGGACGTTATTTGTTCTATGTCATCATACTTTTAGGCGTAATTTCTACGACTATCCTCGTGACTTTCACAGACAAAATAGAAAAGCGACATCGACTTTTTTTGGCAGAAGAATTTTCCCAAAAGGGACGACAGGAAGATCGCGAACTGCTGTTTGATAATCTCTCTCAAAATATTTTGAAAGATAACTCTATCAGAAAATTCATTTTGAATTTTAACGATTCCATCGCCGCGGATTACGACCATGTAATTTGCGACTATATTATAAGGCATTATTTGAATAAAAATTGGCAAGGTTATCACCATTCGATCAATATCTGTTCGCCGGCCGATACCTTCTATATTTCCTCTTCAAAATCACATTATTCGTGCATTGATTATTTTAAAAAACAAGTTGAGAATGGAGGACAAAAAACATTATCGCCAAATCTCTATCTGCTCAACAACGAATCTTTCTCTTTTACTTATTTGGGCATAATCGACATCAAAAAGGCAGATACGACGCTGCCTAATTTGATATTTTTCATTGAAATGCATCCTATTCATCCTTATCGGGAGTCGGGATATCCTGAATTTTTATTAGACGAAAGCGCATTGACTCTGATGGACGCGTCGCGATACAGTTACGCCATTTACGAAAATAATGAATTGGAATATTCGTTCGGCACGGTCACATATCCATTGCAACTCTCCGAATCAATCAAATGGGATTCGTCCATGCTCTATTCTTTCTATACGCTTGAAACATACGACTTGTTGCGTTATCGAATGAGCAACAACCGAATGTTGATCATTTCAACGCCCATAAAAAATATTCCTCAAGTATTATCGCCGTTTATCTATATGATCGCCGTCTATTTAGCGCTCATGTATGGATTGTTACTATTTACTAACAAACGCTTTTTGATCGCTTCGAGATCGCAATTAAGCGCCAAATTGCAAAGGGCGATCCTTTTAGTTCTTTCCTTGGCTTTTGTATTGATCGGAATTACCTTTTTCTATTTTGTCAACTTTATAAACAAAGGAAAAGATTTTGAAAATCTGCACCAGAAAACGCAATCCATCATGACGGCTATCAATACCTTCGATGAAATTTACGAAACGAGTAATCTCAATAATATCAATAAAATGATATTAGACCTTTCTATCGTTTTTTATGCCGACATCAACGTCTATCTTCCGAACGGAGAACTGTTTGTTACTTCGAGTCCTAACATATTTGAACAGGGATTATTGTCGGAATTAATCAATTATGAGGTCTTTTGCAAAATACTCCACCGAAGAGAACACTCTGTCATTCAAGATGAATATATCGGCAACAAACATTATCTATCTTCTTATTCAGCCGTTTATGACGATGTCGGAAAAATATCATACATCATAAACGTTACCTACTTCTCCCATTCCGCTCAATACGAATATGAAGTGGCGTCGTTTATCTCCACTTTCATCAATATATACATTATCGTCTTTTTAATTTTCCTCTTTACGCTGCTTTATCTGTCCAACCAAATTACGCTGCCCGTCCAAATTTTAACGCAATATTTTGGAAAAATACGAATTGGTCAGAAAAATGAAAAAATCCTATGGAAGAGTAGCGACGAATTTTCCAAGTTGATTGAGGAATACAACCGCATGATCGAGGAAATGGAGATCTCCGCGCAAAAATTAGCCGATTCGGAACGAGAAAGCGGTTGGCGCGATATGGCGCAACAAGTGGCTCATGAGATCAAGAATCCGCTCACGCCAATGAAACTCAGCATACAACATCTGCAACGGACATGGAAAGAAAAATCCGATTTAAGCGCCGAACAGATGACTCGATTCGCCAACTCGCTCATTCAACAAATAGACGCATTGGCGGATATAGCCGATGAATTTTCGAATTTTGCAAAAATACCAAAATCGCACCGTCAATTGATCAAAGTAAATGAAATCATAACTGCGGCTATTGACGTTTACGACGGTTCTGACATAACTTTTCATATATCGGGATTTGAAAATTTGACCATGAACGCCGATCCGGGACTTTTGTTAAGAGTCTTCAACAACCTGATAAGAAATTCGGTTCAATCTTTCAGAAAAGAACGGAAAAAAGAAATTTGGATCAAAGCACAAAAAGAATATAATCAACTGAAAATTACCGTAAAAGATTGTGGCTGCGGAATTCCGCAAGAGATGTTACCGCGAATATTTATCCCTACTTTCACTACGCGTTCTACGGGAATGGGATTGGGATTGGCCGTTGTAAAAACAATCGTGGAAGAACACAACGGAAATATTGCCGTTCATTCCACCGAAGGAGAAGGGACTGTTTTTACGATGACCTTTAAATTAAATTAAAACAGGACAACGCCTCCTCAATTTCACATTCATTAACAGGGACATCGACGGCGTATCCGTTTTTTTCATCGGGAAATGCAAAGAAAAAGCGTCCGCTTTGGCTCTTTTTATCATGCTTTACGAAATCCATAAACTGCTTAAAATCTATCTTTGGAAGGATGAGATTACTATAAAACCGATTAATAAAATGCGTATATAACGTCGCGCGTTCTTTCGAAAGCATTCCTTTTCGACGCGCCAACTCTATTTCCACCTTCATCCCCATCGCTATCGTTTCTCCATGAAGCAACGGACGATCGCTTTGCAAGCTGACCGATTCCAAAGCATGGCCTGCCGTATGTCCGAAATTCAGAATTTTACGAATGTTTTTCTCATAAGGATCTTGCATCACAATTTTATTCTTTATTGAAACCGCGCCTGCAATAAACGGAGTTACATTTTGAAAATTAACACTTTGCAACTTTTGCAATCTCTCAAAATTTTCAAGATCATTACAAATAATCGCATGTTTGATCATTTCGGCAAATCCCGACATCATCTCCCTTTGAGACAATGTTCTCAAAAATAACGGATTGATAAAAACCGCTTGCGGCGAAGAGAACGTCCCTATTTTATTCTTAGCATAATGAAAATCAATCCCCGTTTTTCCTCCGACAGAAGCGTCGACCATGGATAATAATGAAGTCGGCAAATTGACAAAATCAATGCCGCGATTCCATACCGAAGCGCAAAACGCTCCGATATCGCTCAATACGCCGCCGCCAAGATTAACCAAAAGTCCCTTACGACCAATTCTATTTTCAAATAAAAAATCCCAAACAACCGTCGCCGTCTCCATGTTTTTATGGCGCTCGCCCGAAGGAAGCACCAAAAATGAGACATTTTTAAACAATTCCAATAGCGGCAAACAATCTCCTTGAGTATTCTCGTCAACTAATACGACCGTTTGATCTCTATCGTACTTCGACAACTGCGCAGGCAATTGTAACGCAACATCGTCGCCGATAAAAATATCATAGCCTAAAGATCTGATTATATCCATCTTATCTATGAATTATCCGTTTGTCAATCGCACAAAACAGACCGCATAACGATCCAGTCGGAAGTAAATTCATTAAATACGCCAAAAATAGCGGCCGCTTCTTCAGGAGCAAGATATTTAACGCCTAAATCATTGCCGCCGTTAAATTTATCATATCCATAATTTATTGCCCGATTAAATTGAGTTAAATTAATAATGAAATAGAATAAAAACCGCTCTCTTCTCGCTTCTATCACTTTCGCGCACCGCGAATGGTCAATCTCCAACGTATTAAAACTCAATAGTTCGCAAGCCATATCCAATTCATCGGATGAAAGAGTAGGATATTCGCTGCACCACGCTATACAATCCAAAAATTTTCTAATCGCTCTCACCTGCCGCCGCATCAAATCCAAAGTATCAATCTGCGTATGCGTAAGCGCATTGTTCTGATCTATTTCCATTTGAATGTCTCCCTCAAAAACGATCAGATCCGTCAATACGGAGTTACAAATCGTTTGCGCGTCGTCGTCGAAATTTTTAAGATAATGGATTATCTTGTCAAACTTCAAATTGTAATCTTCATATTGCGTAAGTTTGATTTTATAATACGAAACGTTTTTAGAACTATTGCATGAAAACAATAAAATCGCTCCGAATATTAATCCCAATGTAAGCCAATAATTCCTCATTTTTCTATCTCCTGAAAATATATTATCTATTGCAAAAATCTCATTCCCAATTATTTAAAAATCTTTTTGACAATCTCTTCAATTTTGTTGACCGGAACAATCTCTATTCCTGTTTTGAGAATATTCTTCATGCCGTATTTTGACACAAACATGCGTGAAAATCCCAACTTTTCAGCCTCTGCAATGCGCATTTCTAAACGACTCACCGAACGAATTTCACCGCTCAAACCCACCTCCCCGGCAAAACAATCTTTCGGACTCAACGCTACGTCGACAGAGGAAGATAAAATAGCGCAAACCACCGACAAATCTATCGCCGGATCGTCGACGCGCAATCCGCCTGCGATATTCAAAAAGACATCTTTTGTATTCAATTTGAATCCGCATCTTTTCTCTAAAACAGCTAACAGCATATTCACGCGCCTGACATCAAAACTTGTCGACGAACGTTGCGGCGTTCCATATGCCGCCGTTCCGACCAAAGCTTGAACTTCGATCAATAACGGTCTCAATCCCTCAATCGTCGCCGAAATAGCTACGCCGCTGACAGGCTCGTCGCGGTGCGATATCAATATTTCCGAAGGATTGTGAACTTCTCGCAATCCGGTGCGTTGCATTTCAAAAATTCCCAATTCGTTAGTAGAGCCAAAGCGATTTTTAATAGAACGTAATATTCTATATCCGTAATTTCTATCTCCTTCGAAATAAAGCGCGACGTCTACCATATGTTCCAAAAGTTTTGGACCTGCAATGGCCCCCTCTTTCGTTATATGGCCAATAAGAAAAACGGGTACGTTCGTCGTCTTACACCAACGCTGGAATGTCGAAGCGCATTCTCTGATTTGTGAAATACTTCCGGCCGAAGAATCTATAAGCGACGTATGCAACGTTTGAATCGAGTCGATAATAACCATTTGAGGAGAGAATACGTCTATATGCGACATAATAATGTCTAAAGAAGTCTCAGTTAATATAAAACAATCTTCATTTTGTATCCCGATTCTATCGGCGCGCATTTTTATCTGCTCCTCGCTCTCTTCTCCCGAAATATAAAGAACCTTTACATTCTCGCTTCGCAAAGCTGCCTGCAACATTAACGTAGATTTTCCGATGCCGGGTTCTCCACCCACCAAAACCAGCGATCCCAATACCAATCCGCCTCCTAAAACGCGATCCAATTCAACGCTATACGTCGAAAAACGAATATCTTCCTCATGCGCTATCGAACGAATGGCCACAGGTTTGTTTTCCGGACGCTTCTGTTTATACGCAACCGTCTCATGTCCCTGACGCTGCACAACCTCCTCCTGATAGGTATTCCATTCGCCGCAAGAAGGACAATATCCTACCCATTTCGCCGCTTGCACGCCACAATTAGAACAAAACCACGCCGTTTTTATCTTTGCCATACTGCTTCTATTGATAATGGCAAATATACATAAAAGTTCTCACACACAGTACGACAGGACAAACGCACGAAAATTAAGTAATCGGTTTTTTAAGATACTCCCAGTCGTATGTCGCTTTAAGCCTGCATTTCTTTCAATTTAGCTTATCGGGTTGTTTCTTGATAATTTGGAGAGAAAACTTTTTCATAGCAGCGAGGTCTTCCGGCGCATAACCGGCTCATCCGGCAAACATTTTCCCTGAAGGCAACATCCAGAGCCGGCACAAACGATTTTCAATATCCAATGTCCTCTGATCGTTGCGTTAAAATACGGGGCGGTTACACTTTCTTCATCGCTGATGTAATAGTACGTTTCTTTTATCTGCCTGTCATGGATTTTCGGAAAGATTCTTTTCAATTTGCGCCGACGATCCTGAATTTCCGGCAAGAGGACCTTTCTGATGAGATGCGCTGCACTTGCTTCATACCATCCATGTTCATATTTCCGTTCTTTCGACACGCTTTCCGTCGAACAGGTTTTAAAACCAAATTGTATCGTTTCCATCTTGTAAGGTTACTGTTTTCGTGTGGTTGCCCTGTCCCCTATCCCTAATCGTCCCTTTGTTGACTGATTATATATTTAATAATCTCAATAAATCGGAATATTTTTCGGGCGGGTTCTTTTCCAACGACGATGCGACCAAAGCCAATTATCAGGGTGTCGTTTGATATGTTCTTCTAAAATCCGGGCATATTT
>JAIRTP010000051.1 GCA_031254805.1 Bacteroidales bacterium
GTTCCTTCGTACCATTGATATGCCGGATTTTGATATTCTTCGCTATTGGTCACTCGGATCGTTACGGCTCCTTCGGCGCCGCATATGTTCGGATTTTGTAGATTCGGATAGGTCGACAATTGGGGCGTCGCTATTTGTTGCGTCGACATGGTTATTACCTCCGGCTGCGATGTGGACGAACAGCCGCCGTCTACTACTTGGACGAAGTATATGCCGGCTTCCTCAGCAAAATAGCTGGCTTCAGATCCCTGCTGCACCACTTCCGAGTCTCTGTACCATATATACTGCGGCGCAACGTACGCCTGAACCGTGCTTACGGTCAGCTTGATGAATCCGCCAACGCAGATATTTTTCTCATCAGGAATTTTACTGATAATGGGTTTTGCTATTTCGGTATTACCGTCAAAAATGATCTCTTTTTCGGTAGACAGCGCCGCGCATTCGCCGTCGAGAACGACTAAGCGATATTTTCCGGGCGTTGAAACGGTCAAGATATATCCTTGCTTGTCGTTTATATTATACGTGTTGTTATCGTATGCGTAGTTGTCTTTGAACCATCGATATGTTTCCGTTCCGTTGGTAAAGTCTTCAGGGTTTTCGAAACGTAATATTACGCTTCCTTCTTTGCCGCATATTTTGCCGGCATTTGCCAAACTGGATATTTCCGGAGTGTTGATGCTGTTCGCGCCTTTCTCTACTGTTATTGCGCTTGAATAAGCGCTACATGTTGATGGAACAGAAATAATCACTTTGATTTGATAGTTTCCTGCTTGCGTAACTTCCAAAGCGGGCGTGTTTCCTGCTATTGCTGCGCCGTTTAAATACCATTCATATGTAGGCTGATGATCAATAAACGCATCTTTATTTTCTAATTGTAATAAAACAGATCCGCCATTGCATACTTTCAATGAAGAAGGAATGGCAACCAAATTCGGAATGCCGGGCATTGAGCAGCCGTCGTTTTCTATATTGATGTTCATCGACCACGACGCGCATTCGCCGTCTACTGCTAATACTTTATAAATTCCTTCAACATTGGTTGTGATAACCGTATTTCCGCGTTCGGCAACTAATTCTTCTGTTCCTCTGTACCAATAGAAGATAACGTCTGCGCTATAATCTGTCGTAGCATTGTCGATTGTAACCGTTACATTGCCTCCGTTAGGAATTGACGGAGGCGTTACAGATATTTCCGGACGTTCTATACTGCCTGTTTCATCGTAGTTGACGACGATCGGAGAAGAGATTGAGCTGCATCCGTTATCGTCTACTACGCGTACATAATAAACGCCGTTTGTAGTTGCCGACAATTGGAATTTATCCTCTCCGGTTATTATTTGATTATTTTGATACCATTGATAAGAAGCGTAAGAAGAGGCATTGTTCAATGATAAAACAACTACGCCGTATTTGCCGCATATTGTACTCCCTGTCGACGGCATTGAAATTACTGTCGGCGGCGTAATTGTACCTGTTCCTTCTCCTAACGTGATCGTATTGGAAAATACGGAACATGCGTTTTGTTTTACGTGTAATCTGTAATTATCAGCCTTTTCCGCAATATGCCAATTGTCGGTAGCTCCGGTTATCGGCGTCAATCCTTTATACCATTGATAAGTTGCTCCCGCGTAATGATCAGGATTGACCAAAGCCAATATGACTTTTCCGTTAGGTTCGCAAATTTTGGTTTCTCCATGCAATGAGGCGATAGTTACAAGTAAAGCTGTTCCGTCAATAACTTCTTCTATATCGGAAACGGCCGTACATCCGCCCGATTTGACAACTACGAAATAATTTCCTGTTTCGGATACTGTTAAGCTTTCTTCTGTTCCGATAATATTATCTTCATAATTTTTATACCATGCGTAAGTTGTTCCGCCGGGATATGCGGTTTCTACGGTAAGGATTACAAAACTGTTATCGCCGCACAAAGTACCGTTGACTGGATCGCGAGAAACGATCAACTTGTCAATAACGTCGCCCGATACGGGATCAATAGTGAGAACGTCCGACCTCATAATACATTCATCTACGGTAATGCGCAGTTGATAATCTCCGGATTCTTTTACTATCAATGTCTTTTTAGTTCCCAATTCTCCGGTAATGTCGACTCCGTTTTTAATCCATTGATAATCTATGGAAGAAGGAGCGTACATGCTTGCATTGGAGAGATGTAGCAATAAACCGCCGTCTTCGCATAATTTGGTTTGTCCTGTAGTTGATGCAATAGCCGGTTTTTCAAACTGCGTTGCGCTTTGTCTTATCTCGATAATTCCTATGGAGGTACAATTGCTTACTGTTATTACGGCGATATAAATTCCTTCTTCGGTGGCCGTATAAGTTGACGTGACGCTTAACGGATCGCTGTATGTGAAATCTTTATACCATTGATAAGAAGCCGAAGACATAGCGCTGAAATTTGTCTCGTTGATTGTTACTTGACTTCCATTTCCGCACAACATTTTAGTTTCAGGATCAGTTGTGAATGCAGGATCGCCGATCATGGCAATATTAGGCGTTAGTTTAATTATATTTGAAACTAGAATACAGCCATCTATCGTTATTTGTAGTTGATATTCTTGATCGTCGTTAACGATAAGCATCTCTCTGGATCCTTCTGCGCCGGTCATTTTTACGCCGTTTCTGAGCCATTGATAAGATATGTTTTGTCCGGAATAATTTTCTTTATTCAAAATAGACAATATCGCCTTTCCGCCCAGCGTACATAGGATATTGGTTCCGTTAACGGTTCCTATTTCCGGAGCGTCGATTGTAGCTCCGCTATCATTGACCTCGATAGTACCAACCGTTGTACAACTATTTGCCGATACAACGACGACGTAAACGCCTGCTTGAGTTACGGTATAAGTAGACGTAACGCTGAGCGGCGTTCCGTGGATAAAATCTTTATACCATTGATAAGTTGCTCCCAATGCGACATATTTTGTCTCTGAAATTACTACTTTACTTCCTTTGCCGCACAATGTGGCAGATTCGGGATCGATTGTAAAAACAGGATTCTCAATCATAGCGACATTCGCTATCAATTTGATTATATTGGATGCAAGTATACAACCCTCTACGGTTATTTGCAATTGATATTTTCCGGTATCTTCAACGATGAGCATTTCTCTGGATCCTTCTACGCCCGCTATTTTTATGTCATTTTTAAACCATTGATATGCGACTTCATATCCGGCATATTCTTCTTTGTTAAGTATGCTTAACAACGATTTTCCGCCGATCGAACAGATAATATTCGATCCGTTGACAGCGCCGATAAACGGAGCGCCGAAATTTGATCCGCTATCTTTAATCTCAATAACGCCAACATTGGTACATCCGTTAAATGACACAACTGCAATATATGTTCCTGCTTCTGTAGCCGTATAACTTGAAGTCGTACTTAGCGGCGTTCCGTAAACAAAATCCTTAAACCATTCGTAAGTAGCTCCTAAGGCGCCGAATGTCGTTTCCGTAATAGTTACTTGGCTGTTTTCGCCGCATAACGTTCCCGTTTGAGGTTTCGTATCGAAAGCAACCGGATCAATCATGGCAACATTGGGAATCAATGTAATAGAATTTGATACTAAAATGCAACCGTCAATGCTGATTTTTAATTGATATGTCGCGTTATCGTTTACAATGAGCATTTCTCTTTCGCCTTCTGCGCCGGTTATTTTTTCATCGTTTCTGAACCATTGAAGAGAAATATTTTTTCCTGAATAGCTCTCTTTGTTTAATAATGCAACAAGAACATTTCCGTTTTCCGTACACCATATATTAGTTCCGTTCGTACTTCCGATGACGGGAGCGTCCAATGAAGTTTCATGATTTTCTACTTCGACGACTCCTGCTGTTGTGCAAGCGCCTGATTGTACCACGACTAAATAAGTTCCTGCTTCGGATACTTTGATTTCCGGCGTAGTAGCTATGACTGTATTCATATAATCTTTATACCAAGCGAAAGAGGCTCCTTCAAAATTGGAGACGGATAAAGTTACGATACTACTTTCACCGCAAAGATTTCCTGATTCCGGTTCTTGAGCAATTGCAGGCGGATCAATAGTATTACTTTCTGATTTTACAACATGATATGTATTGGATATCAAAACGCATCCGCTTACGGAAAGATATAAGGAATAAGCGCCTTCTTCGGTTGCCAGATATATCTCGTTTCTACCTAATTCGGAATCTATTTTCACGCCGTTTTTCAACCATTGAAATTCTAATGCGCCGTAAGGAGCGTAATTGACTTGATTGTTTAAGTTCAACAATATGCTTCCGCCATCTTCGCACAATTGCGATTGATTGGTTGTTGAAGCGATGACAGGCGTCTCTAATGACGAACTTCCGGCGCTTATGACAATCGCTCCAACAGTCGTACAGATTCCGTCATAAACTTCAACTAAATAATTTCCGGCTTCTCTTACCGTCAATATGTGCGTATTATTACCTTGAATCGGAGTTTCATCTTTGTACCAGAAGTAAGATGTTCCGGATTCGTACAAATTGTGATTTGAAACGGCGATCTCGACAAAACTGTTAGATCCGCATAATTCTCCTGAAGCGGGAACCGTACTAAAAGTGGGCTCGTTTATTTCATTACCTCCGCCATATTCATTTATTGATGTAGATTGCGAATATGCCGAACAATTGCCTACTTCTACATATAATTTATAGCTTCCTGCATCGGTAACGATAAGCATGTAACTATTTTCATTTGGTAATAACAGTTCGTCTTTGTACCATTGGAAAATTGCTCCGATATATTCGGTAGAGAGATGATCATCCATTCTCAAGATCAATTTTCCGTTGCCGTCGCATAAATGATAATTCTCCGTATTGGAAGATATCGAAACAGTCAGGATAGAAGAGGAAGATGTTATTTCAACCAAAGAGGATGCTGCCGAACAATCTTTGTCGACTACCTGTACAAAATATACGCCTTCTTCTTCTACATAGATTAAAGAAGATGATTCTGTTAGTAATTCATTATTTCTAAACCAATTATAAGTGGCTTCGGGATAGAGCATATCGGCGTTTTCAACATATAAAGCGACGCTGCTTTCCGGTCCGCAAAGCTCGCCATTGACAGGAGATTTTAATAAAGTAGGAGCATTAATGTTTCCGCCGCCGTCTTTGGTTACTTCAAAAGGCATGGAAAATCCCGAACAGTTACCTTCTATAACTTCAATACGATATTCTCCTGCGGTTGTTACGATAAGCAGAGGATCGGTTGCGTTTCCTATGATATTATTATTTTGATCATGCCATCTGAATGTAACGAATTCGCTATAGTCCGAACGGTTTTCCAGCATGAGAATAATCGATCCGTTTTCTTCGCATATATTATTATCTCCGGAAGTGGAATAAATTCGAGGTTTTATAGTAGAACCGCCGCCTGATACTACATTGGCGGGCAGAGACATGGATGCGCAATTGCCTTCGAGTACGACTACATGATAGTTCCCTATGGTCGCCGTTTCATATTCGTCCATATCAATGCCTTCTTCTACTATTGTAGTTCCTCTGTACCACTTATATAAAGAACCGGATTGATATTGATCGCTGTTTTCGACATAAATAATTACGCTTCCGCCGTCTGTACATAAATATCCTGTTGGCGGATTCATATTCAAATGCGGTTTTTCTATACTGCCTGATGGATTCGATTCTACTTCTATCGAAGTGGAGAAAGCTGCGCAGTTTTCTAAGGCCACGCGTATGCGATAGCTTCCTGTTTCTGTTGCATAGTAAACCGTTTGTTGTCCTTCGGATCCGGAAATCGGATCTCTTCCGTTATACCATTGTATTGCATATCCCTCAAACATATCCGGATTTTCGAACGTCAAAACTACGACGCCGTTTTCTCCGCAAATTTTATAATCGGGATAAGGAATAGCTGAAATAATCGGGTCGTTTTTTATATCTCCAAAAGGAGAATTGTTGACTTCTTGTTCTTTAGATATAGTGGCGCATGCTCCGTCGACAACTACGACAGAATAATCTCCTTCGGTTTTTGCTTCATAAATAGTTAAATCGGCGCCTCTTTCCACTACGGTATTTCCGTTGAACCAAATATAAATACTTCCTTGTGAGAAATCTTCAGGGTTAGCCACCGAGAGCAATACGCTGCTATATATGCCGCATATTTGTCCGTTTTGCGGATCAATAGTCAGTTGCGGCTCTTTTCTATCGCTGGCTGTTTTGGTTACTTCGACGGGATCGGATATCACGCTACAATCTCCATAACTTATACGAAGGCGATAACTTCCCGCTTCTCTTGCGCGATAAATTTTGGAAGTAGCTCCGACAATAGAGATATTGTTTTTATACCATCTATAAGTAATATTGTCTCCGATTAGGTCGTCTCTCTCTCTTAAAGAGAGAACGACTACGCCATAATCTCCGCAAATATTGTTTTGAAGAGGTTCCGAATTGATTTCCGGACGATCTTCAAACGGAGAATTTGCATCATAAGTCAACGTTTTGTATTCCGACAAAGCGACGCAACCGTCGGGGAAGATGGCTTGTAAATAATATCTTCCTTTAGCTTGCGAACCTATTGCTTCGTAGAATGGTTCCGTTCCTTCTTTTATAATACTGTTTTCATGGAACCATACAAATTTAGTTCCCGTGGCATAATCTTGATGATCTTTGACGGTAAGCATGACGCTTCCATATTCTCCGCAAATTACCGTGCTTGCCGATGCTGTGAAATCCGGCTGCGTCGTAGCTCCGCCCGGACGTTCGGTAAGACTAATAGGATCGGAGAAAGTAGAACAATTGCCGTCGTAAATGCGCAGACGATATGTTCCGCCTTCTGTCGCCGTATAATAACGTTCCGATTGCGTCGGCACGATCGGAGCATTGTCTTTGAACCACTGCAACGACATTCCTTGATAATTTTCGGGATTCGCCAACCCTATGACAACGCTTCCGTAATTATCGCA
The DNA here is from genome assembly GCA_031254805.1 of Bacteroidales bacterium. Classification (GTDB taxonomy): domain Bacteria; phylum Bacteroidota; class Bacteroidia; order Bacteroidales; family WRLA01; genus WRLA01. Next base: position 6,957 of record JAIRTP010000051.1, read on the forward strand.
AATAAAATTGACGTTCGGCGGCGAAGTTACCAGTTCTACCGGCGAATGAACGCTGCTTGAAGAAGGCATGATCTCTATCTCTTCTGAAATGGAAGAGCAACCATTACTCAATACATGTACAAAATAGATCCCCGGTTTATCTACATATAAAGCTGAACTCGTTTCGTTTAACCTTTCATTATTTCCGTTATACCAAATAAATGTAGTTTGGTCGGGGTTAAATGAAGAAGCGTTAGAAACTTTAATAAGAACTATGCCGTTTTCGCAAATAATCTTAGCGTTTGGAATAATTTCCAAAATCGGTTTTTGAACCATATATCCCGATATCGATTTGGGGTTTATAATAATGGAAGATGAAAAAGAAGAACAATTTCCATCAACAACTTGAAGCTTGTATTCGCCGTCGGCGGCGGCAAAATAGTATGGCTTTGTCGCATTCGCTATTTTTGTTGTTCCTTTATACCATTGATATTGAGGATTTGAATAAGGGATAGTCTCCATATTAAGGCGCAGTAGTTGAGCCGAATTACCGGCGCAAAGATCATTTCCGCCTTCAGAATTGACGACAGGTTTAGTAATGTTTGTACCGCCCTGGAAAATAACGAACGGAAGCGATTCCGAAGCACAAGGATTTCCAACCACATATACCGTATAACTTCCTGTTTCGGTAACAAAGCATCTGTCGAGATCAACGCCGGCCGTATAATATATTCCGTCTTTGATCCAATAATAAGTCGCTCCGATAAAAGATGATGCGTTTTCTACATATAATAATATTTCGCCATTGTTTCCGCATATTTGAGCGCCGTAAGGATCGCTTTTTATGACAGGTTTTACAGTAGGTATTTCATAAGTATTTACCTGAATAGGATCGGACAATCCTGTACATCCCGATTCATTCATAACGACTTGCAGACGATATTTGTCTATCGTGCTGACTCCTGAATTATCCCATGTCGCTCTTAATATCGAATCTGTCTCATTTTCAAGAGGTATATTATTCCTAAACCATTGGAAAGTTGCATTGGTGTAATTTTGAGGAGATTTCAGTTTGAGAATTACCGTTCCTTCTCTTCCGCAAATTTGCAAATTTGCAGAACCCAGGATATGTATTTCGGGTTTTGTAATGCTTCCCGCGCCGGGAGAGACGGTTATATTTTCCGACATTGTCCAACAAGAGCCGTCCAAAACGGCTACAGTATAAGCGCCCGTTTCCGTCGCTACTAAAGAAGGCGTATTTTCTGTTAAAATAACAACGCCGTCTTTTGTCCATGTATATTCCGGATTGGAATAATCCGTATAATTCGTAATGTGTAAAATCGCGCCTCCGCTGTTTGCATTACAGATATCTTTACCTATATTTTTCAGATTTGGTTTCGCTATGCTTCCCGATACGGTAAGCGTAACAGGTTGAGAAGGCGCCGATGTAACCGTAGGAGATCCTACGGTCGGCGCCGCCGTTACGGTTGCCGTGTAGACGCCGGCAATATCGGTAACTAAAAGAGGCTCTGTAGTGGCTTCTGTTCCTTGCAAAGCTACTCCGTTGCGATACCATTGATATACAGGATTTATATATTCGTGATGATTTATTACTTCGATAAATGCCATTCCTTTGCCTTCATTGTCATTACAAATATTGTTGCTTTCGGGCGTTGACTTCAATTGAGGCGGATTAAGATAAGCTCCGTTTACCTCTAAATGATAAGATTTGCTATTGGCCGCGCAGCCGTTGTTGTAAATTGCTTGAACAAAATAGGTTCCCGATACCAACTCGTCATTTAAAGTAATGGTATGAGTAACTTCGACGCCAAAAGGAGGCGCGCTGACTTTGAGGAATCCTTCATGGCTATACCATCTGTATTCAATTGCATTGGGATCGACGGCTACTGTTAAAAGCGCCTTGTCAGGCATTTGTCCGCCTACATATATTGTCCCTGTCATAGGATCTGCCGTTAGATCGGCTACAGGATCGGGAATAAGGACGGGTTTTACTGCTGAAGATCCGTTTAAGTATTCTACGTCGAATCTGTATGAATAAGTGATACAGCCGTTTCCGTCAGTTATTTGCAAACGATAATGTCCCGCTCCCATGGTAGCGTCGACAATCAATAATAATTTTGTCTCTCCGATAATAGATTGCTCGTCTTTGAACCATTGATAAGAGGGGTTATTAAAATCTTCGGGATTTTGCAAACGTATGATGACTGTTCCGTTAGGGCCGCAAATATTTTGGCTGCTCGGAATTATCGACATCTCCGGAATTCTGATCGAATTACCGGATTGCGTAATCGTTTCGAATCCTGATACCGCAGAGCATCCATTAGCGTCGTATATTTGTGCAAAATATACTCCCGGTTCTCTTGCGTAGAGAACCGGCGAAGTTTGTCCGCTCAATATCTCATTATCTTTAAACCAAATAAAAGTAGCGTTAGGGAACAAGATGTTATGATTTTTAATTCTTATCTGTACTACGCTGTTGATACATACATTATTACTCGGGTCTAATTCCAATTCGGGGCTGTTATTGATTATTCCTCCGCTTGATTCAACATTAATATTATTGGATAAAGCCGAACAGGAACCCGTTGATACCAATAAACGATAAACGCCTTGTTCGCGGGCAATGTAAAGTGGCTCATTTGCTCCGGCGATAGGCATATCATTTTTGAACCATTGATAGGAAAGCGCTCCGACGATCGTATTGGTCAATTTCATCACAACAACGCCTTCTCCGCCACATAGCGCATTGTTGCCTGTTGTAGAAGCAATTTGCGGATTGGAAATCGTATTGTTGTTTTTGGTTAAATTAAATGTTTCCGTAATTTTAGAACACTCTCCGGAAACAATTTGAACATAATAACGGCCTTCTTCTGTCGCTTCGTAACTGTATTTGCCGCCTGTTTGTACGATAACGTCGTTGCGATACCATATAAATGCAGGATTAATATAAGAAGAAGCATTGTAAACTAACAATAAAATGCTGCCATTGTTTCCGCATATTTGTCCGCTGGCAGGATATCTTTGGAATACAGGCTCCGGCATATTGTTATCTTCATATGTCAATACGTCGAAAGGATCTGATAAAGCAGAACACTCTCCGTCGATAAGCCGGACTTGATATTTACCTTCCGCAGTCGCTCGGAATGTAGGCATGTTAAGTCCTAAATCCGAAATAACTTTTCCGTCTTTGTACCATACATATTGAACGTTTTGCAGATTGCTCACAATATTTTCTACTTGAAGTATTAATACTCCGTGATTTCCGCATACATAATGAGTTCCCGATGGAGAAGTAATAACAGGCTTTTTAATCTCGCCGGTTTCAGATTTTGCAACTGTTATAAAGTTATCCGAAATAGCGGAGCAGCCGTTTGCAACTACGCGTACCATATACGATCCCTCTATGGTAGCAAAATATAGAGGATTGTTGCTTGCTTGAACCATTTCGCTTCCTCTATACCATCTATAAGTAGGATTGTCGCCATATTCTATATAGTTTGACACATAGAGTAACGCGCTTCCGTCTTCTTCGCAAATCTTACCATTAGGAGGCTCAAGCGTTAAAACAGGCGCCCTAAAATTGGTAGTAGTTCCTTGAGTTATTTCTTGCTCATTAGAGAAAATAGAACAGTTCCCTTCGGCTACCAATACTTTGTATCTCCCTGGGGTACGAACTACATAACCGTAATCAGTTTGATCGTATTGCGGGATGCCGTCTTTAAACCACAGATAAGTTTGTCCGGCTTTAATATATTCTGCCTGAATGCGCAATGCGACTATACTTTGCGGACCGCAAAGTTCATAAATCTCGTATGTGCTATGAATGGATATATTATCAATACTATTCTCAGAATGTCGTATTTCTTCAATATCGGAAATAGAGGTGCAATTCGACGATTTGATCATTACCACGTAGTCGCCTCCTTCGGTCACTTGATAGGCGGCATAATCCAATCCTGTGCCTTGGTATATGATTTTTCCATCTTTGTACCAAATATATTGCGCAGTTGCCAGATATTTGTCTGTATTGCTTACATATAATAACATATTTCCGCCTTGACATAATTCTGTAGCGTCTGCCGGAATTTTTCCAAGCTGAGGAACTTCAATTTCTCCCTCTATAATCAGAGGCACCGTTAGTCCGGAAGAGAAAGCAGAGCATCCCGCCGTATTGGTGATCTGCAATGTATATGTTCCTTGCCGTCCTGCAATATACCAACTTAAATTAGCTCCGGAAATCGGGACGTTTTCATAATACCATTGATAAGATGCAACGCTTGAGCTTGGAGGCGTGAGCATGGTTAATAGCGCTTTTCCTCCATATTGACACATCCTGTCGGGAGTTGAAGAAATTGTCGGCGGATTTATCGAATGGTTATCATCTCTTATCAGATTTACGACATCTTCTGAATGATTTCCGCAACTTCCTATAACTACATATACCTGATAATTGCCCGCTTCATTGGTATTGAGATAGGGATTTGTTCCTTGTCGATACAAAACGCTGTCTTTGATCCAATAGTAAATAGCCGAACTTGGATAGTCGTATGAATTGGTTACCTGCAAATTGACGTTTCCCGTATTACCGCAAATAATATTATTGGGAAAAGCTTGTAAACGGGGCGTATTAATATTTCCGTATCCGTTTTTTACATTGATCTCATTTATCGTAAATCCTTGACAGATATTCTCAATTACATAACATTTATATATTCCGGGTTCATTAGCAAAATATATCTGCGACGTAGCGTCGTTAATGACTTGGTCGTTAATATACCATTGATAAATAGGCGTATGCTGAGAAGGGGATGCCGGATTTGCTATTAACATCACCGAAGCGCTATCTCCGCAAAGCGTTGCCGATGAAGGCGTTGCCGAAATAGCATAGACCAAATAAGGGCAATCTATCCCTTTCATTAAGTTATTGGATAAATTACAGTCCATATAATTTGTCGCAGGAAAATGTCCGCCGTCGTCGATGATTCGCGCCCAAATAATGCGATTGTTAAATTGACCTGTAATAGTATATTCCCTTTCATAAGTTTCTCCGGGGAAGATATCTCGTCCGACGATTAATGTTTGAATAAATGTTGCACTTGCAAAATTATCGACGTTTACGGCATTTGCATAAAAAGCAATAGGCGTATTAGCGTTGATAGAAGCTGTTCCGGTATTTCGAATAGTAAGCGTAACAGTAGCGCTTGTCGGATATTGTCCCGTGAAATTTATCCTTACTTTCATGTTCGAAAGAATGGCGTCGGGTTGGCGAACTACGGGGACGTATCTATGTCCTGCTTTTACTATCGGTTGCTGAGTCCACGAAGCATTGTAAGGCGTAATAATGTTGCCGTCGTCATCCAAATAATACGTCAATATCGGTTGCGGTTTGGTCGGCACCGTTAAATTTGCATTTATATGTAAGGGATCATATAATCCTTGGTTCCATACCGGAGGACAAGGCGCCCACTTTTGATAACCGGGCGCATATTCATATACGGTAATAAAACTTCTTGTAGGCCCGGAAGATCCGTTGTCTCCGGAAGGACGATTTGTAACAATAATATTGGCGCTTCCATCCATGTTCACGTCGGCAATAGCAGGCGCTTCAAAACCGGTACGGGAATAACAATCAGTACGGAAAAGAATAGAAGGATGCGTTTCGGTAGCCGTAGAAGGAATATAGTCTGCGCCTCCTTTTTTCGGAGAAATAACCCTGATTGTATAAACGTCTCGATAACAGAGATCTTTTGCCCCATCATTATCAAAGTCGAACATGGTTATTCCGGTAATATTGGAGTTATCCTGATGCCCTAAAGCCCAGCTTAATTTTAACCGATTTTCGATGAGCGGTTCCCTGGCGTCGTAAGTCAATGCAAAAACATGCCCGCGCGTAGTGCGATCATTATCCCTGTTAAAAACCCTGTTAGAATTATTTGTTTGATTATTATCCCAACCCGCGGCGGTTCCGCTATTGCCGGCAGTACCTCTTCTGAGGGTTTCATCCGACAACGGATGGAAGGGGATACCGCTTCTCCCTGCAACAGAAGCGTTACTCCTATTTATATATAGAGCGCCTGTAGTCAAACATATCTCCGGTAATTTTTTAGAATATCTAAAGCCGTCCCACCCATCTGATTTACCATTAATATCGCCTATGAATGGTATAGAGAAGTTGCCGTGATCGCCATCGGCGTAATAAGTTGTGACGGCTTTTGTTTCAATTGTTCCATTTGATGGATGATAGTTCCATGCGGCAATTAACCCAACATAGGAACGCGTTCTTCTAACATGCGTGAAATAAAGAATTTCCAATTGCCCATCTCCGTCAATATCGGCGACTCTTGTGAAGCCATCCGAGAGATAGAATGTTTTTTTTTCGCTACCGTTGCTGTTGACCGGAACATCAACGCTTGTCGGACCTTCTATTGTTTTATAGTTGTTAAATATATGATTGGTTAGCGAGTTAAATTGAAATTTATGAATACGCGTGCCCGCAATAATTTCCAGTTCGCCGTCGTCGTCGATATCCACTATTGCTTTTACCTGATTGTATTGATCGGCATATACATTATAGCCGGGACGACGTCCTATCAGAGCGTGGTTGCGAATGTTATCTGAAGCGGATGGAGTGATATAATGATCATCGCTATAACCTGCATAATAAAGCCCTGTCCCGCTGGATAAAGAACTGGGTCTCCAATTATAAGCGGGACCGTCCCATGCCATCAATAATGCTCCGGTTTGAGCATTATATATTTTATTATTAACAATTACTTCCGGAATTCCATCGCCGTTTAAATCGGTAATATAAGGCATGGCTGGACCAAATCCGTCTGCCCAATCATTGTCTGTCGTAAGAGGCGCTTTGTGACCGACGCTTCCGTCCCACATTTTGGTAAATCCATTTATTAATCTAGTATATATATTGATAGTCGGTTTCAAACAATATATTCGCCCGTTGGTTCCTGTTTCCACTACAATGACTTCGGTCAATCCGTCTCTATCTACATCCGCAATGGCCAATTGAGAAGGCGATCCGTGATATGGAGTACTGCGAAGCCTGAATTGGTTTCCGGAGGCATAGTCCGCCCCTAAAGACTGGAGATCAAAACTTGTTAATAAGACTCCCGTTTGTCCGTCAAAGACATTGATATAACGTCCGTATGCATCAAGGGAAGTACCTTTCGTAATTCCCAACGCAACCATTTCCGGTTTGCCGTCGCTATCAAGGTCTCCAACTAATGGAATAGAAAAACCGTCAATATAACAACTTTCGGGAGTGGTTGGCGTATTGAATTTTGTGTGAATGCCGAAAGTGACATTTTTCGGCATATTGTCAATACATTCGGCATCTGCAGGAATTATGTTAAGCGGCAGATCATATTCTGGCGAGTATCTGTCCACGATAGATCTGCTTATTGAAAATACAGAACAATTGTTATCGCTGACCAGTACTTTATATACTCCTTCTTTGTCAACGATTATCTGAGGCGACGTTTGATTATACAAGGGTTCATCATTTTTAAACCAAAGATATGTCTGTCCCGGGAGAATACTGCTGGACGCCAAGTTCAGTTTAATTGAAGTATTTTCGTATGTTAATTCGTAAATGTCTCCTATTGAACTGATATACGGCGTATTTATCGAAGTGGAGTTTCTTGTTAGTTCAATAATATTTGTCTTATAAGTAACGCCGGATATAACGATATCCGCTTGATATGTACCTGATTGGGTCTCAAAAATATTTTGATTCCCCGATGTATTCGGGATTATGGCGCCGTTTCTATACCAATAAATATTACTTGCATAGGAAAAACTGCTTTCGTCAACGGATAATGTTACTACCCCATTTGTCCCGCATAATACAGATGACGGAAAAGCGGAAATGGATAAGATTGCCCTAGCCGTAGTAGTTTCAGGAATTAATTGGCGCGCTTCCTCGTCATAAGGTTCGGCATGTCCCGGTAATTCCCCTTCTATAGAATATTGTATAGATGCCATGTCTACAGAAGAAGGCTTGGAAATATATGACGACGACTTGTTCTGAGGATTGAAAATCCATGTCTCGTCTGTTGTTTCATGTTGATCATTAGAATCTGTATTTTCTCCCTCGGCAAAATGAAACTTGAATGAAGCCGTATGGATGCAATCGTCGCTTTCTTCTTGATTTTTTTGAATCGTTTCTTGATAAGCGAGGTCGTTTTCATTGCTGGAAGCAGTTTTTCCTCTGATCTTAAAATTGTCTGTATCTTCCGACGCTTTGTTGAAAGCATGATTTCCGCTTGCATCTAAAATCATATCTCCATTTATTGCATCTGGTTTTGGTGATCGCGTCGCATCTGTTAATCCTACGCCTTGATTGGCGAAAGTTATTGCATTACTTTCACTACTTACATCCGGTAGAGAAATCCCAGTTGCTCTTTGCGTTGTTAGAAATAATTGACCACATGGAGCGTCTCCATAGATAGGCTCTTCTTGCGCAAGATTTAAAATAGCCTGCGTTAAGAGTATTGCCAATAATCCGATTTTTGTAAATTTTTGTTTCATACTTCTATGTTTTTGTTTGCCTTTTCGTATCTATTTTTGAAATATTATCTTTATCGTTAATTTGAGATTACAATAGAATTGCTTCAAATCCTTTTGTATAATTTGAAGTAACCAATACTTGCCGTATCGCGAACATCCCCGATGATAATTGGCAATACCGGATGCAGTATTTTCCTTCCATATAAAAATTTTAACATAATTTAACATATTGATATGTCGTAATAAATGTCCGGCAACTTGAAAATATGCGTTCCTCTGTCCATGATCAAATTGAACTGTTTTGCATGTTCTTATCAATTCAAGCATAAAAATCGAAATAAGGTTTATAAAAACTTGTTTTAAAAAGAGATGGACGTTGTGAAATAGTAGTAAGTTTTAAATTTTAAAGTCATCTATTTAATATCTTCAAATAAATAACGGCATCAATTTTAATAATTGAGATTTAGAAATGTATACATGCCGCTAAAGTCAAACCGACGGTTGCTTTATGTCTTTACAAATACTTGGTAAAAATTACGTCCTCTTTTTTTATTTTAATTACTAATTATCGCAACAAAGGTAACTTGCAGCGCAATATATTTTTTTCCATAGTAACGGATCTCATGTCCTTTAAAAAGTATTAATTCATTTATTATCAAATGTATACGTGGCACGTACTGTTAAAAAGAGATAAAAATATGGTGAAGATTTAACTTTATTTATCGTGAGTTGATGTATTATTAGTTTTTTTATATAATGATAGTTAACATATTATAAAAACCATAAAAACGCAATCAACTGATATACAACAAGTAATATAAAAATATAGAAAAATTACACTTTTAACATTATTTTTGTTTTGGCTTAAAATCGCAATCTTTTTTCCATGATTCATTATTTTTGGCGTAAATTATCATTTAAAAACAAGGCGATTGGGGCCGTATCAGTCGTTTTTAGAAAGACTAATGGGTCGTGAATTTTACTTGACGAGCTATGGTCGCAATTTGAATGATCAATAATCTGTATCTTTGCCGAAATTGATGAATATGAAGGATGTAAATTCGCTTTTGATAGCAGTTGTTCAGGACGACATTATTTGGGGTAAAAGGGATGAAAACTTTTCTCATTTTGAGAGAGTCTTGAAAAAAATTCCGAGAGAAGTTATGTTAACGGCTCTTCCTGAGACGTTTTCTACGGGTTTTATGGCTTTTCCCAATGAGATACCAGAAGAAGAGGAATCCATTGTGTTGAGTTGGTTGCAGGAACAAACGTCTCGATTTGGGTTTGCCATAGCGACAACGGCGATAGTCAATCGAGGAGGGAATCTGTTTAATCGATTCTTTTTTGTAGAACCGAATGGGAATTATACCGTATATGATAAACGACATCTTTTTACTTTGAGCGTTGAAAAAGATCTTTTGACGGAGGGGACGGAACGTGTTGTAATTGATTATCTTGGTTGGAAAATATTCCCTCAGATATGTTATGATCTTCGTTTTCCGGTATGGCAACGAAATGTTTGGAACGATGAAACCGGTTATGAATACGATCTGATGCTGTTATGCGCCAATTGGCCGGCATCGCGAATTACGGCTTGGAATATTTTGTTGCAAGGAAGAGCCGTTGAAAATCAATGCTATGTCGCCGCCGTAAATAGGGTGGGAAAGGACGGACAAAAAACGGAGCATAACGGACATTCGAAAATCCTCGATTTTAAGGGGAATGTTTTGGCTCATTCAGAGAATGGAAGAGAAATTCTTATCGCTGTTTTACAACAAAAAGATTTGAAGAAATTTAGAGATAAGTTTCCTTTTGGAGCAGATAGCGATCGTTTTATACTCTACTGAGAATGTTTTTTCTTAATTGGTTGCAACTCTATTTCCCTCCACATAAAATCAAGAAAATCAGATAATTCGCAGAGCGTAACATTTTCTTCGGCTTTTTGGATAGATGTCGACGCTACAATAATAAAGGTAAAGTCGGGGCGAATATCATACAGCCCGTTCCAAAAATTGTCTGTGATCTCGTGCGCCGAATAATGAATTTTAACGGCAACTTTTCGTTCTCCTTTCATCAAGATCAAATCCAATCGATATCCCGACGCCGCTTCATAAAAATAGCAAGCCCAATCGGGAAGCGATGATATAATATTCTCGACCATATAACCTTTCCATGAAGCGGAACAGACAGGATGCTCCCGTAATTGATGAATATCTTCAATAGAAAGCAACCGGTGTAACAGGCCTGAATCCCGTATATAAATTTTTGGAGCTTTGATAATCCGTTTATAAGTATGGAACGGATAGGGATATAAAAGCCTCATCATGTATGCCTTATCCAGCATTTCAACATAACGACGAATTGTCGGATGGGTCAATTGAAACATGTCGGCGATTTTTGAAGTGTTCAAAAAATTATTTTGGTAATTGGCAAATGTATTCAGAAGACGGTAAGTTTGCATGCCGCTCAATTGTATTCCTAACTTTGGACAATCATGTTCGATAAAATTCTTTAAATAGCCGTCTCTCCAATTTATACTGTTGGAATCGCTTGTCGCTAAATAACTTTCCGGAAAACCGCCTCGTAACCAATGCCGGTTGATAGAAAAATCGTAAGGATGATAAAGCTCTTTTAAAGTAAGCGGAGGAAGAAAAAGAATATATACGCATTCACGGGAATTCGGGAGCGCGTTGAGAAAAGAGTTTTCACTCATTGTGCCCGCGATCAAAAATTTTGCTTGCGTTTTTTTTTCGGAAGCTAAAAAACGGTCGATAGGGCTTAACAATTCAGGAGCTAACTGTATGTTGTCTAAGCAGTAGATCGCTTTATCTTCGTCTCTGTTAAAAACAGTTTCAGGCTCGTATAAACGTTCCAGATCTTCCCATTTGTTAAGATTGAAATAGTGAAATACGCCTAAATTCTCAGCTATCTTTTTGACGAATGTTGTTTTACCGGATTGTCTGGCTCCTAAAATAGCCACAATAGGATACTGTAGAAGCTTTTCAAAGATTATTTTTTCGATTTCTCGAGTTATGATGCCGTGCATTTTGTAAAGAAAGTTTTCATTTTACAAAGATAAGAATTTTTTTGTCTGCAAAAAAATATTGCCTATATTTGCCTTGCAAATTCAACATATATATGATATGAAAAAAATATTACTTTTTTTAGCATGGATGTGCCTCGTTACCAATCTATTTGGCGTTTATAGCGAGGATTTTCCCATAACTGTTAAACAACCCGACGGCACAGAGTTGATCTGTTATATTACGGGCGACGAGTATTATAATTGGCTGCACGATGCCGACGGTTATACCATTGTCAGAGATCCTGAAACGGGTTATTTGGTATATGCTCAATTAGAAAATGACGTTTTAGTAGCGACAAAACAGGTTGTCGGAATAGATAATCCTAAAGAGGCGGGATTAACGCCTTGGACGATTATTTCCGCTCAAAAACGCGCCGAATTGAGGAGAACTTTTCTTGAAAATACGCCCGAAAAGCCGGTTCTGAAAACGCCCGATTCGCAAAAATCGAGAAATCAAACCATAAATAACATTGTTATTTATATAAGATTTTTTTGGGGAGGCGAATATGAAAAAGACACAATGCACTATTGGACTATGTTCAATAGTATGGAAGAACAAAATACGCCTTCTATGCGCAATTATTTTCAGCAAATGTCTTATAATAAAGCAGATATTGTTTCTTATTTCTATCCCATTTCTTTAACTGATAGCGTTATTTCTTATAGAAATCCGCACACTCGCCAATATTACATGCCCTATGATAGCGTGACAAATTTCGATGGTTACCGAGATTTTTATGAGCGCATGGAGCGAGAACATACATTGTTACACAATGCCATAGAATACGTTAAAGATCAAATTCCCACCGATCTTGACCTTGATTTTAATAATGACGGATATGTTGATAATGTTTGTTTTATAATCAAAGGCGAACCAACCGCGTGGAATACGTTATTATGGCCGCATAAATGGTCGCTCTATTCTGTCGACCCAACCTATTTAAACGGATGTCAGGTATGGGATTATAACTTGCTTATAGAATCGCATTTAGATATTCATCAGTCAAGCGTGATTTCTCATGAAACATATCACACTTTAGGCGCTCCCGACCTTTATCGTTATACCGACAGAACGATCGCTCCGGTAGGAAAATGGGACATTATGGCAAGCAACACCTATCCGCCGCAATCTACCGCCGCCTATATGAAACATAAATATGGCGCTTGGATCGATGATATTCCGGTCATTACATCCTCGGGCGTCTATACCATTTATCCAGTATGGCACGATACAAAAACCGTTTATAAAATACTTTCTCCAAATTCTAACGATGAATTTTTTACGGTTGAATTTCGCGATAACAATATCTTCTGGGATCAAAATTTGTCGGGTAGCGGATTGATCATTTACAGGATAAAGCCCGATCTTTGGGGAAATTCCGAAGGACCTCCGGATGAAATATATGTCTTTCGCCCTGATGAAGATTATCCTAATGAAGACGGCAGAATCAACGACGCCTTTTTTTCGGCAGATGTCGGAAGAACCGAATTTACGGCAACAAGCAATCCCGCTTGCCTGCTTTCAAACGGCGCTTCTGGCGGTATTGAGATACGAAATATCAGCGCCGTAGGCGATTCCATGACTTTTGAAGTCAAATTTGCAATGAAACCTAAAGCCGATTTTAATTCTGATATACAAGCCGTTCATATTGGCTCGCAGGTCAGATTTTACGATCTATCTTCGAACAATCCCACAAAATGGGCATGGCAATTTGAAGGCGGGACGCCGGCAACCAGCGCCGAACGAAATCCGGTAATTCGCTATGAAACAGCCGGAACTTATCCCGTAAAATTAACGGCGTCAAACGAATACGGATCGGATGTGATTACAAAAAACAATTATATTAAAGTAGGAACAACGCCCGTCGCCGATTTTGAAGCAGACAAAACGGATATCCAAATATTGGAGTCAATAAAATTCAAAGATTTATCCTTGAACAATCCTACCAAATGGAAATGGAATTTTGAAGGAGGTTTGCCGGCGACAAGCAGTGAACGAAATCCAACGATTTCTTATCCGAACGAAGGAAAATACGCGGTTTCGTTGACTGTTACCAATGAATTTGGCTCTGATGTAAAAGAAATTAACAGCTATATCGTCGTTTCTCCGATATCTATCAACGAAATCGATGAAAATCAAATAGCAGTCTACCCCAATCCAAACACAATCGGTATTTTTACTTTAGAAAACGAAGGTATTCCTTTGGGTTCTGTCATTCAAATGTACGATATGACCGGACGCGAGATTATGACGAGAACAATGGATCAAAAAAATATGACTATTGATCTGTCCGCTTACCCTTCCGGAGCTTATTTTTTGAGAATTATAAATGGCGATATTTTTTACAATGCGAAGTTGATTAAGCAATAATTATTTGTAAAATCAACCGAAAACATTGTAAGAGATGCGTGGTTTTTTGCTATACAAGGTTGCCTGAAATGAAATTCGACGAAATCAAACGAAGTTCGGCGTGGTCAAAGGTAATATCTTCATAACCTCAGGTCGCCGGCCTGAGGCTATGAAGATCACGACGGCGTGGCGAAGGTTATTTTTTAAGTTCATTACCCGCGTTACGGCAAGCATATTGTAACAAGGATAAAATAGCTGATTTTTGACTTTTAACCGCCTCGTTCAGGCTAATGATAAAAGGCGGTTTCAATTGATTTTTATAATAACGGGCTGAACAATCTCATCACCGATTCGGCAAATTTCTTATACCAAGGACGTTTTTTCCACGCTGCAAGCGTCAATTCGGCGCATAATTCCATTTCTCGAATAAATATATCTTTGTTTTGAGCGGCAATTTTTTCGTCGTAAATATAGCTGTTGATCTCAAAACTTAACTCCAAACTTCTGAAATCCATATTGGCGGAGCCGATTACAGAGAGATAATCGTCGGCGACTAACGTTTTTGCATGAATAAACGTATCGTGGCGTTCATATATTTTAATTCCTGCAAGCAACGATTCCTCGTAATATGAATGAATGGCGGGATCCATAAAAAAGAAATCCGATTTGTGCGACAACATGATTCGAACGTCGACTCCTCGCAACGCGGCGGTTTGTAACGCTTTCAAAAGCGACTCCGACGGTAAATAATAAGGCGTTTGAATATAGATGTATTTTTGAGTAATATTAATAATGTGTATTATCGAAAGCAACAAATACGGCCAAGGCGAAGCCGGAGATTCGGGGACAATTTGCATTAAATTGTCGGAATAATTCTCATATGGAGGAAAATAAGGTTTGAAATCGGTAATTTGTTTTCCGTCGGAACAAAAAAAGTAATACAAAAACGATGATTGCAATACATGCGCCGCTTGTCCCATAATACGCAAGTGCGTATCGCGCCATTCGTTGACATATTCGTTGCCGATATTCATGCCGCCGGTGTAGCCGATTTTTCCATCGATGACGACAATTTTTCGGTGATTCCGATAATTTATCTGTCTTCTGATCCACGGAAGCGTACTTTTAGAAAAGGCGACCACTTCGACCCCTGATTTCTTCATTTCGTTATAAAATCGCGGAGATACGGCAATATTGGCAATATTCTCATGGATAAATCGTACTTCTACTCCTTCGGATGCCTTTCGCATCAATATCTCTTTTATCTTCTTGCCTGTTTCATCTTTCCGAAAATAGAAGTACTCCATGTGTATATGGTGTTTTGCATTTTCCAGATCCTCGACCAATGCGTCGAATTTACGCTTTCCTATTGTAATTACCTCTACGTCATTTCCGTACGTCGTACGTGAATCGTCGCTTTTTTCTAACAGGTCGATTAATGTGGTATATTCTTTTCGTACCTTGTGCTGATGTATTTCAAAATCAACTTGACTGGGATTTTGCACAAGGCAGGAGAGAACTTCGCGGGAAAATTTCTGATAAGACGCGTCGCTGTGTCGTTTTTTTCGACTGTCTTGTCCGAACACAAAATAAAAGATCAAACCGATTGCAGGTAAAAACACCAAAACCAAAAGCCATGCAACCGTTTTGGTAGGAGTGCGATTTTCGGAAACCACCACTAATATTGTGCCTGCAATTAATAAAATATAGATTATGCTAAAAATTAGAGAGAGAACAGACATATATTTATCGCTTATTATAGATTTATAAAATATCAAGACACAAAAATACAAAATTTGTGCTGTATTTTTTTTCGCTTCGCGAATGATTTTTTAGAGATCAGACATGTTATTATTTCATATTAACGTTTTTTGCAAGGGTTGAATGAAAAAATATATATCTTTGTGCCTCGTAATTCTATTGGTATTTGATGGATAAAACAAGTAATCAGGAAAAATGCCCTAATGCCTGTGGGTGTCAATTGCTTCATCTTTCTGGATTTTTGAAAGATGAAGCGCAAAAAGAATATTACAAAACGACATTTTGTATTGACGACTCGCCCAACGGATTCCAAAAATGCAGACGATTTCAAACAAAAAAGGCATTAAATTTGTGTCCCGATTTTGTTTTGCCTGATTCTTTGTTGACAATAGATGAGATCATGGAAAAAATGGAAGAATAATTTTTTCTCATAAATAATTAGAACTGATAAAATATTATGGTAGAATTGAAATTTGACGGAGACGGTTTTTTGACAAACCCTGAAATCTGGAGCGAGGAGGTAGCAAAACAAATTGCCCAAGAAGACGGCATTGATATGAGCGATCAGCATTGGGCGGTTGTACGCATTATTAGAAGTAATTATGAAGAAAAAGGTAATGCGCCGATGATACGCACTATTTGTAAAGAAACCGGATTGAAATTAAAAGATATTTACGAATTGTTTCCATTAGGGCCTGCGCGTGGAGCTTGCCGAATTGCCGGATTACCTAAGCCGGACGGCTGCGTATAAGCCTGTTTTAAGAATATAAATTTATGTATTGGTACCAATATCTGAGTTTGGGATGCCTAGGAATATGCGTCCTTGCTTGTTTGTGGCATTTTTTTAGGCTGATACGGTTGGGAAAACCTAAAGATCTATCCCGAAAAAGCGGGAATGTGACGAGGGCGGAGATCTATTCTTATACCCTCGCCATGATGCCGAATAATAAAGAGTCTGCATACTTGCACATTCCGGCCTTTACGTCCGGGATTTTTCTTCACATAGGAACTTTTTTGAGTATAGCGCTGTTTGTAGTCTTCTTTTTTGTCGATCCAAAAATATTTCCTGAATGGCTTACATGGACGTGCGTTGTGATATTACTCGTATCCGCCATATCCGGATTATCGCTTCTTATCAAAAGAATGGTCTCCGGAAAATTAAGAGATCTATCAAATGTCGATGATTTTATTTCTAATTTATTGACAACGTTGTTTCATATTGTTACGATTTTCTATCTGATTTTTGCTTATCAGGCGGCAATTTATTACTACATAGAAGTATCTTTATTGCTATTATATCTTCCTGTTGGAAAATTGCGTCATGTGATATATTTCTTTGCGGCGCGTTATCATTTAGGCTTTTTCTATGGCTGGCGTAACACATGGCCTCCTCAAAAAATGGATTAACGGTTATGGAAAAATTGACAAAAAAACAAATTGACGACGCTGTCCGGCTTTTGAAGATGCCGCCTGACAGCAAGTTGGTTACTCATTTGAACGCTTGCGTGCATTGCGGCTTGTGCGGCGAGAGTTGCATGTATTATAAAACAATGCGCGACAATCGGTTTATTCCTGCCAGAAAGGTGGAATTGGTATCGTCGCTATATAGAAGGTATTGCACTTTGACGGGAAAAATAGCTCCGTTTTTGGTCAATGCCAAAGAACTCGACGAGGGAACGGTCAAAGAGATGGTCGATATGCTCTTCGGCGCATGTACAATGTGCGGACGTTGCGTGAAACATTGTTCTATCGGAGTTGATATCTCATACGTCGTCCATTTTGGACGGAGAATGTTGGCGGCTATGGGATTAGTTCCCGACACGTTGCAAGCCACTGTGAACGCGGCTCTTGATACGGGCAATAATATGGGAATTCCTGTGGGGGATTTTGTGGATACGATTGAATGGCTCGAAGAAGAGTTGATAGACGAATATGGAGAAAATGCGCGTATTCCGTTGAATGAGAAAGAAAAAAAGGTTCTGTATACGTTGAATCCGCGAGAGCCGAAATTCTTTCCGCTTTCGATTTCCGCTATGGCGACTATTTTTTATGCCGCCAAAGAGAGTTGGACGATTTCGACTAATATGTACGATGTGACTAATTACGGCATATTTAACGGCGACAATGCGCAAGCCGGGCAAATTGCTAAGCGTTTGCATGACGAGATGTATAATATGCAAAGTAAACTCTTGGTTTTGGGAGAATGCGGACACGGTTCTCGCGTCAATCGTTGGGAAGGGCCGAATTATTTGAAACATCCTTATGACTTTGAAGTCGCGACGGTTGTTGAGTTGATCAATTCTTATATCCGAAACGGTAAGATCAAATTAGACAAAAATCGTAATCAGGAATTGGTTACCATTCATGATCCGTGCAATTTAGTTCGTAATGGCGGATTGTTGTCGGAAATCCGTTTTGCGGTGAAAAACTCTGTCGCTAATTTCGTAGAGATGAATCCGTGCGGAACGGATAATTTTTGTTGCGGAGGCGGAGGCGGACAATTAGCTATGAGCGAATATAACGAACGCCGTTTGAAAATCGGAGAGATTAAAGCGGAACAAATTCGCGCTACGGGCGCAAAGATTGTGGCGACGCCTTGTCATAACTGCGTAGATCAACTGTCGCAATTGAATCATACGTATAAGTTAGGCGTCAAGATTAAAACAATTGCCGAATTGACGGCGGACGCTTTGGTATTTGACGAAGAAAACGAAGATTGATTTTAGAACAATTAAAAAAACAGAGATAATATGATTTACTTAGATAATTCTGCAACGACATTCCCCAAACCGGATGTGGTTTATAGTTTTATGTCGGATTTCTATCGAAAACATGGCGTTAATCCGGGACGTTCGGGCTTTGATGCGGCTATCGAAACCGAAGAGATTATTTTTAATACCAGAAAATTATTAATGGATATATTTCATGGGGGAGGAGATCCTAATCGTTTGACATTTAGCTCTAACGCTACCGATTCACTCAATATTATTATTCAAGGATTGGCGGAAAAAGGCGATCATGTAGTTACGACTATGCTGGAACATAATTCCGTATTACGTCCGTTATATTGCTTGCAACAACAAGGAATTATCGACGTAACATACGTTCCCTTCGATGAAGCGGGATACGTCGATCCCGGCGACATAAAAAAAGCGTTACGTCCTAATACAAAATTCGTCGTCTGCACGCATAGCTCCAATGTGATCGGAACAATACAGCCGCTTTCGAAAATCGGCAAAGTATGTAAAGAAGCAGGCGTTATTTTTGTTGTAGACGGTAGTCAGGGAGCTGGAGCAGTTGAAGTGGATATGGTTGCTTCCAATATTGACGTATATATTTTTACCGGTCATAAATGTTTAATGGGGCCGACGGGAATCGGCGGTTCTTATGTGCGCGAAGGAATAAATATTCGTCATACGCGTTATGGCGGAACGGGCGTCCGATCGGCTTATCCGGCGCATTTGGAAGAATAT
Source organism: Bacteroidales bacterium (assembly GCA_031254805.1). Taxonomy (GTDB): domain Bacteria; phylum Bacteroidota; class Bacteroidia; order Bacteroidales; family WRLA01; genus WRLA01. The sequence goes on from JAIRTP010000051.1 coordinate 26,152, forward strand.
CCGTATCGTTTGGAAGCGGGTACATTGAACCTTGTCGGAATTGCAGGATTGAATGCCGGCGTAAAATGGGTGCAGGAACAGGGAATAGAAAAATTGCATAAGCAAGAGTTGGCGCTTTGGGATAAATTACGCCTTGCATTGCAAAATACCGACGGCGTTACTACTTACTGCGCAGTGGATGCAAACAATCAAAATCCTGTTTTGAGTTTTAATATTAACGGTTTTGAAGCGGGCGATGTTGGTATGATGCTGGATGTAGATTATGATATCGCCTCTCGTACAGGATTGCAATGCGCTCCCAAAGTTCATGAGCGTATCGGCACGATCCATATGCATGGAACTGTTCGTTTGAGCATAGGGCCATTTTCTACTGAAAGCGACATTGACGCCGCTATCGAAGCGATAAGAGAGATCGCCGCGTTGAAGAATTAAAATAGGAATTTAATGAAAATTTACCCAAGTCTCGAATAGGATGTCGTCTTCATAACCGCGAGTCGGCGATTTGCGGTTATGAAGATATTGCCTTTGATTACGCTGAATTTCATTTGATTTCGTCGAATTTCATTTCAGCCGTCTTTATATTATTAAGGTTTCGCATCTCCCAAAAGTGAAATTTTAAGAGTTTTGTTATTTGCAATCTTTACGCTTCTTTTTCATCACGGAAAAATCAAATTTTCCTATTGTCTTTCCTAATTTAAAATACGTTCCGTTGGCATAAGAGATCAGTTCGGTTTTGAAATATCAAATGCGCCGTTTTTATTGATAAAAGCGCTATCGGCTTGTACGTTGACCACTTCAGTTAAAAACATGTGATGAGAACCTTGCTCAGTGATTTCTTTCATTTCGTATTCGATGCTGATAGGCGATTCCGCAATAATTGGAGCGGAAATTTTTGTGGATGGAGCGGGCGTGAGATTCATTTCGGAGAATTTTCATGATCTCTACCGGATTTTACGCCGCGCCAATCAGTGAAAAAAGCTAATTTTCTTGTCGTTAGATTGATAACAAGACAGCGGTTTTTTTTATGATGACTTCATAAGGGAGATGTTCCGGACAAAGACTGATATAGCATATCGGCGGATTGGCGCAGGTAGTTCCTGTTCATGCAACAGTAACGATGTTATACTCTTCGGGAGAAGCTCCGCAACTGACCATGACGACCGGCAACGAATTGACCATAGTTCCGGGTTTCCATTGTATTTTCATTTAGAATAATTTTCTATTTTTCTTATGCGCTCGTTGCGACTAATATTGTCAATTCATAAAATGATATATCAACAAAGACGCTTTATTATATTGAAAAGATCATTGATCTCTAATTATTTTCTCCATTCTCTTCCAATATCCTTTCTAAAATGGACGCCGTCGAATTTTATTTCATTTGCTTTTTTATAGCTTTTCGTTAAAGCCTCTTCTATTGTCGACGCTAGAGCGGTAACCGCTATAACGCGTCCTCCGGAAGTGACGACTTGATTGTTTGCATTCAAAGCTGTTCCCGCATGAAATAAAATCACATCGTCGTTTTCTTCTATTCCTGTCATGATCTTTCCTTTCTCGTAACTGTCTGGATATCCGCCGGAAACTAACATGACCGATACGGCCGTTTCCGGTTTGATACGAATGGAAGCGTTTGCAATTTCATGTTGAACGACGGCTTCGAAAAGCGTAACCAGATCGGATTCTACGCGAGGAATAACCGATTCCGTTTCAGGATCGCCCATTCTGACATTATATTCGATCACGTAAGGATCGCCGTCGACATTCATCAACCCGAAAAATATAAATCCGGCGTAGGGAATATTTTCCTTTTGCAGACCCGACATTGTCGGTTTGATGATGCGTTCTTCAACTTTTTGCATGAAATTCTTATCTGCAAAAGGCACAGGAGACACGGAACCCATTCCTCCCGTGTTAGGACCGGTATCGCCTTCTCCAATACGTTTATAATCTTTAGCTTCCGGAAGTAACAGATAATCTTTCCCATCCGTAAGGATAAACACGGAGAGTTCGATCCCTTTTAAAAACTCCTCTATGACCACTTTAGAACCCGCCGTTCCAAATTTTCCCGACAACATCGCTTGCAATTCGTGCTTTGCTTCATCCAATGTCGCGGGTATTACGACGCCTTTTCCGGCCGCTAATCCATCTGCTTTCAAAACATAAGGCGGTTGTAATGTCTTTAAAAACTGCAATCCTTCTTGTAACGTATCAGGCGTAAAAGTCTGATAAGCGGCGGTAGGAATGGCATGTTTTTGCATAAACTCTTTCGCAAAATCTTTGCTGCTTTCTAATAAGGCTCCTTTTTTCCGAGGTCCGATGAAGGCGATACTTGCCAATTTTTCATCATTGGCGAAAAAATCTCCCAATCCATCCGCTAAAGGAGCTTCAGGTCCGACGACGACCATTTGTATGTCGTTTTTTAAGACGAAGTCTTTTATTGATTCAAAATCTGAAAGATTGAGCGTTACATTCTCTCCCGTTGATCTTGTTCCCGCATTTCCGGATGCGATGAACAATTTGTCCGTTTTCGGACTTTGCGCTATTTTCCATGCGAAGGCGTGTTCTCGCCCGCCGGATCCTAAAAGTAAAATATTCATGATGATTTTAATGCTTTTTCAATACAATTCCACAAACGCTTGCCGGATTTTTCCCAAGTGAACACATCTTCCCGTCGATGTCCTTTAGCGATCAAGTCTTTTCTTAAATCATTGTCGCTTGCTATTTTCAACATGGCTTTGGTAATACTGATTCTGCTAAATGGATCGATCAGCAAAGCGGCGTCGCCGGCAACTTCAGGCATGGAAGTAATATCGGAGGTAATAACGGGAACGCCCGCTTGAAACGCCTCTACGATTGGAATGCCAAAACCTTCAAAATATGAAACATATGTAAGCGCCAAAGCGGCGCCTAAAACTTCTCTTAATTTATCCGAAGTAAGGCTTCCGGTAAAAATGACTTCATCCTTATGTTGCATGGCTTCATACGTTTGTTGCATCTCTTGGCCGTGCCATTTTTTATCTCCGACGACCACCAATTTTATATGACTGTCGCTCTCTTTTCTGAAGGCGTCAAAAGCCCTGAAAAGCGTTTTTAAGTTTTTTCTTGGCCGTAATGCCCCAATATAGATAAAATAAGGCTCGCCGCCGGTCAGAGAGTTGCGCACATCGGCGATTTCCTCTTCGGAAAGCGGCGTATAAGCTTTATTGACGCCGTTATATATAACGTCGATTTTGTCCGGATTAATTTGATATAGATTGACGATATCGTTTTTCGAATATTCCGACACAGTGCCGACCCGTACCGCTTTTTTTGCATATTTAGAGAAATATCTTTTAAAAAATTTGCGATTTGCCCAACTCACATCTTGCGGATAATATTCAAAATTCAGATCGTGGATAACTGTAATAGAAGGAATTTTTGTTCGTAAAGAGAGATAACCGTCCGTTGACAGAAAAAGATCGGGTCGCGTTTTCTTTAAAAGATGGGTTATGCCGAATTCAAACCAAATATATTGCAACACAGGATGTCGCGTCGGCGGGAACAAAACAACGGGTTTTACATTGTCCGAAAATATAAACTCTTCATCATAAGGACGATCGAAAACGAAGATGAATTCATGTTCGGGATGATTTTGAGTAATATATTTTATGGTTTCATAAGAAAACCAGCCGATTCCTTCCAATTTGTTTTTTAATAAAAGTCTGGTGTTAACAACTATTTTCAAAATATAGTCTCTTTAAGTCTAAATTATTAATATTTTTGCCGCAAAGTTAGGAAAATATAATTGACAAAAAAAGATAAAGCGATAAAACTGTCTTTCTGTTGTTTTTTCAAGTAAATGGAATGAAAAAGAAGTTTTTAACAGGCGTCGGATTGATTCTGTTGCTTAATTTCATTATAAAACCTATTTGGGTTCTTGGTATTGACCGTACAGTCCAAAATGTAGTCGGTCCGGCAGAATTTGGTTTTTACTTTGCCATTTTTAATTTTTCTTTGATTTTCAATATGATTCTTGATTTTGGGATTACGAATTATAATCAACGAACCATATCTCAAAGTCCGCAAATTCTTCAAAAAATCATTTCGCGCGTATTACCGTTGAAGTTGATTCTTTCTCTTGTATATGCGGTTGTACTTTTTATTTTAGCGTTTGCGTTAGGTTATGACGGTCGGCAATTTTATTTTTTGATCTTTTTAGGATTTAATCAGATTTTGGCTTCTTATATACTTTATATGAGATCGAATATAACCGGAATGATGATGTTTAAGACCGACAGCATTATTTCGATTATGGACAAAGGATTGATGATTTTGTTTTGTTCGGTTTTATTATGGGGCGGGGATGCCTTCGTTCCGTTTAAGATAGAATGGTTTGTGTATTCTCAAACTGCGGCGTATATCATTACTTCAATTGTCGTTTCGATCGTGGTTTTCCCAAAAACGAAATTGCAGCGTTTTTCGTGGAACAAACGATTTTTGTTTTCACTTGTCCGGCAGGCTTTTCCCTATGCGTTACTTTCTTTGCTAATGTCGTTCCATTATCGAATTGATGCGGTTTTGATTGAACGTATGTTGCCTGAATGCGGCAAGTATCAGGCGGGAATTTATGCAATGGCTTATCGAATTTTGGATGTTTTTTCCATGGCGAGTTATATGATGAGTTTCTTTCTTTTGCCGATGTTTTCTCGTTACATAAAACAAAAAGAAAATCTGAAAGAGATTGTCGGATTGGCGTTTTCTATATTGATCACGATCTCCGTCATTGCTTCCGTAATTTGCTCTTTTTATTCTTCCGATTTGATGAATCTGATGTATGATAACGGCGCAGATCTTGCCGCCGATGTTTTCAGAATTTTAATATGGGGGTTTATTGCTATTTCCACTTCGTATGTTTTTGGAACTTTGTTGACGGCCAACGGGAGCTTGAAACAATTGAATATTGTAGCGTCAATAGGGATCATTGTAAATCTTTCCGTAAACTTTATTTTGATTCCGAAACTTATGGCGGCGGGTTCTGCTTACGCCAGCTTGGCGACGCAGTTTGTAACGGCTATTATACAGATTTTCATCGCTTACAAAGTGTTCAAACTAAAAATCGACATAAAATATTGGCTAAGAACGGCATTATTTATCGCAGGAGTTATTTTTATCAGTTTAGGATCAAAATATATTCCGTTGAACGCTTTAATAAACTTTGTAATAGCCGTCGTGGCGTCGCTGCTGTGGGCGTTTATTTTAAAGATCATTACGCCCGCTTATATTATAAAAATGTTGAAGGAAAAAGAAGAATAGAAGCTGCGCTGCCAAACTTCCGTGAAAAAATGAAATCAAAAAAATTATCTCTTCCAATCGGCGATATAAAACGATTCGTCGTTCAAGATCGATAAATAATTTTGATATCTGCTTTCACTAATCGTCCCATCTTCGACGGCCTTTTTCACAGCGCAATTTGGTTCATGCGTATGCGTGCAGTTATGAAAAGCGCATTGATGAATCAAGGCGGCCATTTCGGGAAAATAATGCGATACTTCTTCTTTTTTTAAATCGATCATTCCAAATTCTTTGATGCCGGGCGTATCAATAATAAATCCGCCGAACGACAACGGAAGCATCTCCGCAAAAGTAGTAGTGTGCATCCCTTTTTGATGATATTCCGATATGGCGCCGGTTTTTAAAAATAGTTGAGGCTCAATAACGTTGATCAGCGCAGATTTTCCAACGCCCGAATGTCCCGAGAAAAGCGATACCTTATTTATTATATCTTGCTTTACATTTTCGATTCCTGCTCCCGTCAATGCAGAAACTTCATAGCAAGCGTAACCGATGGAAGTATAGATGTGTTTAATCTCGTTCAAACGGTTTATCTCTTTCGACGTAACAAGCAAATCGATCTTATTGAAAATCAAAACAGAAGGAATATGATACGCCTCCGCCGTAACCAAAAAACGATCAATAAATCCCAAAGAGGTGCGTGGGGAAGCCAAGGTAACGATCAAAAATGCGCAATCCAAATTGGCGGCGATAATATGAGACGCTTTTGAAAGGCGGGTTGCTCTGCGTATCATATAATTTCGGCGCGGTAAAATTTTTGTGATAACATTTTCATCCTCTTTTTGCGAAAGAGCAATTTCCACATGATCTCCGACGGCAATAGGATTTGTAGTTCTAATGCCTTTGGTGCGAAAAATACCTTTTAATCTGCTATTAATAACGTTTTCGTCTTGAGTAAGAACGCTATACCAACTTCCGGTGGAACGTATTACAACGCCTTCAATTATGTTCAAGTAAAATCATTTAAAATGGTGACACATAAAAAACGCCTCAAAATTAGATAATATTCTTATCCCTTTACCGTAGAATTTGATTTTTTTGACATGAAATTTCATATTCTTTTTAAAATATTTATAATCAAAAAAATATGAAAACGGATCATATTACAAATAGAGGAGTGGAAACTTTTTTTGCTAAAATTTAGAAAAAGGAACTTTTATATTAATATTCTTCGTAACTTGTGCCACTTTTTAGAGTGAATTAATAATTGTATAAATAAAATAATACGACATGAAGATTAAAGGTTTACCGGTCAATGTTTTAGCATTATTCTTTGGCATTTCTATTTTAGGTTTTTCGATAAATTCTTTTGCCAATAATGCTGCAAATTCTCCAGAAAAAGGACAATTTGAGAACCAAGATGGAGATGAACTTAAGAGAATTCAAGCAAATCAGGTAACAGGAACGATTGACTTGAACGACGTAAAAGCTGCACAAATGCAGGCGGCTAATTTTGAAACTAATAAAAAATCTACCGATGGTATGAGTTGGAAACATGTTGGGCCAAACAATATGGCAGGTCCTATTACCTCTATTGTATCGGAAGATTTAAGCGGAAAAGTGATTTATGTAGGCTCGAAACATGGCGGAGTTTTTAAATCGACAAACGGCGGAGATAAGTGGGGCCCTGTCAATGTTGAGGGCGACGTTAATCTTTTTGTTACAAGTTTAGTCTTTTCCGATTCTAAAAAATTATATGCGGGTACCGGTGGAGATTTTCCGGCGCAAGGAATCTGGGTCTCTGAAAATGGCGCTCCTTTTAAAATTTTGGAAGGAACTACGGAATGGGGAACGATTAATAAAATTGCAGTCCACACAAAAGGTGGTCAGGATCATATATATGTGGCAACCGATAAAGGGTTAAGATATTGGAACGGTTCAGGTTGGTCGCTATGTACAGGATATAACGAGGTTAACATATTGATGAATGCGAATTTTTCGGAATGGAATAGTAACGGAAGAGCAGTTGGATGGCATGGCATAGTTACAACCTCAGGGAATGATATAATAGCAAGGTCTAACATTTATCATAGCGATCCTTATTCTTGTCAATTAACTAACGTAGAGTCTACTCCTAAACGATTTTCAACAACCTCATTCAAAATTACTGCAGACCACGAGTATAGCATCAAATTTTGGGTACGCGGACAAGGAGAAGTAAGAGTGGGCGTTTGGAATGGAAACGACAGGGAAAATGAGGAAAACTATGCATATTCCGGAGATTATATAAAAGTTGATTCGGATACATGGACTTTTCATAGCCTAAATGTTAAATCTCTTTCGAATCAACAAAATATGGGACAATTTGTTATCTTTTTCAAGAACACCTCAGGCGACCATATTTTAATTGACGATGTCGAGTTTTTTGTTGGTAATATGGTATTTGATACAAAAGTGACAGATATTGATGTTTCGGGAGAAAATTGTGTGATAACAAGTTTAATTAATGATTTTGGAAGTTTTTGTTATGTATCAAGTTCTCTGGGAAGCGATAAGTTTGAAGGCGCGGTATTTGATCCGAATTTGTCAAATATTGAAAATATAGCAGTTGCTGTCGCTCCTTCTAATCCCGATACAGTATATATCTCAGTATCAAGAAGGGATGGGAAATTGGCAGGCGCTTACGTCTCGGGCGATAGAGGGCAAACATGGCGTAAAATAATCCAAGCGTCAGGAGATTTGGATCCATTGGGGGGTAATGGCAATAGCATTAATAAAATCTTTGTCGATCCTTTGAATACAGGAGGCGTATATATAGTGTCTTTACAAGTTTGGCAAGGCGTAAAATATTCTGAAACAGGATTTTATGATTTCGGTCTCAAAGCTTTGATGGGTGATTTACATAGTAATGTACATGATGTATTCCTGTTTGAAAGTTCTCTGGGAAGCGATTTTAGAAATGCTTATGTGGTAACCGACGGAGGTGTTGCGTTGATAACTATTAGCATTTTCCAGAAATATTTTATGAGTTATGAGAAAAATAGAAATTTTGAATCCGGATCGTTTTCCCATATTGCTCCTCATAACAAACAAGGCGTTATAGGCGCTACTCCTACATTAGGGGCGCAAGCTATTGGCGATAGCACTAATTTCGCTACGAATGCAAGACCTTATTGGTCGATAGAGACGGGAACAAGGTTGTTTATCAATGAAGGAAAAGCAGGTCCGTGCTTTGCTTCGTGGATTGATGAACGATTCTACATCTATACAAATATGCTATCTGGATCTTCCGAAGTAAGGCGGAGTAATGATCGAGGATATTCTTATCAACCGGCTGACGCTAATGCTGAACAATGGTTGACGGAAGATATGCGTAAAGATAACAAATATAATAGGCCAATGTTGATGTGGGAAACATTCAATGTAAAATATACTGTTGATACGGTTGAATTTGAGGCCGTTTACGGAGAAAATTTTATTGAAAAGGATCGGATTGTCTTCCCCAGAAGCAAAACCCTTGAATATCCTATGAGATATGAGTTGGAGGAAGGAGATGATATTAAGAATGGAGAAACAAGACGATATCCCGATGTTGTACAAAATCGTTTATTCTATGGACAAGAACGAACAATTTGGATGACGAAAGAGGCCGTAGATTTGAAGAATATGGGAAATTTGATATCATGGTATAAAATTGCATATTTGAATCAGGGAGATTCGGCAAGTTGTTTTGCCGTCTCAGATGATGGAAATCATCTATTTATCGGTTCTGTTAAAGGGAATATTTATAGAGTTTCCAATATACTATATGCCAATGACTCTGCAACGGCTATCATTGACAGCGCTTCATGCAAGTTGGATACGCTGTTCCTTCATAATTTTGACAATAGATACGTTACGTCGATTGCCGTCAACCCGACAAATTCAAACAATGTAATTGTTACATTAGGTAATTATGGGAACAATGATTATGTATACGAAAGCAACAATGCTTTAGAAAATTCTGTTTCATTTACTTCGATACAAAATAATCTGCCCAAAGCTCCCGCTTATGCATCTCTTATATCTAAAATATCTAAAGGCGGCGAACAGTATAAAATTATTGGAACCGAATTTGGATTATATTACAAAACAGAAGGCGAAGGGTGGATGCAAGCTCCGGAATTAAAACATGTTCCTGTTATGACGTTAGCGCAAGTAACAACGGACCGCCCTGCCGTAAACGAAGTCAGAACGTATAATGGGCGAGATATGAAAATAGTAGATTATCCTGATAACCATACCAACTATCTCGGCATTTTTGCAGGAACTTATGGAGCGGGCGTATTCTATTATAATGGTTTCGTTCCGGTTGGCGGAATTGATCCGTTTGAACGTGGAGATCAAAGAGAAATGATAATGGTTTATCCGAATCCCGTAACAAGTAATACTATGCTTGATATTAACTTGAAAGAAGGATCGTCTGCAGTGGTTCAAATTTTTGATATTAATGGACGCTGCATTCAAGAGTTCGTGACTTCTTCAAATAGAAATGATTTGGACTTTTCAAATAAAGCGGCAGGTATTTACTTAATACGCGTGACTCAAGGAAATGTGACTAAATCTGCTAAAGTCGTTAAGTATTAATATAGAGAATATATTTGCATTATTTTTGTAGTGAATAAAAGGGCGTTTTTACGCCCTTTTTTAATAAATAAAATATATAAAAAATGAAAACCAGTTTCACCAATTGTTTAATTATTGGATCAGGGCCGGCGGGATATACGGCGGCAATTTATGCTGCGAGAGCCGATATGAAGCCTATGTTATATGAGGGCATGCAACCCGGCGGACAACTGACCATAACGACCGAAATTGAGAATTTCCCCGGATTTCCAAATGGAATTTCCGGCGCAGAATTAATGGAGCAAATGCGTCGACAAGCGTTGAATTTTGACGTTGATATGCGCAGAGGAACGATAACGAAAGCGGATTTTTCAAGTCGGCCATTTAAAGTGTGGGTTGACGACGATGACTATGAAGAACATGTGATTGAGGCTAAAACTGTTATTATTGCAACCGGAGCGACGGCAAGATGGCTTGGATTGGAATCAGAAAGCGAATTTAGAGGCGGAGGCGTTTCTGCTTGCGCTACCTGCGACGGTTTTTTCTATCGGGGAATGGATGTGGCGGTGGTTGGCGGAGGCGACACCGCTTGCGAAGAGGCAACTTATTTGGCGAAAATTTGTAAAAAGGTTTATCTGATTCACCGCAGAGATCAACTTAGAGCGTCAAAAGCAATGCAATGCCGCGTAATGGAAACCGAAAATATTATTCCTGTATGGAATAGCCGTATTGTTGAATTTTTTGGCGAAGTGGATAAATTTGACAAGGTATTGAGAGGAATAAAAGTAGAAAATATACCTGCGGGAGAGATCACGGAAATAGCAGTTGACGGCGTTTTTATTGCCATCGGACATCATCCCAATTCCGATGTTTTCAAAGATCAAATACATGTCGATCAAGAAGGATATATCATAACTCAAGGTCATTCGACGCAAACCAATATTCCAGGCGTTTTTGCGGCAGGCGATATTCAAGATACTCAATTCCGCCAAGCTATTACGGCGGCGGCTTCCGGGTGTATGGCGGCGATTGAAGCAGAAAGATTTTTATTGGATGCGAAAGATTAATTAATACTCGGAAAATTGACTTTGAAGTTTTGATATCTCGCTAAGAAGATCAAGATATTGCGTAGAAAATCGCTCAGGAAATTCTGAGCGATTTTCTATTTTCAGTAAAGTCGCATGAGCATTTTGCAGATGTGTAATATTCTTTTCTAATATATCCAATATTTTCAACGCCTCCTTGATATTAATCGCTTTTCCCGCTTGATATTGATGCAATGACACAGATGCAATATTTTTCAAAACAATAAATTCAATGCGTTGCAATGCAAAGATTTCCGAAAGAACGATTGCTTCGTTTTTTATCGGATATTCTGTGGTTACAAAGCTCAAATACTCTTCCAATTCAACTGATTTGTTGATAATATCTTCAATATATTTTATATTATCAACGTATTGCGTTCCTCCAAAGGCGACCTTTTGCCAAAAATCTTTGTTTGTTAAGTTCCTTTGTCGAAGCGAATCGATCTCCTGCATTTTCTCAACCAACGGAAAATCGGTTCCGAAAAATTGGACGTTCAAAGCTTTGTCAAACTGATCAAGCCTTTGAAAAAATAGCTCTCTATTGGAGATTTTTATGGGGCGCCACATCATCTCGGCTCCCAAGAGGATCAGATACCAATTATCCATCAACAATACCTCAGAATCAGGAAGGACGACAATCCCCGATGTCGCTTCAAAATTATTAGAGATTTTAGAACTTAATGCTTCTGCAGATTGATGAAAGGCGGGATAAATAGCGTCTTTACTATCTATGACAAAATCTTGAATAGAATCTTTTTGCGCCGGATCTACAATTAATTCGACAAAATATGTTTCCGCGAATTTTTGAAGATAGAACAACTCCATCTCCGATAATGATTTGACGTAATGATTTTCAGAAAAATCAATTATGTTATATTTGTAATATGAAGATAATTTGATCAAATTTCTCAAGAAGTTGTAATCGGGCGTTTTATTGTTTGAATATCTATATCGCCAGCCTCGTTTTTTAAAATAAGGAACGTCGTTGATTGTCATACAATCAATGGAACCGAACAGAGAAGACGTCTGCAATATCTGTATTAACGTCTGAGAACCGTAATAGAGTCCTGCATTACTATTTGCCAAAATTTCGATTTTGTTGGTAAAAATATTTATCTGATAACCTTCATCTCCAACAGGAAGAATGACTTTGTCTTGATTTTTTTTGGGCTTTTCATGAGTTAGATTCCGAAGAACAATGGCTTTTTCGACTTTTTGTTTGTCGGTAATGGTTAATTCTTTTCCAAAAGCTTCATAATAACTCTCGCAAAAGAGCCAAACAGCTTGTTTTTCTTCTGTAGAGGATTTTTTATCAAGATAAACAGGAACAAGCTCGTTCATCTGAAATTTTCCTTCGAGCTTAATCATTTGTTGAGGAGCGGGAATTAAAGTCGGTATTTGAGCTTGAGTAGCAGGAAAGAATGCAATGAATGTGCAAACAATGATTGTAATTTTTAAGAGAGATATTCGTTGTGTCATTACTTATCAAATTTAAACAAGAAAAGAGTATTTTTGCGTCAAATTTTCTGAATGTGAAAAAAATAATTGCAAAAGTAACGATTTTATGGTTGGCATTATTGCCTTTGTACGGATATGCGCAGTCGCTGACCGTTGCGATTCCTTGTACGGATACCATTCAAATGCTCTATTTATATGATTATTGGGGAGAAAGCAGGAAGTTAATTGATACGGCGCATCGTAATAACGAAGGAAAATTTCATTTTGTATTGAAATCCGGATTGCCGGCAGGTTTATATTCGATACAATCGGGACGACAAAAAGCTGATATCATTCTAAGCGACAAAGAGAAAAGAGTCGAACTTTCTATCTGTTTGAACGATCCGTTACACGCCATGAAATCTATTCGTTCTCAGGAAAATGCCATTTACTACGACTTCTTGCGTATCAATGAGGGATTATGGCAGGCCATCGGCGCATTGGAAAACTCTATTTTACGTTATCCGAGAAATGAGCCGTTTTTTGATACGTTGGCGCAGAAATATCAACGACTTCAAGAACAAAGAATTGAATTAATAGAAGACGTGCAACGGCTTTATCCGGATTCTTACGCTGCAAAATTAGCTTCTGTTTATCGGACGCCCTTTTTGAGCGCGCATTTAAGTAATAGCGCGCGAAGTCAAGTAATGCGGGAAGATTTTTTTTATAAAATCAATATGGCTGATACAGCTCTTTTGCGTAGCGATATCTATATTGAAAAAGCTAATCGATACATGGAGATGTTTATGAATCCGAACGCATCTTATGAAGAACTTCAAATAGAAATGATAACGGCAATTGATAAAATTTTGGCCGCTTCATCTGAAAATGAGAAAGTTTTGAATTTTATGGTAGAATATTTCTCCGCCATGATGGTAGAGTATAATTTTGTGTTTGTTTTGGATCATTTATCTGAGAATTGGATGAGTTCGGATTGCGACGATCCTTCTGAATCCCGTCTTCAAACGCGTATAAAAAGATATCAAAATTTGACGATCGGAACACAAGCTCCATCCTTTGCAGTGCGAAATCAAGAAGGAGAAGCGATCCCGTTAGAAAAAATTGATGCTGAATATACTTTGATCGTTTTTTATGCTTCGACTTGTTCGCATTGCCGTCAATTGCTTCCAAAGATTGTTGAAAGAAAACGGAAATTATCAAATGATCAGTTAGAAGTAATAGCCGTTTCTATTGATGAGGATGAGAGCGAATGGGAGCGATATATCAGTACCAATCCTTTTGAGTGGATCAATGTGAGAGAAGCAAAGATTTGGGACGGTTCGGTTGTTTCGGCGTATAATGTTTACTCGACGCCTATGATGTTTTTGTTGGATAAAGATAAAAAAATTGCAGCAAAACCTAACGATTGGAGCGAATTAAGAAAAGAATTGAACAAAATAGGACTTTAATTCTGTTTTTCGGCGCTTAGTAATACAAAATAAACAAGATATAACAGTTTTTCTGAAGCAATTTTCATAAGCTCAGGTCGCCGACCTACGCTTATGAAAATATTACCTTATTTGTAAAGGCAGGTAAAAATTAATCAGGGAAACAAAAATCCGGTATTTTGTCCTGACTTATCCGCCTTTAGAAAAGTATAAAAACAAGGGCTGACCCCCAGTTTATTAAGGACAAAAACAGTAAATTTGTCGCACTAATTTGGATAAGTCGGAAGTTTGTGAAGTCGATAAAGTTGTAAAGTCAGAAAAAAGTATAACAAGTCCGTAGGACTTAAACAGGGATAACCCTTGCAAGGCGAAGCCTCAACTCGGAGTGGGGCATATCTTGTTCATCATTCGAACTCCGAAGGAGTTCAATTGTAAACGCTTAGTGGTTCATGATGTTTTTTCGCTTCATCTATGCATCACTATTTGCTATTCTTGCCGCAACTTTTGAAATGCGACATTGTCAACAGATATTAAAAAAGTCATCTGTTTGAAGAGAAAAGGCAGATGGATTATTGAAAAAGTTATCATGAACACGCAATGAGATAATTTTCTCAAGGCTCAGGTGGATGTGAAAATCATGAATAGTGAATAACGCGGAAAACGTAAGGAAAGATCGCATTACGAGCCGCGAAGCGACGAAGCAATCTAATTTGCCTGAAAGGCAATATCTTCATAACCGCAAGTTGCCGAACCGCTGGTTATGAAAATCACGCCCCATTCGGATTTCAAAAAAATGTTATACCTTGTTTATTCCGCATCGCTAAGCAAGAAAAATAAGATAGTAAACTTTATCAATTTTCACTACTGTCCGGTAAACATTTTGAGGGGAGGGCAAAAAATCAGGGCTGATTTCCGATGATGGGAGTCAGCCCTTTTTGGCTAATTTTGCGATATCAAACAATAAAATTAGACCAATGAGCAAAGATACAAATTTTAGCGGACAGCCGGTGTTTAATCAACTGTTAAAGTTGATACCACGTCAACAAGTAAAGCAATTGAGCAAAAATATTCGCGGCAGCGAGAAATAT
>JAIRTP010000058.1 GCA_031254805.1 Bacteroidales bacterium
AAAAAAAAGCTATCCGGAAATAGGATAGCTTTTTCTTGATTATTTTTTTATATGATTATCTGGAGATGATCATTTTTTTGGTTTCAACGATTTTACCGTTAGCTTTGATTGAATAGAAATAAACGCCTGCCGGTAATCCCGAGACGTCGATATTTGCAGTTCCGGAGAGACCATCTAACGGTTTTGTTTTTACAACTACGCCTAAAATATTCGTTAAAGTAATTTGTGCATTATCTGTTACGGAATTAAATTCATAATTGACGTAGAAATTGTTTGCAGCCGGATTTGGGTAAGCTTTTACTTGATTTACTACTGGCATATCAATATTTGCATAGTCGCCTACGGTAAACTCAATTGTAAATGTATATACTTTTTCTTCAGTCGCTTCGTTTATAAATGCACAATTTAAAATAGTAACGCCCTCTTTTGTCGGATTGTCATAATCATACCTGAGTTCCATAGAACCTCTTGCTGGAATAGTTTCTTGTAAATCTTCAAATGACCAAGGAGTATTATCAGATGTTCCCCAGTCTACAGATAAGCTTACATTATCTTGCAAAATTGTTGAATTTTCTTCATCAACTTCCGCTAGAAGAGTCAAAAATACATCTTCATCGGTGAAGTTTTTTACATAAAAATAATACGATCTACTGGACTCAATCTCTTGATTCGTGACATATTTGCCATTATTTTCAAAAATATTTCCTGTTTTATCAACAATAAGAAAATCGGCGGCAAGCACGGTAAATTCAACTGTAAATGTATATACTTCTTCTTTAGTCGCTTCGTTTATAAAAGTGCAATTCAAAATAGTAACGCCTTCTTTTGTCGGATTATTATAATCAAATTTAAGCTCCATAGAGTTATCGGCGGGAACGGTTTCAGTCAATCTACCAAATATCCAAGGATTACTGCATAATCCCCAGCAAACAGATAACTCTGCATCATTTTCTAAGATTGTGGAATTTTCTCTGTCCAATTCTACTGCAAGAGTCAATTCTATATCATCAGCCGTGTGATTTTCCATATAGAAATAATGAGATTGCGACATATCAACTTTTTGATAAGTAGCATATCTTTCATTATTTTCAATAATATATCCTGTTTTATCAGTTAAAATAAGATCTTGCGTATAAGCAAAAAAACCAATAAATGAGATTAGCATTAATAAGACAAATTTTTTCATGATTCTTCTATTTTATTATTAAATTTATATTCTTTTTTTTGTCTACAAATGTACAACAAATATTATTCCAAAGAGAAGAAATTTATCCGGAAATGATTAAGTCCATCTTTACGTCGTATTGATCAATTGGAACATGTTTAAGAAGCTGAAAATCAAAACAAATTCCTAATTTGAAAGATTGTGAGGATTTTAATAACTTATCATAATATGCTTTTCCACGTCCTATTCTATTGTTACTTTGATCGAATGCTACGCCGGGAACAATAATCAAATCGATGTTTTCGGGATGCTGAAATAGTTCTCCGCTCGGTTCGAAAATAGAGAATGTTTCTCCCTTACGCATCGTTTCTATATTTTCGAATCGACGCAGTAAAAGTTCATCGCCGGAAACGCACGGAAGAATAATCTGTTTTTTATCTCCCCAATATCGAATAAAATCATGAGTATAAACTTCGTCGTCCATCGACCAATAAAGCATGACTGCGGATGCTTCACGGAAATAAGATAGCTGTTCAACTTGCGTTAATATGCGTTTAGATTTTGCTATTCGTTTTTCTTCCGGTAATAATTCTTTCAACTTACGAATTTGACTGCGTATTATTTTTTTTTCTTCATCAACGTTTGACATTCTTCTTGCTATTTAACATCAAAATACACAATAACATAATGGCGGCGGCAATCCATTGAATCCATGACAACGTTTGCTTATTGAAAACATAATCAAAAATAATGGCCGATAACGGATAGCAAAGCTCTAAAATAGTCGAAGTCATGGCGCTGATCCGTCTCAACCCATAGTAATAAAGAAATATCGCCCCGCTTCCGGTAGTCATGCAAATAATCATAATATAAAGCCAATTTTCCGGACTTGCGACGGCAAATTGTCCCCATTGCCAAGTAATTGTAACAAGAACTAACGTAATGAGCGTTGTGAA
This sequence comes from Bacteroidales bacterium, assembly GCA_031254805.1. GTDB lineage: Bacteria > Bacteroidota > Bacteroidia > Bacteroidales > WRLA01 > WRLA01. The sequence goes on from JAIRTP010000058.1 coordinate 2,122, forward strand.
GCCGTAGCGAAAAAAAGTCGCCGTCGTATATTTAAAATTATTGAGCGAATATTTACTTAGTACAGTCGACGATCCGAATGCGAAAGCGGCTAACAGCGCGAATAAAGAGGCTTGTATTAACGTACCGTCGTGATTGAAATCAGGTAAATGGAACTCAAAAGTCAAAAAATAACCGGCAATTAACGCCAACGCAGCCCAAAGAATAAATTTGGAATGTAATTTTTCCTTTAAGAAAATAGCGGCCAGTGTAATAGCAAAAACCGGTTGTAATTTTTGTAAAAGTACTATGACGGACAAATGGTTGAAATGAACTAAAAACAAAGCTTTTACGATACAGACAGTTCCTAATGCGCCGCCAAATAAAGCCGCTAAAAATAATCCTCCGATTTCTTTCCAATTATGTCGCGCCAACTCTACATATTCTTTATAAAATACCGGTTGCATCAATATAAAAGGGATGAGATGCAGAATAAAAACCACAAAAATAACGTTTAAATTAAACAGATGCGGCGTTAACACAACACCGTCTAACCCCCATAAAATGGCGGCAAAAGCGACGGCTATGGCGCCTACAACGCCGGCTTGCAATTTTTGCTTTTGATTGGACATGATCGCGCATTATTTTTTCTTGGTCTTGTCGTTTTTGACATCCTGATATTCAAGACCTTCGTTATATATCTTCATGGCTTGCAAGCTCATTCCCATGCTTGAGTATCCTCCGTCGTGGAAAAGATTTTGCATAGTAACTTTTCGCGTCAAATCGGAAAATAACGTGATGATATAATCGGCGCACTCTTTTGCATCGGCATTGCCCAACGGCGACATTCGTTCGGAAAAATCCATCAAATTATCGATTCCCATTACGCCGCCGCCGGCGGTCGTCAAAGTCGGCGATTGGGAAACCGTATTGATACGAACCTTTTTCTCGCGTCCGTAAATATATCCGAAACTTCTTGCAATAGACTCCAACAAAGCTTTAGCGTCAGCCATATCGTTGTATCCGTACAAAGTACGTTGAGCGGCTATGTATGATAGCGCGACGACCGATCCCCAGTCGTTAATAGCGTCGTATTTACGGCAAACTTGCAATACTTTATGAAAAGAAACTGCCGATATGTCCAGCGTTTGAGTTAGAAATTGATAATTCAGGTCGTCGTATTTATATCCTTTTCTGACGTTGGGAGACATTCCTATCGAATGTAACACAAAGTCGAAAGGCGCGCCCAAATATTCCATTCCTTTTGTTACCAAATTCTCCAAATCATGGGGATCGGTAGCATTGGCCGGAATGACAATGGTATTGCATCTTTTTGCCAAATCGTTTATTGTCCCTAATCGAATGGAAGCGGAGGTATTTGTCAAAACGAATGCAGCTCCTTCTTCATAAGCGCGTTCGGCCACTTTCCAAGCTATTGATTTGTCATTTAATGCGCCAAATATTAAACCCCGTTTCCCTTTTAATAAATTATATGCCATAACTAATTACAGTTTCTAAATTTAGAAAAAGCAAAGATACGATGAATATTTTCGTTCTTGAGAAATTATCATTGAAAAATATTAAAAAGTTGTCTGCATGCCGATTCAAAAACGGAATATTATTTTCGCTTCTTTTTATAATAGAAAGTTTTACCTTTGCAACTTTATTTTTCATAAAACCAATTTACAGTTATGAGCGGATTTTTTGGTTGTATATCTCGTAAAGAGTGCGTTACAGATGTGTTTTACGGTACGGATTATCATTCTCATTTAGGTACGAAAAAAGCCGGAATGGCATTTTTTAACGGGGAACGTTTCGTTCGTTCTATTCACAATATAGAAAGTTCTTATTTTCGGAACAAATTTGAATCCGAGTTGCCTGAATTTTCCGGTTCCACAATTGGCATCGGCGTCATTAGCGATATGGAATCGCAACCGATTACTATTACTTCTCATTTAGGGCGTTATGCCATAGCGACGGTCGGCAGAATTGATAATATTAATGAAATTGCCGAACAGCTTTTAAAAGAGAAAATACATTTTGCAGAATTGTCCGATTCGACCATCAATCCGACGGAGATTATTTGTATTTTAATCAACAAAGGCAACACATTTAAAGAAGGCATTGAGAATGTTTACAATGCAATAAAAGGTTCTTGTTCGTTTTTGATATTGACGGAAACTTGCATTTACGCATGTCGCGATAAATTTGGCAGAACGCCGATTATTATTGGAAAAAATGAATTTGGATATGTAGTTGCCAGTGAAAACTGTTCTTTTTCAAATTTAAGCTACAATACGGTGCGCGACATTGGCCCCGGCGAAGCTATCCGCGTCTCCAAAGATGGTTATAACTCCATTATCGAACCTAACGACAGAATGCAAATATGTTCGTTTCTATGGGTTTATTATGGTTATCCTTCGTCGAATTATGAAGGAATTAATGTGGAAGATACAAGATATCGTTGTGGAGCCGCATTGGCAAGAAGGGACGAATTGAAAATAGATTGCGTAGCCGGCATTCCCGATTCGGGAATCGGCCATGCAATAGGTTATTCGAATGAAAAACAGATACCTTACGAACGTCCGTTTGTGAAATATACGCCTACTTGGCCGAGAAGTTTTATGCCTCAGAATCAAGAGATGCGAGACTTAGTGGCGAAAATGAAACTTTTACCTAATAAAACCATTACCGAAGGAGCTAAAATTGCTTTCATGGACGATTCTATTGTACGGGGAACGCAATTGAAAGATAATGTGGTGAAATTACGCGAATGCGGCGTAAAAGAGGTTCATATTCGCATTGCCTGTCCGCCGCTTTTATATCCTTGTACTTTCCTTAATTTTTCAACTTCCAGATCCTCTTTTGATCTTTTTGCCCGCAGAGTGATTCGCGATATCGAAGGTACGGAAGAGCTTACCGATGAGTTATTGCAACCTTATTCCGATCCGGATACGCCGCAATATAGCCTGATGATTAATAAAATGAAAAATCATCTCCAGCTTGATTCGTTACAATTTCAAAGATTGGACGATCTTGTTGAGACAATTGGATTGCCGAAATGTAAATTGTGCACGCATTGCTGGGATAATTCCAGCTATTGGGAGTAATTTTAACCGTTTTTCGTCAAACGCATTCTCCCATGAAATAAGGATTATGTAAGATAAATATCCCTAAAAATAAGGATACGGCAATTTAATTATAAGATTGTATCTTTGTATCAAATATAAAAGCGCGTTAAAAATGCCTCATAGTTTATTTACTGCAAATATGAAATTAGCAGACTTGGTGCTTTCCAATTTCAGCTTGCTCTATGTTTTCCCTCGTTTTGGAATAAAATTGGGATTTGGAGAAGCGACCGTTCAACAAATTTGTCAACAAAATAATATTTCAACGCCGTTATTTCTTTTGGTGTGCAACGTCTATACGCATAGCGAATATTTACCTGAAAAAAAGACGCTGACGGAGATCCCGTTGGACGATTTGACGGCTTATTTGACAAATTCCCATAAAGATTATTTGGAAATTCGTATTCCTCAGATAATTAATGAACTTTTGAGTATTACGGAGAATCGTCATCGAAATATGTTTGACAAATTTTGTGAAAAATATATCGCCGACGTTGTCGAGCATTTCAATTATGAAGAGAAATTGGTTTTTCCTTATATTTCATCATTATTATCAGGCGAAAAATCGAAAAATTACAGTATTGAAGAATTTGAAAAAAATCATAGCGATATTGAAGAGAGTCTGACGGATCTTAAAAATATAATTATCAAATATTTGCCTCCGGATGCAGGAGCGCATGAAAGTCAAAATATATTGGTCGATCTTTTTTTGTTGGAAAATGATCTCAATAAACATACTTTGTTGGAAAACAAGATTTTGGTATCTTTAGTAGAACGCATTGAGAAAAATATCAAATGAAAAATGCGCAAACATACAGAATAGCCGTTATTGAGCCTTCTCAAATTGTGCAACAGGGAATTAAGGCGCTACTTAAAGAGGAGGAAGAATTTGAAATCGCTTATTGTTTCGACGATTACCAATCTTTCAAAAACGCCGTTGAAGATATCAATTTGGATATTATTCTTTTGAATCCAGGGTTGGTCATGTTTCACAAGCAATTTGACGTCAGAAATTTTTTCACTGAATATCCGGACATGATCTTAGTGGCGATTCTTTATACTTTTTTCGATGACGAGACCGTGAAAAGTTTTGACGGATCTATTGATATTTATGACAACCGCGGAAAAATATCAAAAAAGCTTAAAAAATTATTGAGTTTAAAACAAAAAGACGGAAGTAATGCTCAAGATAAAAGCGGTTTGTCGATGCGCGAAAAAGAAATATTGGTGGCGGTCGCCAAAGGGTTGACCAACAAAGAGATTGCAGATAAACATTTCATATCTATCCATACGGTAATTTCTCACCGAAAAAACATCACCCGTAAAACAAATATTAAAACCGTATCCGGATTGACAATTTATGCTATGATCAATAATTTGCTCGCTCCGGAAGATTTGCAATAAATGAAAAGCCTGAATTCAGACAATTCAACTTCTCTAATTCATTACTTAACATTACTCTCCGTTTGTTTCGAAGATCATGTTGCTTTCCAATAATTCTCGCTGTTCTTTTGCTTTGAGATTATCAATGATGTAGACCCATTGCAGCGACATAAAGTCGGTAGAGAGTAAAATGTCGGCTTTGTAATAACTCTTATCATGATCCAATCCGTAATCCTGAATGGTTCCTATCGTGATCCCTTCGGGAAACATCATCGAAAAACCGCTTGTTACGACTGTGTCTCCTTTGAGAATTCCCGTGCGGGCGGGAAGGTCGCGCATAGTCGTTTGTTCTATTTTTTCGCCCTCCCATGAGATCGTTCCCACTTGATTATGAGGGATTACCTTAGCGCTTATCAGGGAAGCCTTATGGAGTAGCGACATCACAACTGAGAAATTTTCCGATACGCCGACAACGGTTCCTACAACGCCATTTGGCCCAATAACCCCCATATCTTTGACGATGCCGTCTTTTTGTCCTTTATTCAAAATGATGGTATTCTCTTTCTTGTAGACCGAATTGCCCACAACTTTGGCGGGAATAAAATTAAAATATTTGTCTTCAGGAATTTTTTGCTGTTCAAAATTCTCATACGCAGAACTATCCATACTGACAAATGCTAAGGACGAATTTGACAAGTAACGGGCATTTTCCGTAGCGAGTTGTTTGTTTTTGTCCTTTAAATCAAAAAAATCGTTAATTAGAGAGGTCGTTCGTTGGCTCCAACCCATAACTTCCGTCGCCGTATCATGAAACCAACTCGACGGAAAAGGGTTATCCGAAAATATTACGACAAAACAAATCGTCTCTAAAAATAAAAAAGTAAATAGGAACCGATTTCTTCTTAATATTTCTAAGATTCGCTGCATATGGGATTTTTATTTTATCTCGCTGCCGTTATTTATTTTTGTTTCAGGTATGACAAATACCAGTTTCCCGTCATGGTCTTCGCCCAACAGGATCATCCCTTCCGACTCAATTCCACGCAATGCCTTTGGCGCTAAATTGACCAAAACGCTTACTTGTTTTCCGATGATCTGTTCGGGTTCAAAATGTTCTGCAATTCCTGAGATAATTGTCCGTTTATCGATTCCCGTATCGACTTGAAGCTTCAAAAGCTTTTTCGCTTTCGGTATGCGTTCGGCTTCCAAAATGGTTCCAACCCGAATGTCGCATTGAGCAAAATCTTCAAAAGAGATGATCGGTTTCATCGGATTTACAACGGCTTCTATCGCTTCGTTCGCTTTCTTTGTATCTTGCAATTTTTTTATTTGATATTCGATAGCATCGTCTTCAATTTTTTCAAATAAGAATTGAGCTGGATTTAACGGATGCTCTGGTTTGAGCAAATCTCCGTTTCCGGCTTTTTTCCATGTTTGTTGTTCTATATTCAAAATTTCGCACAATTTTTTCGCCGAAAAAGGTAAAAACGGTTCGCATAAAATAGAAAGATTGACGCATATTTGCAACGAAAGATTTAATATCGTTTTAGTTCGTTTTTCATCTGTTTTGATCGTTTTCCAAGGCTCTTGATCGGTCAGATATTTATTACCTAACCTCGCCACGTTCATCATTTCATTCAACGCTTCTCTAAAACGATAATTTTCAATACTTTTTGATATTTTTTCGGGATAGAATGCCAACTCTTCAATAACTTCTCTATCTGATTTTGTCCATTCTGCCGGTTCGGGAACTCTTCCTTCAAAATATTTATGTGTCAGCACGACGGTACGATTCACGAAGTTTCCGAAAATGGCTAACAATTCGTTATTATTTCTATCTTGGATATCTTTCCATGTAAAATTATTATCTTTTGCTTCGGGCGCATTGGCGCATAAAGCATAACGCAACACATCTTGTTTGCCCGGAAAATCTTCTAAATATTCATGCAACCAAACCGCCCAATTCCGGCTCGTCGATATTTTATCGTTCTCTAAATTCAAAAATTCATTAGCAGGCACGTTGTCGGGAAGGATGTAGCTTCCTTCGGCTTTTAACATGGCCGGAAAAATAATACAATGGAATACAATATTATCTTTTCCAATAAAATGCACCATTTTAGTATCCTGTTCTTTCCAATACGGTTCCCAATCTTTTCCCTTCTGTTTTGCCCACTCTTTTGTAGCTGATATATAGCCGATTGGCGCATCGAACCAAACATAAAGAACTTTTCCTTCTGCCTCTTCTACGGGAACTTTTACGCCCCAATCCAAGTCTCGCGTCACGGCGCGAGGTTGCAAACCTTGATCTATCCACGATTTACATTGTCCGTAAACATTGCTTTTCCACTCTTTATGCCCTTCCAAAATCCACTCTTTAAGCCAGTTTTCATATTGATCCAATGGAAGATACCAGTGTTTGGTAACCTTCAATACAGGCGTATTGCCGCTTAGTGTTGATTTTGGATTAATTAAGTCGGTTGCATTTAAAGACGATCCGCAACTTTCACATTGATCGCCGTACGCTTTTTCATTATTACATAACGGACAAGTTCCGATAATATAGCGATCGGCCAAAAATTGTTTCGCCTCTTCGTCGTAATATTGTTCCGTGGTTTGTTCGATAAATTTACCGTCATTGTACAGTTTCAGGAAAAAATCAGAAGCCGTTTCGTGATGAATGGCGTTGGATGTTCTCGAGTAAATATCAAACGAGATTCCAAAATCTTCAAAAGATTTTTTGATAATATAATGAAATCGGTCTACCACATCTTGAGGCGTAACGCCTTCTTGACGCGCTTTTATAGTGATCGGTACGCCATGTTCATCGGAACCGCCAATAAAAATAACATCCTCCCCGATGGAACGCAAATAACGGACATAAATATCCGCAGGAACATAAACTCCTGCCAAATGTCCGATATGAATAGCTCCGTTAGCATAAGGAAGCGCCGATGTGACCGTATATCGTTTAAAATGTTTTGTCATTTTGAATCAATGATTATAAAATAGATATAGAAAATTTCTGCAAAATTACTCATTTTGCAGAAATTTTTTCTCTTATTATTAAAAAAACTAGGGCAAACGCGCGAAATTTTTTAAGCGCCTCTAAATACTGTAAAACCAGATTCGTTTTTTTGAATGTTGAATAAAAGTATTTATATAATCAGGAAGAATTTTTTTAAGAAAAGATCACTTTCTTATATATCTTTCACGAAAGGTTTTCACACAGCTTCTTACAGACGAAGGTAGTTGAGCTTTGTGCGTTTGTTCCGGCACTTAAAAATAAAATTTGCATTTGCTGACAAGATTTACGATTTTTGCACTTCAAAAATTGAAACCTAAAAATAATGGAATTACAATGGCAAATAGAGCAAGCTTGGAACGATCGTTCTCTTTTGAGCGAAGAATCGACAATTACGGCTATTGAAAAAGTCGTAGAAGCGTTGAATTCCGGCATATTAAGAGTTGCAAATCCTGACGAGGGACAATGGCTTGTAAACGCATGGATCAAAAAGGCCATTCTTCTCTATTTTTCTATTAAAAAGATGTCCGACATACATGCGGGCGATTTGACCTTTTACGATAAAATTCCATTAAAAAAAGATTTTCAAAATCAAAATGTGCGCGTTGTTCCGCATGGAATTGCTCGATATGGTTCCTATTTGGCGCCGGGCGTGGTCATGATGCCCTCTTATGTTAATATTGGCGCTTATGTCGATAGCGGAACCATGATCGATACATGGGCGACTGTGGGATCGTGCGCACAAATAGGTAAAAATGTTCATTTGAGCGGAGGCGTTGGCATTGGCGGCGTGTTAGAACCGCTACAGGCAAATCCGGTTATTATTGAAGATAATTGTTTCATAGGATCAAGAGCTATTGTAGTAGAAGGCGTAAGAATTGGAAAAGAAGCGGTGTTGGGCGCAGGCGTCGTCATTACCGCGTCAACGCGTATCATTGATGTCTCTCAAGAAAAAGCAATTGAATACAAGGGATTTATTCCTGATCGTTCGGTGGTTATTCCCGGAAATATTTCAAAATCTTTTCCGGCTGGAACCTATTATACGCCTTGCGCATTGATCATTGGACAACGCAAAATATCGACAGATAAAAAAGTATCTTTAAACGATGCTTTGAGAGATTTTAATGTTGCCGTTTAATTGTAGTGAAGAAAGGACGAGTCATGGAAGAAGATGTCAAGGATTTTGTAAGCGAATGCGCGAAGGTCTTGAAGAAAGGCGGAACGATACTCTATCCGACAGACACCGTTTGGGGAATTGGTTGTGATGCGACCAATCAAAAAGCTGTTGATAAGATATTTAAAATCAAAGGCAGAAATCAACAAAAAAGCTTTATTATTTTGTTGGACGATCCTGAAAAAATCGCCCAATATGCCGATGATGTTTCTCCCATAGCATATGACTTTATAAAAAAATATACGCGCCCTCTGACGATAATTTATCCAAATGCAAAAAAACTGGCAAAGAATGTGATCGCATCGAACGGTAGCATTGCCATAAGAGTAGTGCGAGAGCATTTTTGCGAAGAATTGATCAAAACATTTGGAAAACCCATCGTATCAACTTCTGCTAATTTCAGCGGCTATCCGGCGCCCGCTACCTTTTCTGATATTGATTCCACTATTAAAGAGATGGTAGATTATGTCGTTCCCTTTCATCAGGATTCTTTGAACAAAATAAATCCGTCAACGATTATACAGCTATTCCCAAACGGAACTTTTAGGATCATTCGCGATTAATCTTCGCTTTATGAATTTATCATTAACCCTTGAAAATTGCCGCATTTGTCCGCGACAATGCGGAGTGAACCGTTTTGACGAAAAAGCGGGATTTTGCCGTTCCGGAAATTTACCAATAATATCTTCCATATGCATTCACAAAGGGGAAGAGCCTGTTATCTCAGGAAAAAAAGGTATTTGCAATCTATTTTTTGCTCATTGCAATTTACGCTGTATTTATTGCCAAAATTATCAAATAAGCCGTAATGAAAACGATAACGCAGGAATAGTATGTTCAATTGAAAAAGCGACGGAGCAAATTATCGCTATTTTGGATCAGGGGATAGATATATTGGGATTTGTGTCGCCTTCGCATTTTGTCGTTCAAATGATAGATATCATAGACTTGCTCCATGATAGAGGATATTTTCCTACCATCGTTTACAATTCTAACGGATACGATAGCGTTGATACGCTAAGTCAAATATCTGATTATATTGATGTTTACCTTCCTGATTTAAAGTATTGCAATAATAGCTTAGGAAAGAGATATTCAAATGTTAATAACTATATGGAAGTTTCGCAAAACGCCGTTAAAGAAATGTATCGGCAAAAAGGTTCGGCGCTAAAAATCGATGAAAACGGCCTGATTAGAAACGGCATGATTATTCGTCATTTGGCGCTTCCCGAAGCAACGGACGATAGCAAAAAAGTGATGCAATTCATTGCAGATATAGATTCTCAAATATATATATCGCTTATGGCGCAATATTATCCGCCATTTCAAATGGAATTTCAAGAATTGAATAGAAAAGTAAATCCGGATGAATATGAAAAGTTATTGGATTTTATTGACGTTCTCGGATTAGAAAACGGGTGGATTCAAGATTTAAAAAGCTCTGACGTCTATAAGCCTGATTTTGAGCGAGAAAATCCTTTCAATTGATCTATTTCTTTCTTTTTTCCTTTGCTTTTTCACTCAAAATTTCGAGCCGTCTCAATTTTCTTCTCAAAAGAGGCCATTCGTTCGGATGTTCAGATAAAATATTTATCAAATGCGTTTCATTCCTTTGACTTAACTTATCGCTGATAGCGGCGGCCGTAATATTGCAAACCCGCGCCAAATCATTTCCTGAAACGCGCTCGCCAACAGTAATATACGGATCGTTAATTAAACTGGTTAATCCATCTTCTAATCGGTTAAGCCAAGTGATCGTTTTCCTCTGTTGAGTCGATAAATTGCCGTTATTGGAAATATTCTGCTCTTTTGAAGGAACGTTCTCCGAATCGTTCAAAATAAGACTAAACTGCGTTAATTTAATAAAATCAACTTCTCGATCATTTTTCTCGCACTCATAGTCAATGGCATGCTGAAGAGCGTCTGCTAATTGTTCTATAGCGCCGGTATAGGAGATGATCTTTCTTTCTACCGCATCGTCCATTAATACGGCAACGCCTTTTGATGCTCTGTATTCATTGACAATGCTTTTTGCAAATCGTAAAACCCGATCTTCATATTTTCTGATTTTTTGTTCTAATTGTCCAATATAAAGGTTTTGTCTGTTTTCTTGCGATTCATTGATGACGCTTTTTCTATAACAGAGCATATTTGCTTTGATGATTTCGCAAAAAACAGAAGGCAATAATTCGATGATTATTTCCCTGCTCTCTTCTGTATTCAATTTTTTCAGTTCATATGAGAAAAAGAAGATATCTTTCTTCTTGTCAAATAGATTTTCTACCCTGACCAAAAAAATATTATCATCGGGACATGGAAACATTTCGCTGGAGTGGAACATGAATTTTGTTCGATACATGATTTTCCCCCATACAGGTTCATTGACAAGTTGATAATTATCTCTTATTAAAGAAGGGGAGTCGGTATTTGATAAACGAATCCTGTCATCCGTACTATGAAAACGGACTTGAGAACTTTTGTTATCGTAACAAAAGGCGAGAATTCTATCAACTTGAGGAAATTTCTCTAAAATTTGTTTAAAAAGAATGTTATACATTAGCGTATAAGATTTTTCAAATTTTGACAAAGATATAAATAATTATAAAATCAAGAAACTTAATTTAAGAAACTTGATAATATTTTTCTTTATTTCTGTCTTTATTAATTGATAATCTTTTTAATGCGTAATTAATTTAAGATCTGTTTAGATATTTTTGCATCAAAAATAAAGAAAATAAATTAAAATTATGAGAAGCATTACTTTTATTTTAATTTCTAAAGGAAGAGCGGAATATTACGATAAGATTTTTTCCGGAATTAATCCAAATCCATATTTGTCGGAAATTGATCAGCATGAAAATGAATTTGACAATAAGCCGCCGCCTAAAATTGAGATGTCGGATTCATTATTTGAAGAAGAAAAATGGAGAGAGCGAAAAAACGTTTTCAACAAATTTCATCATAAAATCAATATTCATAGCGAAAAAAAACTAAACATAAAATGGCGCGATTTTATGGATTTTATCTTATATTTTTTCGATATGCAAGAGAGATAATTTTGTTTAAGAAATCAATCGCAGAAGATTAATTCAAAGCCGAGAAAAATGTATTTTTGCAAAATATTATATAAATGCCATGACTGTAAAAAAAACAGATAAAGGGAGTAATGTCAAGAAAAAAAGCATTAAGAAAGAGAAAAAAGCTAATGGCGCGCAATCGAAAGAAAGAATATTGAAGATTGCCGGCGTTTTATTTATTGCTATTTCTCTCTTTTTAGTATTGTCTTTCATTTCGTACATTCTCTATTTTAATGAAGATTATACTCTTTTGAGTAAAAAATCTTTTTTTGAATTAATGTTCAAAACCAACGCGCATGCGCAAAATGTGATGGGAAAATTTGGTTTATGGACGGCTTATATCTTCATAACGCGTTGGTTTGGCGTCGCTTCATTCTTATTCGCTCCATATCTGTTGGTTATCGGCTCTTATCTACTCGGATTATTTAAGGTAAAAGTTTGGGTATTTTCCCGTCGAATATTGTTCTTTTTAATATGGTTTTCCGTTACGTTCGCCTTTATTTTTGGAGAGAACATAGGCTTTGGAATGGGGGGATTTTTTGGAAAAGCATGTTCCGATTTTTTGATAGATTTAATAGGAAAGCTGGGAACCGTGTTATTATTATTCGCTATTCTCATTACATATTCTTTGTTAGAGTATGATTTTATTTTAGGTTGGCTGGAACAATTAAAAGTTGATCCGGAAAAGAAGCAAATGAGAAAAGAGAAGCGACTGAAACGCAAGGAAGAGCTTCGAAAAAAGAAAGAAGCGAAGAAAAAAATACGTATTGCGGAAACGGAAGAGTCGGCTTATAATTTGGAAGAATACGCCGTAGATGATGAAAAAGATGATTTTGAGATCATTTCATATAACGAGAAGAAAGGAGATGTTGAAGATAACGATGGCGCCGATATAGAACTTGTATTCACAAATAATAATATTCAACAAATTGTCGATCAAGAAGATATAGAACTTTCTATCGATGATCAACAGCAAGGAGATAAAATTTCCGACATGTTGACGGAAGAGACAGAAGAAGATAAAAAGCATTTTGGATTGACGACGCCTTTTGATCCAACGTTGGAATTGCCGGATTATAAATTTCCGGAAATAGATTTATTAGAGTCTTACAACGACAATAATACGGGCGAAGTCAATGCCGAAGAGTTGAACGCCAACAAAAACCGTATTGTTGAAACGCTCAATAATTATGGTATAAAAATAGATAAAATAAAAGCGACAATTGGTCCGACAGTTACTCTATATGAAATTATTCCCGCTGCGGGCGTTCGTATTTCAAGAATCAAAAATTTGGAAGATGATATCGCTTTGAGTTTGGCGGCTTTAGGAATCAGGATCATTGCGCCAATTCCCGGAAAAGGGACGATAGGAATTGAGGTTCCAAACAGCAATCCGTCGATTGTTTCGATGCGTTCAGTTTTGGCTTCCGACAAGTTTAAAAATACCAAACATGCGCTTCCTATTGCACTTGGAAAGACTATTTCCAACGAGACTTATGTTGTAGATTTGGCTAAGATGCCCCATTTGTTGATGGCGGGCGCTACGGGACAAGGAAAGTCGGTTGGAATCAACGCCGTCATCGCTTCTCTGCTCTACAAAAAGCATCCTTCGGAGTTGAAATTTGTATTAGTCGATCCTAAAAAAGTGGAATTATCGCTATTTTCAAAAATAGAACGTCATTATTTAGCTAAGCTTCCCGATAGCGAAGACGCCATTATTCCAGATACTAGAACAGTGGTCAAAACATTGAATTCTTTGACGATCGAGATGGACAATCGTTATGAGTTATTGAAAGACGCACAGGTTCGTAATATCAGAGAATACAATGAAAAATTTTGTCGTCGTCAATTAAATCCTTTACACGGGCATCGTTATTTACCTTATATAGTGCTTATTGTTGATGAATTTGCCGATTTGATCATGACCGCCGGAAAAGAGGTGGAAAATCCGATAGCGCGATTGGCGCAACTTTCTCGAGCCATTGGTATTCATCTGATTATTGCTACGCAACGTCCGTCCGTGAACATTATTACCGGCGTGATCAAGGCAAATTTTCCTGCTCGCGTTGCTTTTCGCGTATCGGCAAAGGTTGACTCGCGCACTATTTTAGATACGGGCGGAGCCGATCAACTCATCGGACGAGGCGATATGTTGCTATCTTCCGGAAGCGATATTATTCGTCTGCAATGTGCGTTTATCGATACGCCGGAAGTGGAACGCATGACCGATTACATAGGCTCTCAGCGCGCATATCCTGAGGCATTTGCTTTGCCTGAGGTAGAAGATGAACAAAGCGAATCTAAAGAGTTTGAAACCGCAGACCGCGATCCACTTTTTGAAGACGCCGCAAGAATCATCGTATTGGCGCAACAAGGTTCTACATCATTGCTACAGAGAAAGTTAAAATTAGGATATAATCGCGCAGGAAGATTGATCGATCAGTTGGAAGCGGCTGGTATTGTCGGTCCTTTTGAAGGTTCCAAAGCTCGCGAAGTAAAGATTGGCAGTGAAATGGCTTTGGAACAATATTTAAAAGATATTTATTCAAATAATAAAACAAATGATTCAATGTTTTAAATGTAATTAACATAATTCACTGATGATTAAAATTAGGATATTATAAGAGGATAAAATCAACGCCTCGAATAGGAGGGAAGTCATAAAAATGGTAGAAGCAGCCTGAAAATTTCAAGCTGCTTTTTTTTATTGCAATAAGAATATGATCGACTCTTTTTATAAGATGATTAAATCCACTTTGTTATTTTTTAAACCTATTTTTACAGCGATAATATTCTATATAAAGACACAATTGTAACCAATCAACTTGTTCACAATTGTATGTATTATACAAATAAATATAGATTTGTGTCGCACAAACATTTATGGAAAATGATTACATTTGTAGAAAAATATTTTGTTATGATAAATCGCATAAAATACATTATGGAACAGGAGGATTTATCTCCTGCGCAGTTTGCTAATAAAATTGATATTCAGCGATCTCGAATTTCTCATATATTATTGGGAAGAAATAATCCAAGCTTAGATTTTGTGAGAAAAGTATTGATAACTTTTCCTGATTATGATGCCGAATGGTTACTTTTTGGGAGCAATAATACAAATGTAAAAAGTAAACAAAATTTAGAATTGTCGCTTTTCGAAGATACGGAAATTAACAAAAGGACACGTGATACTTTTGTGAATTCTTATAAAATGAGAGGAAAAGATAGCGTTTCTGTTCCGGATTCAACAGAAGATAAAATCGTAGAAAAGATTCCAACAGAGGAAATAAAGGAAGAAAAAAGGCTTTCATCAATTATATTGATCTACACTGATGGAACATTTAAAGAATTGAAAGCGGAGAATATGCAATAGAAAAATTCTATTTCGATTCATAAAATAATACGAGCTCCATTTGAATAGCGACGGATAATTTTCTTTTTGCTATTTATCCATGAATTATTTTTGAGAACTTCATGAAACTTCATTTTCAACGGGGAAAATTGCAAGTTAAGCAGCGATTAAAAATAAAAGTTTCCAACAAAAAACACTTTTTTTGAACAAAATACATATACCATTGATTTACAGCAAGGTATTTTTTTTCAAAAATGAATAATAAAACAATAAAACAACTATTTTTGTATTGGTAAAGTAGACATTTGTCAATTTCAACTATTTTACCATAAAAAGAATTTGTATATATATGAGCGACAATATATTAGAGGAGAATAAAAAAGAAACGGAAGAGATCAAAAGTTTGAATTCCAATACAAATAATTCCTGCAAAACGCCGACAAGGTGCGTGCAATGTCAGGATGCGTATGATTGGTTGAAAGATATTCCTTTATCGGAAGATAAACAACCGTTTTATATTGCGGAGGTACGTTTTAAAAACGATCACAGAGGATTTTATACTTATACTCCGGATTTGCATTTGGAAGAGGGCGATATTGTTGCCGTGGAATCGGATCAGGGACATGATATCGGCACAGTCGTTTTAACAGGCGAAATTGTGCGTTTTCAGATGAAACGAAAAGGGGTTTTGAACCTTGAAAATTGTAAAAAAGTTTATCGTAAAGCGCGTTTGCAAGATATTGAAAAATGGATTCAAAGCGTTGACAGGGAACATAAAACTTTGATACAAGCCCGTCAGATCATTGATGATTTGGAATTAGACATGAAGCTTAACGATTTGGAATTCAGGGGAGACGGAACAAAAGCGATTTTTTATTATACGGCCAATGACAGGATCGATTTTAGGGAATTGATCAAAATTTTAGCGGAACGTTTCAAAATCAAAATAGAGATGCGCCAAATCGGCATGCGCCAAGAAGCCGCCAAAGTGGGCGGCATCGGATCGTGCGGAAGAGAAATGTGTTGTTGTAGGTGGATGTCTACTTTTCAGTCGGTTTCGACACAATCGGCTCGTTTGCAACAATTACCGTTAAATCCGCAAAAACTGGCCGGACAATGCGGAAAATTGAAATGTTGTCTCAATTATGAGCAGGATATTTACGCAGACGCGCATCGTTATTTCCCGGATCCAAGCATACGGCTAAAAACAAAACAAGGAACCGCTTATTTTGTAAAATCGGATGTGCTCAAAAAGTTGCTTTATTATAGTTATAGCGGCGAGCAAAGTGCTCTTCCTTATGTTGCTATTACAGCCAATGGCGCATGGGAAATTATTAAAATGAATGAAAAAAATCAATTTCCGGAGAAGTTGGAAGATTTTACTCCGGATAATCTTGAAACTGACGAAAAAGTGAATTTTGAGCAGCATGTAAATCAAGACGATTTGACGCGATTTGACAGGCCGCATCAGCAGCATCGGCAGAAAAAGAACGACCATAATAAAAGAAATCGGGGAAGAAATCAAAATCCTCCGCAAAATAAAAAATAGATTGTGAAATCGAGCAGATATTTGGCTATAATTTCGATGTTTTTGGCGGCATTACTTTTTTTGGGATGTCATAAAAATGTTGTTTATGATGAAAACCTGAAGATTCCGAAAGAAGGTTGGCCTGTCGCTTTGCCAGCTTATTTCGATGTAAATATTGAAGATTCAACCTCTTTTTATTCCATGTATTTGAATATTCAAAACAATGATAATTATCCTAACAGCAACATTTACTTTTTTATAACCGTCGTATTTCCCGACGGCGGTATGGCAAGAGATACAGTTAATTTTCTTTTAGCCGATCAATATGGAAAATGGTTGGGAAAAGGTATGGGTAACGAAAAAACGAATCAGTTTTTATATCGGCGTGAAATGCTTTTTCCTTTTGGCGGAACATATCGGTTTTATATAGAACAAGCTATGCGGGCGGACACTTTGAAAGGAATTACGTCTATCGGGATAAAGTTGGAAAAAGAGCTTCAAAATCAATAATTTATTGAATGTATGGTTTTTCAAAAGGGTAACTACAGTTAAAAGATTCATGGCAAAGAAACAAACGACAAAAAAGAGAAAGAATAATAAAAAATGGAAACCAAGACCGCTGAACAAAAAGGTATTAGTATGGATTTGGGGACTTTGTTTGGCGATCATATTTGGCATCGTACTGTTTTTTGCAGGAATAGAATTGGGCGTTTTTGGAAAAATGCCCACTTTCGACGAGCTTGAAAATCCGAAAAGCATGCTGGCTTCTGAAGTATATTCTGCTGATGGAGAACTTCTTGGTAAGTATTACTTAGAGAATCGCTCGAATGTTCATTATAGCGAATTGTCACCCTATCTTGTCGATGCGTTGATCGCCACGGAAGACGTTCGTTTTTATCAACACAGCGGTATAGATATCCGTTCTCTCATGCGCGCCATTTATGGAATGGCGACCGGCAACAGCAAAGGCGGAGCATCTACTCTCTCGCAACAATTGGTGAAAAATCTCTTTCCCAGAGGAGAATTAAACAAGATACAATTGATCCTCCGAAAATGTCAGGAATGGGTTTTGGCGGTAAAATTGGAGCATTATTATACGAAAGAGGAGATCATTGCGATGTATCTCAATACGATAGACTTTGGAAGTCACGCTTATGGCATCAAGTCTTCCGCATGGACTTTTTTCAAAAAAACGCCGGCGGAATTGAATCAGGAAGAGTCGGCTCTCTTAATTGCTATTTTGAATGCTCCCAGTTGGTATAGTCCGGTCAGAAATCCCGATAGGGCCTTGCAAAGACGTAATTTGGTTATTGATCAAATGGAGAAATATACTTACATTAACAAGGTCGTTTCAGATTCCTTGAAACTCATCCCTCTTGATATGTCGAATTATTCTATACAAGATCAAAACACGGGAATTGCCCCATATTTTAGAGAATATTTACGACAAGAATTAAAAAAATGGTGCGATAACAATGTAAAACCAGACGGCACGAATTATAATCTTTATAAAGATGGGTTGAAAATTTATACCACCTTGGACGCTCGTATGCAACGTTATGCCGAAGCGGCCGTTGCGGAACATTTAGGAAAAGATCTGCAACCTACTTTTTTCAGACATTGGAAAGGAATTGACAATGCGCCGTTTACAGATTTGAACAAGTCTCAAGTCAACGATCTTTACGAACGCGTCAAGAAAAATACCGATCGATACCGGATGATGGTAACAGAAGAAGCGACGCAACAACAGATAGATTCTGCATTTAATACGCCCATTCCGATGAAAATATTTTCTTGGGAAAATCCTATGATCGACACCATTCTATCTCCGATGGATTCTCTCAAATATTACTTGTGGTTTCTGCGTGCCGGATTATTAGCGATAGAACCGCATACCGGTTATGTAAAAGCTTATGTAGGAGGTCCTGATTATCGTTATTTCAAATATGATCACGTTAAATATGGAACGCGTCAAGTCGGTTCTACGTTTAAACCTTTTGTTTATACTTTGGCTATTCAGGAAAAAGGCTATACGCCATGTACGCGGATTCCTAAAATTCAACCGAGTTTAGAGTTGCCCGACGGTACTTTTTGGACTCCCAAAAACTCCAATAATGATAAAAAGGGAGAGATGGTTACTTTGAAATGGGCTTTAGCTAATTCCGACAACTGGATTTCCGCTCATTTAATGAAAGAGATGTCGCCGCAATCGGTTATCAATCTAGCTCAAAAGATGGGCGTAACAAGCGAACTTGATCCGGTTCCATCCATTGCTTTAGGAACGTCTGATATTACGCTGTATGAGATGGTATCGGCATTTAATACCTATCCGAATCAAGGAATTTATATCGAGCCGTTGTTTATTACTCGCATTGAAGATAAATATGGAAATGTTTTGGAGCATTTCACGTCCGAGCGTCATGAAGCAATGAGCGAAGAGACGGCGTATACGATGTTGAGAACCATGCAAGGCGTCGTAGAAAGCGGTACTTCGATTCGTTTACGCTATAAATATCAATTGTTGAATCCTATTGCAGGAAAAACGGGAACGACGCAAAATCACTCCGATGGTTGGTTTATGGGGATGACGCCCTATTTGACAGCCGGAATATGGACGGGCGGCGAATTTCGCAGTATCCATTTTAGAACGATCACGTACGGACAAGGCGCTAATATGGCGTTGCCTATTTGGGCCTTATTCATGCAAAAAGTGTATGCTGATTCGACGATCAATATGCCGAAAGATGATTTTCCATTGCCGTCTTCGGGATTTAATGTAAATTTCGACTGCGAAAAGGAAACACATGACAATCAGGTTATTATTGAGGATTTCTAAAGTATTAATTTAAAATAAACAATATTCAGATTATGAAAAAAAGCACAATTATTTTGTTAGTCGTAATCGGCGTATTACTGATTATCGCTTTATGGTTTACATCTGCGTATAATGGTTTAGTAAGTAAAGAAGAATCCGTTACGGCGCAATGGGCGAATGTTGAAAATGTATATCAACGGCGCGCAGACCTTATTCCGAATTTGGTGAATACCGTAAAAGGTTACGCGGAACATGAACAAAGTACGTTGACGGCAGTAATTGACGCGCGCGCTAAAGCGACGTCGGTCAATATTAACGCCGAGCATTTGACAGAAGAAAGTATCGCCGTTTTCCAACAAGCACAAGACGCTCTTTCGGGCGCGATTTCTCGTTTGTTGGTTTCGGTGGAACGTTATCCCGATCTTAAAGCAAATCAAAATTTTATGGATTTGCAGGCGCAATTGGAAGGAACGGAAAATAGAATAGCTGTAGAACGTCGTAAGTATAACGAAGAAGCGCAGATCTTTAACAGAAGCGTGCGCAGTTTTCCGACCAATATCATTGCCGGAATGTTCGGTTTTGAGAAAAAAGGCTATTTCAAAGCGGCCGAAGGTTCGGAAACGGCTCCACAAGTTCAATTTTAGGAGATTAATATCATTACGGAAATGAAAAATATCTTTTTTCATACGTACTTGTATAAACAAAGATTATGGGGAATCGTATTCTTTCTTTCTATCTTTTCACATACTATCGCTCAAAATGATATTCTGGATCGTCCCAATCCGCCTTGTTTGGTAAATGATTTTGCCAATATCTTCACTTCTCAACAAAAGTCCTCTTTAGAACGTAAATTAGTAGCTTACAATGATTCTACTTCCACTCAAATTGCAGTGATAACGATAAATTCGTTGAATGGTTATGATATTAATGATTTTTCGGATCGATTGGGTGAAAAATGGGGCGTTGGACATAAAGGAAAAGATAATGGCGTCATTATTTTGATAAAACCCAAACTCAACGAAAGAGATTATGGAGAGGTTAATATTTCAATCGGATACGGTTTGGAAGATGTGATTCCTGATGTAATTGCCAAACGCATTGTTAGCTACGAGATGATCCCGAAATTTAAAGAAGAAGATTATTACGGAGGCGTTTCGGCGGCGATAAATGTAATATTTGATTTGGCTTCGGGAAAATATAGCGCTGATTTCTATACGAACAGTATTGATAGCGAAGAGTTTTGGATTACTATAATTGTATTAGGCGTCATTTTCGCTGTTGTTTTTATTTTGATTATGCCAAGAAAAGGAGGGCGTAACGGTGGAGTTTCTTCAGGAGGGAGCCCGCCGTATATTTTCTTTGGTTCGAGTAGAGGAAGCGGCGGGGGAAGTTTTGGCGGTTTTGGCGGCGGCAGCTTTGGCGGCGGCGGCGCAAGTGGTAGATGGTAAATTGATTAACGTAATAAGGAATATAAATTTGAATTAAAACATATGAAAGCTTGGAGCATTATCTCGTCCATTTTGATCCTACTTGGGTCGCTGGGTATATTTCTTTATGGAATGAAATTGATGAGCGATTCTCTTCAAAAGGTTGCAGGGCACAGAATGCGTTCGATTTTGGCCAATCTGACTTCGAACAGATTTAAAGGGATATTTACTGGATTTTTAGTTACCTCGGTCATTCAATCATCGTCGGCGACAACGGTAATGATCGTTAGTTTTGTCAATGCCGGCTTGATATCTTTGATCGGCGCCGTGAGCGTCATCATGGGCGCTAATATTGGTACGACAATAACGGCATGGCTCATTGCATTGCTCGGTTTTAAAGTTTCTATTTCTACTTTCGCTATTGCTATTGTCGGGCTTACTTTCTTTTTGTTGTTTGCCAAAAATAGTCGTATGAGGAACATCGGCGAGTTGATTATGGGGTTTGCCATTTTGTTTATCGGGTTGGAATTATTGAAAGATTCGGTGCCTGATATCAATAAAAATCCACAGATTGTTGAGTTTTTATCTTCCTATACCAATATAGGCTATTTTTCGATATTGCTTTTTGTTTTTATCGGTACGATTCTTACCGTGATTATACAATCGTCGAGCGCAACGATGGCATTGACGCTTGTGATGTGTTATAACGGTTGGATTGATCTTCCGATTGCAGCCGCTATGGTTTTAGGGGAAAATATCGGAACGACTATTACGGCTAATTTAGCGGCTGTGATGGCTAATACTGAGGCAAAAAGAGCCGCTCGAGCGCATTTAATTTTTAATATTATTGGCGTTATCTGGATGCTGATCTTATTTTATCCTGTTATTACCCTGTTGTCTAATTGGATTAAAAGCATGATGGGCTACGACCCAAGAATAACGACAAACGCCAAAGAGGTATTGCCGTTAACTTTAGCGTTGTTTCATACCGCTTTTAATATTGTAAATACTTGCTTATTAGTTGGTTTTTCTCCTCAAATAGCTAAATTGGCTGCATTGATGGTCCCGCAAAAAAAAGAAGACATGGAAGATATATTCAAGTTAACTTATATCGATAAGAGTTTTTTTGGCACCGACGAACTTTCACTGATTCAAACGCAGAGAGAATTAACGGAGTTTAGCAAAAGACTTATCAGAATGTTTGGATTTGTAAACCGTTTGGTTTTTGAACAACATCCGAAAGATTTTAGCGCTTTACTTAATAGAGTCGCTAAATATGAAGAGATAACCGATAGGATGGAGGAGGAGATCGCTACTTATCTTTCTCATGTTTCGGAAGGGCAATTGAGCCATAAATCTGCAATGGAAGCGCGTGGTATTTTGAACATTATCGACGATATGGAAAGCAGCGCGGACGTTATGTTTAAAATATCGAAGATTATCGAAGATTTTGATAATATGAAATTGGAATTTTCGAAGGAGCAACTTCAGCATCTTGCCAAGATGAAAAATAAGGCTCAACAAGCTTTAGAAATTATGGATTACAATCTCCAAAATTGGGATAAAGCAGATTTTATTAAGGCTGTCGAATTGGAACAATCGATGAACGATTATCGAAACTTTTTAAGGGAAAAACATGTTGAAGATTTGAAGAATAAAGAATATAAATTTAAGGTAGGCTCATATTATTCGCAATTATTTAGCCTTTATGAAAAAATTGGAGATTACGTTTTCAACGTATCCGAATCGATTGATAAGACAAAAAATGTTGAAGAAAATTAATTAATATAACATTGTTATGAAAGAAGTTTGGGCTATTATCTCGCAAATTTTGATATTGCTTGGCTCTCTGGGAGTTTTTCTTTTCGGGATGAAACTCATGAGCGATTCGCTCCAGAAGCTTGCCGGACAAAAAATGCGTTTGATTTTATCGAAATTGACCTCTAATAGACTTAAAGGAATATTGACGGGGTGTTTTGTGACTTCGGTTATTCAATCTTCATCGGCTACGACGGTAATGGTGGTAAGTTTTGTTAATGCAGGATTGCTTTCGTTGGTTGGCGCTGTTAGCGTGATTATGGGCGCAAATATAGGCACGACTGTTACGGCGTGGCTGATCTCGCTGCTCGGATTTAAATTTTCAATAACAAGTCTTGCATTGGTCGTTGCCGGACTTACTTTTTTTCTTCTTTTTTCGAAAAATAACAAACATAAAACTATTGGAGAGTTCATTATCGGATTTGTGATATTGTTTATTGGCTTGGAATTATTGAAAGATTCGGTGCCTGATATCAACAGCAATCCTCAAATTGTCGAATTTTTATCGGCGTATACAGGAAAAGGCTATTGGTCGGTTTTATTATTTGTGTTGATAGGTACGATTCTTACGGCGATCATTCAATCGTCAAGCGCAACCATGGCATTAACTTTGGTGATGGCGTATAACGGTTGGATTGATTTTCAGATAGCCGCCGCAATGGTTCTCGGTGAAAATATCGGAACGACCATTACGGCCAATATTGCCGCGGTCATGGCCAATACGGAGGCGAAAAGATCGGCGCGGACACATTTTATTTTCAATGTCATCGGAGTAATATGGATGCTTATTCTATTTTATCCGGTTATCGATCTTCTTTCAGGCGTGGTCATTAGAATTACCGGATTAGATCCGAGAGTAACCGCTCACGCAAAAGATGTGCTGCCGATCTCTTTATCGTTGTTTCATACTTGTTTCAATTTGGCAAATACTGGCTTATTGGTTGGTTTCACGCCTCAAATAGCAAAATTGGCGACTAAAATGGTTAAATCGAAACAAGATGATTCCGAAGAAGTTTTCAAATTGACCTATATTGATAAGAGCTTATTTACTACCGACGAGCTTTCATTGGTACAAACTCAAAAAGAACTTATGGAGTTTAGCCGTCGAATCATTAAAATGTATGGTTATTTGAACCAATTGGTATTTGAAAAACATCCGAAGGATTATAATGTATTGATGGTCAAAATTGCTAAATATGAAGAGATCACGGATCAGATGGAAGAGGAAATTGCGACCTATCTTTCTCATGTCTCGGAAGGGCAATTAAGTCATCAATCCTCTTTATTGGTTCGCAGTATATTGAGTATCGTCGACGACATGGAGAGCGTAGCGGACGTTATTTTCAGAATGTCGAAAATGATTGAGGAGAAGGATAATATGAAACAATCCTTTACCGAAGCTCAATTAAAGAATTTAGCGGCTATCAGAGATTTGACGCAAGAGAGCATCAATGTAATGGACGTCAATTTGTCGGATTGGGAAAAAGCAAATTTCATAAGGGCCGTAGAGTTGGAAGAATCTCTCAATAATTATCGCAATAGATTGAAAGAAAAACATGTAGAATCTCTTAAAAATAAAGAATACAAGTTTAAACTCGGGACCTATTACTCGCAACTTTTCATTATGTATGAAAAAATTGGAGATTATATTTTTGAAGTTTCCAAAGCCGTTAACAAAGCAAATTCTATGGAAGCAATGATTTGATGATGATTGGCCAAATGATTACAATTTTACTTTATTATTTAAAGTATTTTTATAAATCATCTTTATAATATACATATTATCAATTATTTTGCAAGATATAATTATTTGGCTTTTTTATCAATAAACGTTCCTAACGTTTCTTTTTAGTTAGCCAAAGCATTGTTCCCGGAATTACTTTATCGCCTTCTTTCATGCGATTTTTCTTGTACAATTCTTTGGTGGTCATCCCAACTTTTTGAGCGATATCGCTAATACTTTCGCCTTCTTGCACGAAGTAAAATTCTACGGCCCCTTTCTTTTTCTTCTTTTCCAAATAGACAATTTCACCTTCCGATAATCTGTGATTTTTAGGTTTTTCGTTATAGTTAAATAGTTGAAAACTGTAAATACCAAAATCGTCGGCAATTTTGAAATAATCATCGTCAGCATTAGCATAGACCAGCTTGACTCCGTTATATTCAAAAATTTCTCTTTCCGCCGTCGTCATTATTTTATGAGAAGCGGGAAGTTTGGTATGCGGAATATAGGAAGGAGTTGGAACGGGATCGTTAACATCTGCGACGACAATAAAATCATCGTCAAAGGCCATTTTATCGTATAGATGCAGCCCTTCTTCTTCAATAATTTTAATGAGTAAGTGTGCATATTGAGGGTTGGTGGCATAACCGGCTTTCTTCAAGCCATGCGCCCAAGCTTTATAATCGTCTACCTTTAATTTAAAAAGGTCGTTATATCTATCTCTGGACGTTAAAAATAACGAATGATCGCTGAACGACTCTTCCGCGTCTTGATATGCTCTGAAACATTCATTTTTTTCATCGTCGTCGTAATAAAAACAATTTCCCATCCAGCCTTTATGGCACTTTATTCCAAAATGATTATTCGCTTCGGTCGCTAAAACGCTGCTGCCACATCCGGATTCCAAAATACCTTGCGCTAAAGTGATGCTTGCCGGTATTTTGTATTCTCGCATTTTTTTCATTGCAATTTCTTTATACGAATCGACGTATTCTTGTCGCGACATTTTTCTTTGAGCCGATAATACATTTTCATTACAAAGTAGTAATACACAAATAATAACAGTTAGTAATTTATTTAAATTCATAATACGACAATTATCTATTTTACAAAAATAGAATAGTAAAATGCAACCATTCCATAAATGGATAAGTTTTTTTCAACAGCAAATTGTTATTAACAACATCTTTCTTCACTTTATAGTATTTGAACAAAACATGTTATGTGAGCAGCACAGACATTTTCTAATCGACATTTATAACGAGTTAAAAGCAATGTTTAAACATGAATATTTTGAAAATATTTTTTGTATCTTTGACGTTACTTTTATCAATCGCATATAAAATGAATGGACAAGAAGAAAAATATAACAAATTAACGCCTGAAGAAGAACGAGTTATCATTCGCAAAGGTACGGAAGCGCCGTTTACCGGAGAATATGATAAGTTTTTTAAAGCGGGAACGTATCATTGCAAGCGATGCGACGCTCCTTTATATCGTTCTGAAGACAAATTCCGTTCCGGATGCGGTTGGCCGAGTTTCGACGATGAGATTGGAAACGCTGTAAAACAAATACCCGATGCGGACGGTCGGCGCACAGAAATCGTATGCGCCAGTTGCGGAGCGCATTTAGGTCATATTTTTGAGGGCGAACATTTTACTGAAAAAAATACGCGTCATTGCGTGAACTCTGTTTCTATGATTTTTAAACCTAAAGAAGAAGTTAACGATATCACGCAAAATAAAACCGAAATCGCTATTTTTTCGGGCGGTTGTTTTTGGGGCGTTGAATTTTACATGCGCTTGATTGACGGCGTTATATCTACCGAAGTCGGTTATATTGGCGGAATCATGGAAAATCCTACTTACGAAGATGTTTGCAGCCATGAAACAGGATACGCTGAAGCGGTAAAGATTATTTTTGATTCAAATATTGCTGATTTTGAAACTATTGCAAAGACTTTTTTTGAAATACACGATCCGACTCATTTAGATCATCAAGGTCCGGACGTAGGCGATCAGTATCGTTCCGAGGTTTTTTATACTACGCCGCAACAGCGGGAAATTACCATAAAGTTGATACGTATTTTGCAAAAAAAAGGATATAAAGTAGTAACGAAGGTGACGCCGGCGACCACTTTTTGGACTGCGGAAGATTATCATCAACAATACTATTATTACAAGCAAACTACTCCTTATTGTCACGGGCGTACAAAACGGTTTTAATAAAGTTGATTCATTTAGAAAATCGATAGATAGCGTTTATAGATTTTTACGATCTTCAAGTTTTCTCTTCCATAGCAGTTTCAACAGGATGATGTATAGCGCGGTAACGACATTTTTTTTCATCTCTTTTGCATACGCAAACGTTTTCTTTTCCGGCTTCTTGCGAAGCGCAATGCCGTTGAAACGCCGTTCCTTTTTTGAAGAACATTTTGATCGCGATTCCGGCAAATGCAAGCGCCAAAAAGATAACGGCTATAATGATAGTCAGCGCAACGTCGTTCATTTTATTTTATTTTATTTTGATCCAACATAAAACGATAAGGCAATAGAGCGTCTTTTCCGGCATAATTCACTCCAATTCTTGTTCCGACGATAATATGATCAGTCAATTTCGCAGAATCTGCTTGCTCTATCCAAACCTTTTTCCCTGTCTGTTCAGACATTTTATTTAGAATCATTCCCGAATCCGAATGATGCATTCCTAACGCTTTAGCGACATTTCCCGGCCCATATAAATCGGAAGATTTAAAACGCTTCCATTTTAAATGTTTTAGCATCATATCTTGCCCTGATTTTGGAATGAGGCCTCTTATCAAAACTGCATGAGGGATATCTGTTTGGTTGGTCACAATATTTAATAAAGAATGGATTCCATAACACAGATAAATATAGAGCGTTCCGCCTTCGCGATACATAATTTCCGTTCGCGGAGTTCTTCTGTTGTTCCACGCATGAGAGGCTCGATCTTCTACGCCCGCATAAGCTTCCGTTTCGGTAATAATTCCAGAAACAACGCCTTCCGACATTTGACTAAAAATCTCCATGCCAATCATTTCACGGGCAATCTTAACAACGTCGTTACCGCCGAACCATTCGTTTTGTACAACCGGCATAAAATCAAAAAAATTAGAACAGATAACCGATTCCGCCCGTGATCTGCATAATATCGGTTTGTATCCATAATTTGGAAGTTCTGTTGATATAATCGGGCGTTTCTGAATTGGTGAAAATTTTATATATCTGGAAGTTAACGTCGTCGTATTTTAAATGAGAACCTGAATAATCAAAATTAGCCCTCACAAAAAAACGGTCAAATCTATATTTCAAACCAAGTCCTACGTTCCATGCAAATCCCAATGTATGATCCGATTGCTGTTTGAATTCGATCCTGTTAATATATTCAACCGGCTTTGCCAATGTTATGACGTAATTGTATTCTGGCGATTGTCCCATGCCGACGCCTAACATTCCCCTAATTTCGAGCATAAAATGATGCGCCAGATGAAAGTTGATATTAGGGCCGACTAATAACATTCCAGTCATCCAACGTCCAAAAGAAGCCTCTCCAGAACTGTTTTCACCAATTTCAATATCGCCCTTGACGAGGTTGTCCAATTCCTTTTGCAATGCCGTTACATTGGAGCTATTGGTATTTCCCGCCGCCATAACGGTCAATCCAAAATTGTTGCTCAGTTGATTTGTATAGGTAATATTTAATCCGAAACCGGGTTTGGCAAATCCGCATCTCAATATGGAATCCATAAACACTTTTCCTTTAAAATCATTAGAAGGAATGACTGTTCCAAAAGAAATTGATAACCAGTTTTTTTGTTCTTGCGCAAATCCAGACCATACGATTAAATTCAACAAAACAATGCTCAATATTTTTTTAATTGACGTTTTCATGAGTAATTGATATTTTTATTTATGATTTTACGATGCAAAATTACAATAATTCCCGCTGTTGCGTCTATATTTTTTCTTTTAAATAAAACGAATATGTTATAAAGGTACTTTTTGAATAATAATCCTGTCGTTTTCAAAACTTAATGAAAAATTAATGTTCAATAAAGAAAAGACATTCGAAAAATGTTTACTTTAGCACTCTCAAAATAGATCGAGTCTTTAAATTTATTAGTCATACAAAATTATTTTTATTATCATGGATATAAAAAACTATATTTCAGAGAACAAAGAACGTTTCTTAGAGGAACTTTTCGGATTGTTGCGTATTCCATCAATCAGCTCTTTAACAGAGCATAAGCCGGATATGTATAAGGCGGCTGAATATTGGAAAGAATCTTTATTGAAAGCGGGGACGGATAAAGCGGAAGTTTTTGAAACGGAGGGAAATCCAGTCGTTTACGGAGAAAAGATCATTAATCCCGACAAGCCGACCATATTGGTATACGCTCACATGGACGTGATGCCGGTCGATCCGATCGAAGAGTGGAAATCGGAGCCTTTTGAGCCGGTTATTCGCGACGGAAAAATATGGGGACGCGGAGCCGACGATGATAAAGGGCAAGGTTTTATGCATGCCAAAGCTTTTGAATATTTGGTAGCGACTAACCAACTTCCTTGTAATGTGAAATTTATGATCGAAGGCGAAGAAGAGATTGGTTCTCCCAGTTTGGGAAAATGGTGCGCTACACATAAGGAGATGTTGAAGGCGGATATTATTCTGGTTTCCGACACGAGCATGATCGCATCTGATATTCCTTCCATTACGACCGGATTGAGAGGATTGTCTTATTGGCAAATCGAAGTTACGGGGCCGGATCGCGATTTGCATTCGGGATTATTTGGAGGAGCTGTTGCCAATCCTATCAACGAATTGTGCAGTTTGATGGCGACTATGATTGATAAAGAGGGTAAAATTGCCGTTCCCGGATTTTACGACGACGTTTTAGAAGTATCGGATATTGAACGTAAAAAGCTCGCACAGGCGCCTTTTGATGAAGCGGAATATAAAAAATCATTGAATATTAAAGAATTAAAAGGTGAAAGAGGATTCAGCACGATAGAACGCACGGGAATCCGCCCGACGTTTGACATGTGTGGAATTTGGGGCGGCTACACCGGCGAAGGAGCAAAAACGGTTATTCCTTCTAAAGCTTACGCTAAATTATCGTGCCGATTGGTTCCCAATCAAAATTGGGAAAAAATTGCAAGGTTGATTAAAAATCACCTTGAAAAAATCGCGCCCAATTATATAAAAATCAAAGTAGATATTTTACACGGCGGTCAAGGTTATGTTTGTCCGATTGATCTTCCCGCTTATCAGGCGGCGGAAAAAGCTTATGAAAAAGTATATGGCAAAATGCCGGTTCCTTATCGTAGCGGCGGCTCTATTCCGATTATCTCTACGTTTGAAGAAGTTTTAGGCGTCAAATCTATATTAATGGGATTCGGATTAGGCGGCGACGCCATTCACTCTCCTAATGAAAATTATCCTTTGGAACAATTTTTCAATGGAATAGAAACGATTACTCATTTTTATAAATATTTTGCAGAAAATCCGGCGTAATAAACTGATTTTGCAAAAAAACGAAGTAAAGCCGTCTAAATCAAATCGCTTTTTAGGCGGCTTTATTTCTGATTTATATTATACCGAAATTGAAAAGATCCGCAAATTTAAACTTCAAGCATGTTAACAAAAACGGATATTCTTCTTGATAAATAATTTGTAACAACATAAATATTTCGGGGAGAAACGGTATCTTTGCAAGCGAATTAAAAAAATGAAAAAGAGCGTATATAAAAGAATTTATTGCCATCTTATGTTGAAAAAGCGGCTACAATAAAACATTTATTCTCTCGTTTGAGTAAAATCATGAAATATTCGAATTACAAATATTTTCTTCTTCTGATCGCGTTATTGGCATGTATGGGCGTCAATAAAACGGATGCTCAATACTATTCTAAAACGATGCCTAACCTTCCTAATTTCGACAAAGCGAGATATAATTTCGGATTTTATATAGGAGGGAATCAAATGCTATTTACAGTGAAACCTGTTCAAAATTATCAATATATAACCTATCATGGTCGACAAATTTCCGATCTTCCCGCCGATTCTGCCCGCATTTTGGGTATCAACGGATCTTCCGGCTTAGGATTCAATGTCGGCTTGGTTTCCTTGTTGCGTTTTGGACAATATTTTGAATTACGTTTTGTTCCTGGCCTGCAATTCGGAGAGCGAAATCTAAAATATAGCGTTTTATGTTATTTAAATGGAGTTGCAAGCGAAGAGACTGTTTATAAGAAAGTTGTGTCTTCTTATATCAACGTTCCCTTTCATCTGCGCTACAAAGCTGTTCGTATTCATAATTTTAGACCCTATATATTTATGGGTCCGGCATTTAAATGGGATTTATCTTCATTACGAAAACAAGATGATAACGTTCAAAATATCCGTCTGAAAATGTCTAAAGGCGATGTTACTTTTGATGTCGGCGTCGGTTTTGACATTTATACCAACTGGTTTAAGTTTGGTTTCCAAATAGAGATGTCTTACGGCATTCAAAATATTCTTGTTAAGCAAAATAATATCTATGCGTCTTCTATCGAACCGCTCTATTCCAAGATATTTCAAATAAACTTTACTTTTGAATAATTTTTAATCGATAGCGCTTTTGCTATTTTATTTACAATGATGACGCAAATACAAATTTTTCATTTTAACGATCTGGAAGTAAACACTTACGTAATTTGGGACGAAACCAAAGAATGCGTAATTATTGATGCAGGATGCGTCAGGGATTACGAATGTCGAGAATTAACAGATTTTATTGCCAAAGCCGATTTAAAACCTGTTTATTTACTGACAACGCATTATCATATCGATCACATTATGGGAAACAAATTTGTGAAAGAGACCTATCGTATTCCGGTTTGTGCGCATGCTGCAGGCGAGATATTTTGGAAGCGCGGCGATATGTGGGCGTACTCTTTCGGCGTTAATAAAAATGACTTGATTGCTCCTGATTCGTTTTTGAAAGATAACGATATAATTACTTTCGGCGTCAGTCGACTTAAAGTGTTATATACGCCGGGACATGCCGACGGAAGCGTCTGTTTTTATAATGAAAAAGAGGGATATGTCGTTGTCGGAGATGTTTTATTTTATAGTAGCATAGGAAGAACGGATCTTCCATCCGGAAATTTTGACACCATCAAAAAAAGTATTTACGAGAAACTTTATATCTTACCTGATGAGACTATAATTTATCCCGGACATGGTCCGAAAACGACCGTCGGCTTCGAAAAGGAACATAATCCGTTTCTATAATCTTTTTTAATGGAAAAAGGAGATAGATATATACTTAAACCCGTTTCCTTGTTTTAACTGATTTATTATCTGTATTTTATTTCATCGGAACTTCAATAAGAAGAATACGGGCGTTATCGCTTTCCGCTTTTATTTTTATTTCGTGCGTATCCCAAATTCCAATAGCGTCGCGACGATCCAATGAATGGCCTTCAAGCGAAAATTTTCCCTCTATTACCATGACAAATAGTCCATTGTCGCCGTCTTTCATGAAAAAATCAATCGCTTTGTCCTTATCAAAAATTCCCAAATAGAGATAAGCGTCTTGATGTATCCATAATCCGTCGCCGTTTTTATTCGGAGAAACGATTTGTACTAAATTATTACGATTTCCTTCAATATCGAATTTCATTTGTTGATAACGCGGCATAACATCCTCTTCATTAGGGAAGATCCATATTTGAAAGAAATTGACAGGATCTTCTTCATGCGCATTAAATTCGCTGTGTCTAACGCCGGTTCCGGCGCTCATCACTTGTACTTCTCCCTTTCGAATTACGCCATGATTTCCCATGCTATCTCTATGTTCCAACGCTCCGAAAAGCGGAATCGAAACGATCTCCATATTATCATGCGGATGCGTCCCAAATCCTTCTCCGCCTAAAACGATGTCGTCGTTCACTACGCGCAAAGCGCCAAAGCGTATCCTGTTCAAATCGTAATAATCGGCAAAACTAAACGTATGATATGTGTCTAACCAGCCATGATCTACATGGCCTCTGGTATTTGCTTTAAAAATTATATTTTTCATAAAAATCCTTTCTTTTCCTTATAAAACACGTCAAACGGACTAATGTTCACTTATGCATATCACGTTTTACTATTTTCATAACGACTAAATCCTTAAAAAACGTTTACCCTAATATGCTTTTATAAAGCAAGTAATTATCTTCTTCAAAACAACAAAATATTACCTTTTCCGGAACATTATTGCTCTTAAGCCAATTTGATACCGTATCAATAGCGATTTCAGCGGCTTTATCTTTCGGGTACATATAGATACCTGTTCCCAGATTTGGGAAAGCGATTGTTTTCAAATCATGTTTCAATGCCCATTGTAAGGAGTTTATATAACATTGTTCCAACAACTCCGGCTCTCCCTTCAATCCGCCATGCCAAACAGGCGCAACGGTATGAATAATATATTTTACAGAAAGTCTGAAGCCTTTAGTAGCCTTTACTTCGCCCGTTTTACAACCGTCGAGTTTTGCACAAGCTTCGGCAAGCTCCTTTCCTGCCGCGCGATGAATTGCGCCGTCAACGCCTCCGCCTCCGGCTAATCTGTTGTTTGCAGCGTTGACAATGGCGTCGACTTCTAATTTTGTGATATCGCCTTTGAGAACTTCTATTTTATCTTTTAAATTTATCGTTTTCTCTTCTATTCTTGTTACATGCAATACGCCCACTTCGTAATTAGCAACTCTGATTTTATCGCCCTTTTTAATAAAACCTGTAATTGCTTGAGCGTCTATAATATCTCCATCAATATAAACTTTTCCGGCAGGGCGTAAATCGCTGAATGCCAGTCCCTCTTTATTCTTCATTGAAATATATTCTTGAAGTGCGATCGTATAACCTTGCGAACTTTCTTGCGTAGATTGCAATGCTAATCTGTCTAACGCTTTGGTGTCGCCAAGCAATTTTTTTGCTAAAAAAACAGAGCCGAAAAGCCCAATTGTGCCGCTTAACGTCACCAATCCGAATGCCTTAATGATGGCAGAAAATAAAGAGCTCATATTGGGAAAACTAACGCCGTCTACTAAACTTAATGTCATTCCGACGACAATAAAAGCAATTCCTGCAACGCCGGTAACTCCAAATCCCGGAATTGCAAAGATCTCTATTAAAAGCAGGATAACTCCCAAAATAAACAACACAATTTCCCAATGCGACGCCAAGCCTTCCAAATAGTGCGGCGCAAAATAAAGCACGGCGGCGGTAATTGATGCAATGAGAGGAAATCCGACTCCGGGAGATTGCAGTTCAAAATAAATACCTCCGATAATGATCATAATAAGAATACTGCTCACAATCGGATTCACCAAAAATCCTATAATATAATCTATCCAAGTATATTTTGGCTTGATCACTTGCGGATCGTCAATTCCCGATTTGGCAATTACTTCGTTGATATTATTCACCTCTCCTTCGCAAAATCCCCATTTCATAGCTTCGCTGCTTGTCATAGTAAGAACTTTTGTAGAATCTATCAATCCCGGCACATGCACGGTAGGGTCAACCATAGATTCGGCAATTTGCGGATTTCTTCCTTTAACTTCCGCCGTAGCGCGCATAATAGAACGCATATATGATTGGTATTTGTCCGGAGCGGCTTCTCCGGTTTGTTGCACTACAGTAGCCGCGCCAATACTCGCTCCGGGAATCATATAAATGCTATCGCATGCAATAGAAATCAAAGCTCCTGCCGAAGCGGCATTGTTATTAATAAATACATAAACAGGAATTTTTGAATGGAGCGCTTTTGTTCGCATACTATCTGCGCTCTCCAATAGTCCGCCATAAGTATTCATATCTAAAACAATCAGAGATACATTTTCCTCTTCTGCCATTTTAAATGCTTTCTGCATTTTATGCCACAAAGGAGGCGCAATCTCATCGTGCATTTCAAATATCAGTACTTTCTGACCGGATTGAGAGAATAGGAGAGGAGCAAGCGTCGCCAGCAATAATGTAAGGATCAACTTTTTATTCATAAATAATGCATTTAACATGCAAATTTACAGATTATTATTGGAATAATGATTATACAAAAGAAAGATGTTAGTAAAAATTCTAAATATTTTTCTATTAGAGAAATAATAATCGTTATAATTATTCATCATGATTTCTATTTTTCAATGGCCTCATTTATTTCATTAGAAACCGAATGATGATAATTCTTATGAATTTTATAGCCAAAACTTGCGATTAAAATACTCATTACCGGACTGATAAGATTAAAAAAGCAGTACGGAAAATAGGTAAAAGTAGATACTCCTAAAATAGTAGCTTGCGTCATTCCGCAGGTATTCCATGGAATCAAAGGAGAAGTGACGGTAACGGCGTCTTCAGTAGTACGACTAAGTAAACGGCTTTCGTAGCCTTTCTCTTTATATATATCTTTAAACATATTGCCTGTTAGAATGATAGAGATATATTGATCTGCTGTGGTAAGATTCAGAAAGATTCCCGATACAACGGTGGAAGCAACAGCGCCGACAGTTCGTTTCATGAAGCGGAAAAATAACGACGTAATACTTTCCAACATACCGCTTGCCGTCATGGCTCCGCCAAAACACATAGCGCAAATGATCAACCAGATAGTGTTGAGCATACCGGCCATTCCGCGCGTAGAAACAAGATCGTTCAATTCGATATTTCCTGTATCAATATTGGAACCTCCATAAAAGGTAACCAATAATCCTTTAAATTTGACTCCGAATCCGTCGATATTGCCTGCTATTTCTTGTAAAAGTTGCGGTTGAAAAATCAAAGCCAAAATCCCTGCAAGAGCGGTAGATAAAAACAGCGTTACGATCGAAGGAACTTTTTTGACAATCATAACAATCGTAGCAACCGGAACAAGTAAAAGCCAAAGAGAAATATTAAAAGTCTCTTTTAAAGAGCTCATATAGAGCGTAATTTGATCGGTAGCAGTAGTTTCATAAAAAAATCCGACAACAGCAAAAATCACCAATGTGATCAACATAGAAGGAATTGTTGTGATCATTAAATAACGAACATGCGTAAATAATGGCGTTCCTGTAACGGACGAGGCTAAAATTGTCGTGTCGGACAAAGGCGATATTTTATCCCCGAAGTAAGCGCCGGAAATAATTGCTCCTGCAATCCATCCTAACGAAAAACCTTGCGCTTGTCCAATTCCTAAAAGAGCTATCCCGATTGTAGCGATTGTCGTCCAGGAACTTCCCGTCATCACTGATACGATCGCGCAGACGACGCAGGCAGAAACCAAATAAAAACTCGGATGAAGGATTTGTATGCCGTAATATATCAATGTCGGAACAATTCCGCCGATCATCCATGCGCCTGACAATGCACCGATAATCAATAGAATCAAAATAGCCGGCGCTATTCCTGCAATATTCCGAACAATAGCCTGTTCTATTTCTCTCCATTCAATTTTAGAGATGATAAGGGCAATAAAACAGCAAATAGCCGTCGATGTCAACAATACAATTTGACTACCGCCTTCCAAAGCGCCGCTTCCAAAAATCCGTATTGTGCAGAATAATAAGCCAACCAATACCATAATCGGTATCAACGATACAACAATTGATGGTTTTTTACGGTTTTGTCCTTCCATATTTTGATTTTATACCGCAAAGATAATCCATTTTTTTATAGAAACAATGCCGGATGTTTGTGATATGTTTATCAAAAAATCACAACTATTTATTACTGCAAGAGTAATTTCTCATCGTCAATTTTTAATTGATATTATAGACAATAAGATTTTATCTTATTGATTATCAGTTAATTGCAAAGAATATATTTGCCGATATCAAATATTTACTAAATTAGCGTTCTATATTTGTTAGAATACTAATTATTAGACAATTAATATTATTTAACATGAATTGTTGATATTTTCTTTAAAAAAATTATTTTCATATTTGTTTTTATTATAAATTTGCAATTATTACAAATTAATAAATGATAATTAAAATATTTAAAATTATGACACCTGTAATTAATTCTTACATTCCTGAATTTAAAGCGAATGCTTATCAAAATGGCGAATTCAAAGTAATAACCGACAAAGAAGTAAAAGGTAAATGGGGCGTTTTCTTTTTCTATCCCGCAGATTTTACTTTTGTTTGTCCTACTGAGTTGGAAGATATGGCGGAAAATTATGCGCGATTTAAAGAGCTTGGCGTGGAAATTTATTCCGTGAGTACCGACACACAATTTGTGCATAAAGCTTGGCATGACGTTTCCGACAGTATCAAAAAGATCAAATATCCTATGCTTGCAGATTCCACGGGAGCTTTATCGCGCGCTTTAGGCGTTTATATCGAAGAAGAAGGATTGGCTTATCGCGGAACTTTTCTTTTTAATCCTGAAGGACAAATCAAAGTTTGTGAAATTCATGATAACGGCATCGGAAGAAACGCTTCCGAATTGCTTCGCAAAGTAGAAGCGGCTATATTTGTCGCAGAAAATCCAAACGAAGTTTGCCCTGCAAAATGGAAAAAAGGAGAAAAAACTTTGAAACCGGGTATCGATTTAGTTGGAAAAATATAATGTCGGCTACTTAAATATAAAAAACGGAGTAGAAATACTTTTACTCTGTTTTTTATATTTTACCTTCTTCCTTAAAATTGTTAAAATCAAAAAGATATGTTAGATACGGAATTAAAAGAACAAGTGAAATCAATTTTTTCGCAACTCTCATCTTCCTATACGTTCGACGTATATGTTCCTAAAAATCATGAAAGCAGAGAGGAATTGATCGAGCTATTGGAAGATACGGCTTTATGTTCTGAAAAAATAAAATTACGCGTGCATCAAAGCGATAATTTTGAATTTTATCTCTTAAAAAACGGCGTCAGGACAGGAATTAAATTCAGAATGGTTCCAAACGGACATGAATTTTCTACATTGCTTTTGGCCGTCTTGAATTGCGATGGAAAAGGGAAAAATTTTCCGGATAATTTTATTCAAGAGCGTGTGAAAAAATTGAAGGGAAAAATACATATTACTACCTATATATCGCTTACATGCGTCAATTGTCCCGACGTAGCGCAATCAATCAATCTAATGACGATAATAAACTCGAATATTTCTCATGAAATAGTCGACGGAGGCGCAAATCAGGAAGAGGTTGAAAAGTTGAAAATACAAGGTGTTCCGGCAGTTTTTGCAGACAGAAAACTGATTCATTCGGGACGCGCTGAATTCGGGGAATTACTTGATAAACTTGAAGAGAAATATGGGACGGAGGATGTTACGACGAAATATGAAACAAAAAACTATGACGTCGTTATTGTTGGAGCCGGTCCTGCCGGGGCCTCCGCAGCTATTTATTCGGCAAGGAAAGGGTTGAAAGTCGCCGTTGTAGCAGAAAAAGTCGGCGGACAAGTAAATGAAACCATAGGAATAGAGAATTATATTTCTGTGAAACAAACTACCGGAGAAAAATTAGCTAACGATCTCAAAATACACATGCAAGAGTATTCGATCGACATTTTCGAAAATCGTAACGTAGAAAAGTTGGAACTTGACGGGAAAAATAAAATATTACATGTGAGAGGCGGAGAAACGTTTTCTACGTCGGCTCTTATCATCGCAACCGGAGCTAAATGGAGACGATTGAACGTGAAAGGCGAGTCGGAATATATTGGAAAAGGCGTGGCGTTTTGTCCTCATTGCGACGGCCCTTTTTATAAGGATAAACATGTGGCTGTGATTGGCGGCGGAAATTCCGGAATTGAGGCGGCAATTGATTTGGCAGGGATATGTTCCAAAGTGACTGTTTTGGAATTTATGGAAAATCTAAAGGCGGATAGCGTATTACAAGAGAAAGTAAATTCATTGCCTAATGTCGATGTTTTCCTTAATATTCAAACGACGGAGTTCATAGGAAACGATGAAAAAATTGTAGGGATGAAGATAAAGGATCGGAAAACAGACAACGAGCGAATCATTGATTTGGATGGCATTTTTGTGCAGATCGGTTTGGCGGCGAATAGTTCTGTTTTTGCAGATGTTGTTGCAACGAACATGATTGGCGAAATTATCATCGATGCGTATTGCCGCACCAATGTTTCCGGAATTTATGCCGCCGGCGATGTATCGACCGTTCCTTATAAACAGATTATTATATCTGCCGGCGAGGGAGCAAAAGCCGCTTTATCTGCATTTGAAGATAGAATGCGAGGCGTTTTAGAATAAAAAAGCTGAATAGATACAAATATTTTTATTATTTTTGCGTCGAATTATAAATTCGAAATTATTAAAGATGAATATTCAACAAGTTCATGATCATTTGAGAAACCACGACATCAAGCCTTCCATGCAAAGAGTCGCTATCATGCAATACCTGATGGAACATAAAACGCATCCTACGATAGAACA
>JAIRTP010000060.1 GCA_031254805.1 Bacteroidales bacterium
TACAAGCGTAAATATCAAGAAATATTTATAAACAAAAAAGCGATAACACATTGTGCTATCGCTTTTTATCTATTTTAAGCTAATGCTTGTTTAGGGGCTTTACTTCACTTCCTCAAAATTTAAACGGCTATTCATCCTGGAAAGGCGACTTTTAATATGTGGATATTTTTCAAGTTGATTTTTTGCCAAATAATCCTTTAGAAAGATACCATCTGAACTGTAAGAGCTTCCAGCCTTTTTTGGGTTGTAAAATCAACGAATAACCAATAAATAAAATAATCGAAGCGCCCCATTTGATTACCTCCTGAAATAAGCGAAATATATATTTTTTTTTGGAAATACTCAAAGTCCTTTTTTTCTCTCCTATGCCGATAGCAATCGATAATTGCTTGAAATAGTCGAGAGATAATTTCTTTTCGGATATAAAATGATGGATAATTGCTTTGGGGAGATAATAAAAAAGATTTCCGGAATTTCTGAATCGGTCGAACATGTCTTTTTCCTCCGAACCTTCCAATCCGGAGCCTTTTCTTCCCAATTCCGTATTAAATAATCCAAATAACTCAAAAGCTTTTTTTCGATATGCGGCATTCCCGCCTCCGGGATATTTTCTGTTCTTAAAGGGGATAATATTTTTTCCATAGTAAAGTTTTCCCCCTAAAAGTTGTTCAATAATCGGCGATATCCATTCAGGTTTTTCTGACTCGAAACAGGGTATAATCGGACCGCCGGCGGCTATTGCATCGGGATAATTTGTAAAAAAGATGTCGTATTCTGAAAGCCAGCAGGGAACGGCCGTAGCATCGTCGTCTAAAAACAATATTATTTCGCCTTTGCTTTCCTGAATTCCTCTATTTCGAGCAAAAGACAATCCTTGCCGATATTCTATAAAATAGGAAAATTGAACTTCAGGAAAATCTTGATGAAATTTAAAACAAAGTTCTTCGGTTTTGTCGTTACTATTATTGTTGATAATGATGATTTCGTACGATTTGTGTGGAAAACATTGCTCGGCAACACTTTTTAAGGCATTGTAAATATATTTTTCACGATTGTAAGTACAGATAACGACGCTAAGCATTTTTTCAGGCAACTTTGATAATGAATAAAATCTTTTTTACGGTGATAAAGCAATATTATGAACTGCATTCAACTTATTTGCAAAACTAAGATTTTTTTCTGCTCAAAAGAGCGAAAAATATTTTTTGTAAAATTATTATAGGTTAATGAAATTTGTTTCAACGGTGAAAGTTTTGAAGCAATCATTTTAAGATAAGGCGTAAATCTAATTTCTATCTTAAAAATATAGTATTTTTGCAATATGATTTAAAATTAATGATTGTATAATGTACAATAATAAGATCGTTGTTTACACTTCCGGAACATTTGACATGTTTTATTCCAATCATTTAAGAATGATTAAATATGCGCGCGGCTTAGGCGATACGTTAATTGCAGGCGTAAGTACGGATGAATTAATTTGCTCTTATAAAAATCCGCCGATCATTCCATTTGAAGAGCGGCTTTCTATTTTGGAAGCGTTGAAATATCCCGACATTGTCATTCCGCAATATTCATTGAATCATACGGAAATTGTAAAAGAATATGTTTCAAGAAAAAATACGAATAAATGTTGTTGCGTCCGGATTTATTGAAACGCAATGGCAAATAGATAAACCTGTTGAAATCAAGAAGAATATCGAAAATAAAATCGCTTTACATCGGCTCGCCGCAATACAAAAGACGGATTCTATTATATTCTGCATCAAGAATTCTTACATAAACGGCTCAATATTATATAATAACGGAGGATATAATTTTCAGTAATATGATCAGGAAAATCATAATATCTATAACCAAAAAACTCGGCATATATAAACATGCCAAAAAAATCGTCACAAAAATTATTCATCGAAGATTATCCATATATTTTAAAAAATATGGAGCAGAAACCATAGGTAGAATCGCAGAGATATCGCAAGAAATGGATCGGCCTATTTATCTCCTGTTCGGAACTTTACTGGGCGCCATCCGTGAAAAAGCCTTTATTCCCTATGATTTTGATATTGACGTGGGAATGCTATATGAGGACCGACCTCCGGATATGATACAAATAATGAAAAATCATGGATTTTCTCTGCATTCGCAATCATATATCAAAGGGAGCGGTCAATTAGTGGAAGAATCTTATGATTATAAAGGAGTTAAAGTTGATCTTTTTTACTGTTTTATAGAAAGAAAAGATATTTATTGCTATTCGTTTATCGCCCATGAAACAAAGACAAGAGACGAAGCAAACGCTTCGGACGGATTTCCTGCAAAACGTCATTGGTTTACATATGATAATTTTGAAAAGAAATCCTTCTTAGGATACTTCGTATGGCTTCCGACCAATGCGGAGCAATGGTCGGCTGAAAGTTACGGCGCTTCCTTCATGACTCCAATGAAAGATTGGAATAAGAAACCGGGAAATAAAACAAGAATAGAACTAAACGCAGGTAGAATATATAGAAAATTTTAGCTGCAATTATCTCACATAAATTTCAATTAAAGATCAAAAATATATTAATCAGCACATTAAAATTTCATGTCGCAAGACTGTTCTTTAGTAATCTCGTCATTAGCTTGTCCCCATTCTCCGTTTTTTATATTGAGGATATACAATACAAAACGCTATTATTACAAGCATGAGTCCAATAAAGATGAAAGAGACTCGTTCGCCTTTGTAAATCACATCGGGGCGAAATTCAAATTTAATCTTATGTTCTCCCGTCGGAATATTCAGCGCTCTCAAAACATAATTAACCCTGAAGTGCTCGACAGGCTGATCGTCAATGTATACGTTCCAGCCATATGGGTAATAAATCTCAGAGAAAATCGCCGTTTTTTCCACAGATGTTTTAGCGGTATATTCCAATTTATTGGGAGCATAACTTGTTAATTCAATATATGCACGATCATCATGTTGCGTAATGCGATTATTTGCGAATTTTTCAAATTGAACGTCCGTGATAGCAGTAGTTAATATATCTATTTCATTTAAGGCGGCGCTTTCTTCATCCGGATTAGTTGCAATAAGTAACGTATCGACAAACCATGCATTGCCAAATGCTTCGTAATTGCGTTGCGGCACAATCTGTCCGTTATTATTTCCAACAATATATTTTGTATTGAGCATATTCCAAACATTATAATTATTTTTTGAAATATGTTCATCGATCAAATCTTGATAACGGCGCAGTTTAGCTCCATGATAACCGCCGATCGATTTTAAATAATAAGATGTTCTTGCATCAGTAAAAGGATTTGTCGCTAAATTTAATACTCTGAAATGCAAATCCGGATCTTTTAAAATCTGCTCTTCATAAGGTTGCTTGGCAAAATATGCGTTATTTTTTTCTTTGGTAACAAAGTATTCTTCTCCGAAATAACGTTTGTTGACCGGCCACATATCGACGACGATCAAAGCGCCGAGAACTGCAATAAAAACGCCAAATTTCATCTTTTCATTGACAAAAAACCAAAGCGCTCCGGCCGCCAAAACAATAAAAATAAAAGATCTGAAAGCGTCGGATTTGAACATAGAAACTCTATCTGCGACAAATGCATCGTTATACCATTGCGGCATTTGAGAAAATAACGCGGCGTCTGAAGAGGAGGAAAAACCAAACAGCGCTTTTCCACAAAGTGCAAAAAAGAGACATATTCCCGCCGTGATTCCTGCAGAATAGTAAATGTTTTTTATAAGTTGCTTTTTGGAAATTTTCTCATCCATAATGGTTTTTACGGCTAAGAACGCCAATAAAGGCATCGCAATTTCAGCAACGACCAGAATGGAAGATACCGCTCTGAATTTGTCATACATCGGGAAATAATCAAAGAAAAATTTGGTAAAGCTCATAAAATTACTTCCCCAAGACAATAAAATAGAAAAAACAGTCGCAGCCAACAATGCCCATTTATATGGGCTTTTTACAATAAATAATCCAAGTACAAACAAAAAACATACGATAGCGCCTACGTAGACCGGCCCGGCGGTAAAAAGTTGTTCGCCCCAATACATCGGAAGCGACGATATATGGTTTTTAGCCATTTGAGCAGAGATCCTGTTTTGGATCATTGCCTTATAAAGATTTGATTTATCGCTAAGATTATAATGAGATGAACCGCCTTTAAAATTTGGTATCAACAAGGTCATTGTTTCGTCTATTCCGTAACTCCATTGAGTGGCGTATTCGAGGTTTAATCCCAAACTGTTTTTGGGAGATTCCGAATCCTCGGCGCTTGTTAATTCCGAATGTCCTCCCCGCATGGTTTCTCCCATATATTGGAAATTTGCCTTGGTAACGCCGTATCTTGTTCCAACGCCTACGCCGATAGCTGCGCAAAATAGCAGTAACGCTACGCCAAGATCTTTATATCTTTTTTCTTTGACATGAATATATATTTCGGCAATGGCGAATAATCCTATCATCATAAAAATATAATATGACATTTGCGGATGACGCATTATTCCCAGCGCCGTATATAACAATACTAAAGGAACTCCCCAAAAATATTTTTTTCTGAATATTAAAAAAAAGCCGCCGATAATGGGAGCTAAATAACCCAATGCTTCAGCTTTAGATTCATGTCCCACCGCTAATATGATAAAGAAATAAGATGAGAACGCTATCGCGATAGATCCCGCTACAGAGGCCCATTTATTAACGCCGAAAGCTCTTAACAGTATAAAAAAACCAATCAAATAGCCCATGATCGTACCAAGAACCGACGGAAAATAAAGATGTAAAAAATTACCGATTTTCCCCAAAAAAGTATTAGCAGGCGTACGCATGGTAATTTGATATGTCGGCATACCGGAAAATAGAGAATTAGTCCAATAAGTGGCTTCTCCTGTGTTGTCTTTATATTCAAGAGCTTCATGCGCAACGCCTTCCCAGTTCTTAACGTCCATCTGACTGATGACCTTGCCCTCAAGCATCGGCCAGCAATAAATAATGGCTATTAACATAAATAACGCTAACACGGTTATATATGGCAATAATTTTTTTAATAGATCTTTCTTCATATCATTCATATATTTTTGTATGCTTAAGAATAAAATATTAGCAGAAATATTACATTAAGTAGCAAAATAACACCTGCTCGTTCTTTTTCATTATGAAAATGATTTTTAATATCAAAATATTACAAGGGGCAAAAATAGTGTTTTTTCTCTTTCTTTTCGACAAAAAAATCAC
Organism: Bacteroidales bacterium; assembly: GCA_031254805.1. Taxonomy (GTDB): domain Bacteria; phylum Bacteroidota; class Bacteroidia; order Bacteroidales; family WRLA01; genus WRLA01. The sequence continues at coordinate 5,244 of JAIRTP010000060.1, forward strand.
TCCTTATATTCCTGCCGTTTATACGCATTTTTAGCGATCGATCGCCCTGAAATATTATTCTCAAAAAATCATAAATAAATTCATTTCAAAAAAAAGAGAATGCGTCGGACTTTTGACGCGCCCTCTTTTTCATTCTTTTTTACGTTAATGTTTATTTGTCAATATATCAATTGGTTATATTCATGATTGTTTTTTAATATGTTTGTCTGTGGTTTCTCATCTATTTATTATGTAATTTTGCAGTCATGAGTAAAAAGGCTTTAAAAAAAATCATAATTCTTCTGATAATCATTATTTTACTAACCATTTCATTGGTTGTAATTCATCAAATTCGATACCATGGAAAGGATGAAATAGAAATTCCTGTAGAAGAAGAACAAGAGGTTTTATGGATGCCGATCATTCGCTACGGAATTGCCGTGGATACGCTTGATATGCGTGAGTATCAAGTGCAAAATGGTGAAAATATCTCGGCGATTTTGCAACGGATAGGTATTTCTCCAAATATTGCCGAGCAAATTTATGCGAACACGAAAGGTGTAATGGATTTAAAAAAAATAAGAGCAGGAAATCCTTATGTAATCCTGACAACTTCCGATTCATTAGGCGCTCCGTTGTATCTTGTATATGAGAATACAAAGATACAATACACTGTTTTTGAACTTTTTGAGCCGTATAGGGTGTATCAGGAAGAGAATGAGGTTTCATTTGTAACGGATACAATTTCAGGGGTTATCACTTCTTCTTTGTGGAACGCTATTATCGAAGACAAAAGCGATCCGGCTTTGGCGGCCGAGTTGGCCGACGTATATCAATGGACGATCGACTTTTTCGGCATTCAAAAAGGAGATGAATTTTACGCTATTTATTGGAAAAAATTTGTAAACGGCAATTATATCGGTTTGGACAATATTCAGTCCGCTTTGTTCAAACATGGCGGAAAAGATTATTATGCGTTTTATTATCAAGTTGATAGTTCAAAAAAAGGAGAATATTACGATGAGGCGGGAGCAAGTTTGCGGAGGGCTTTTTTGAAAGCTCCATTGAATTATACGCGTATATCTTCTAAATTTTCCAACAATCGTTATCATCCGGTTCTGAAACGTCACAGGGCGCATCACGGCGTAGACTATGCCGCGCCTGTCGGCACGCCGGTTTACAGCATCGGAAGTGGCAAAGTGATCGACAAAGGATATCAGAAAGGCGGAGGAGGTAATTATGTAAAAATCAAACATAATTCCATTTATACCACGCTTTACATGCACTTGCAAGGTTTCGCCAAAGGAATTGCCGTCGGAACGCATGTTTCGCAAGGACAATTGATTGGTTACGTCGGTTCGACGGGATTATCTACCGGGCCGCATTTGGATTTTAGAGTTTATAAAAATGGCTCGGCAATAGATCCGCTTAAAATGGACTCGCCTCCTGCAGATCCTGTTGCCAAAGAGCAAATACCCGACTATTTACAATTTATTAATCCTGTAAAAGAGACGTTGCAAAGTTTATCGGGAAAAACGTTTCTTGCAGACGCACAGTTTGAAGAAGAAATAACAATTGAAGAATAATATGGATACGAGATCATTTCAAGATTTGATTAAAGAAGGAATTCCTGATGTTTTACCGGAATGGAAGCCTTTGGACGGCAGCGTTCCTCATGCTCCGAAAAGAAAAGATATTCTCACTTCGAAGGAGAAACAGTTGGCGGTAAAAAATGCCTTACGCTATTTCGATGCAAAACATCACGCTGTTTTGGCGAAAGAATTTGCCAAAGAATTAGAAACGTACGGACGTATTTACATGTATCGTTTTCGCCCTGTGTATGAAATGAAAGCGCGTCCGATCTCAGATTATCCGGCGCAGTCGAGGCAAGCGGCTGCAATCATGTTGATGATCCAAAATAATTTGGATCCCGTTGTAGCGCAATTTCCTCATGAGTTGATCACTTATGGCGGAAACGGAGCCGTTTTTCAAAATTGGGGACAATATCTTCTTACGATGAAATATCTATCCGAAATGACCGACGAACAAACGTTGGTAATGTATTCGGGACATCCGATGGGATTGTTTCCTTCGCATGAAGAAGCTCCACGCGTGGTGGTTACCAACGGAATGATGATCCCTAATTATTCCAAACCTGACGATTGGGAACGTTTCAATGCACTTGGCGTTACGCAATACGGACAGATGACGGCGGGTTCTTATATGTATATCGGGCCGCAAGGAATTGTGCACGGAACAACAATAACGGTTATGAACGCCTGTCGAATGACCGATAAGAATGGTTTAAGTAATGATTATGCCGGAAAACTATTCGTCACGGCGGGATTAGGCGGCATGTCGGGAGCTCAACCAAAAGCGGGAAATATCGCCGGCGTCGTCTCCGTAACGGCGGAAGTAAATCCTGCGGCGGCGACAAAACGTCATTCGCAAGGTTGGGTAGACGAATTGATCTCCGATATGGATGAACTTGTCATAAAAGTTAAAGAATCGGTAGCAAAAAAAGAGGTTCGTTCCTACGCATATATAGGTAATGCAGTAGAAGTTTGGGAGCGTTTTGATAAAGAAAATATTTTTATCGATTTGGGTTCGGATCAAACCTCATTGCATAATCCTTGGGCGGGCGGTTACTATCCGGTAGGATTGACTTTTGAGGAATCTAATAGGATGATGGCCGAAAATCCCGAACAATTCAAAGAATATGTTCAAAAATCGCTAAAAAGGCAAGTTGCCGCCATCAATAATCATGCGGCAAAAGGAACTTATTTCTTTGATTATGGAAATGCATTCCTCCTTGAATCGGGACGTGCCGGAGCCGATATCTTCAAAGAAGACGGAACGTTTAAATATTCTTCTTATGTACAAGATATCATGGGACCTATGTGCTTTGATTTTGGATTTGGTCCGTTTCGCTGGGTTTGTACTTCCGGAGATCCGAAGGATCTTGATTTGACTGATCAAATCGCCGACGAGGTTTTGACAGAAATCGCCGCGCATGCGCCAAAAGAGATCGATCAACAAATTCATGATAATATTCGATGGATTCGCGAAGCGAAGATCAACAAGTTGGTGGTGGGTTCTCAGGCGCGTATATTATATGCTGATTGCGAAGGGCGCACTAAAATAGCGACCGCTTTCAATAAAGCGATACGAGAAGGAAGATTATCTGCTCCGGTAGTCTTAGGACGCGATCATCACGACGTTTCAGGTACTGATTCTCCTTTTCGGGAAACATCAAATATATATGACGGATCGGCATTTACAGCGGATATGGCGGTTCATAATTTTGTAGGCGACAGTTTCCGCGGCGCAACATGGATATCGTTGCACAATGGCGGCGGCGTCGGCTGGGGAGAAGTAATTAACGGCGGATTTGGAATGGTATTAGACGGCTCTGCCGAAGCAGACAGAAAATTGGAAAGGATGCTTTATTGGGATGTAAACAACGGCATTGCACGTCGTTCTTGGGCGAGAAACAAAGAAGCTGAATTTGCGATCAAACGCGCTATGGACAGTAATCCCGCATTGAAAGTTACTATGCCGAATCACGTCGACGATAGTATATTGAAAGAACTGTCATAAATTTTTATTATTTAATGTCTTTTAGAAGGCATATAACATATTAACATTAAACGTGTTAAGGAATATAAATATTTTTAAATTTTTTTTATTGATGAATACTTGGCGGTTATCAATAAAATCAACAATAAATGAGAAAAAAAAAGAAAATAGCTGTTCGTAATATTACGAATTAAAATATTTATTGTACCTTTGCGGAAATCTTTTTGAGATATAGCAAAAGAAAATATAACAACCGAACAAGCGCAATTAGCACGATTTGCCAAAGCATTGGGACATCCTGTGCGTGTGGCAATCCTGCAAATGTTGGCAAAGCAAACTTGTTGCTCTCATGGAGATATGTCTGAAATTCTGCCTGTTGCGAAAAGTACGCTGTCACAGCATTTGAATGAATTGAAAGATGCGGGACTGATACAGGGTACAATCACGCCGCCAACAGTATATTATTGTATCAATCCGGAAAATTGGGTATTGGCAAAAACCTGTCCTTTCACGTGGCAAGACACACCATATTACGAACAGCTATTTTCTTTTTTTTTCTCATTTATTGTTGATTTTATTGATAACCGCCAAGTATTCATCAATAAAAAAAATTTAAAAATATTTATATTCCTTAAC
>JAIRTP010000067.1 GCA_031254805.1 Bacteroidales bacterium
TACATAGACTTCGTCGCTTTTATGGAAAACCCGAATAAAGGGTGGCAAATCATAGCCGAAGAACACGGAAAATCGCCTCCTAAAATCGTTCAATATTCACTCATTTTTGAGTAGGGGGCTTACTTTTTCAAAAACCTATCCGAAATGCCGTTTCATAGGCGTTTAGGACAGGTGTTTTTGTATTTCTGAGTTTTACCGGACACTAATAATTCAGATTATTAAACCACCACCCCCAAAGGAGGTGGATTTGGTGAAAAGATGAAGGCATAGCCTTCAAACGGGGTCTTTTAAATGTAGTAGGATCAGTCAAACAACGTAAAGCTTTGACTTTTGGTCTCTTCTTTTTTGTCTTGCTCCTCCTGATACTGAACATAACGTTGAATCATTTCTTCGTTCACGCCAACGGTGTTGACAAAATAGCCCCGAGACCAATAATGATTGCCCCAATACGGTTTTTGTTTCAACTGTGGGTAACTCTTGAATAACTTGATCGCAAGTTTCCCATTCAAGGTTTCCATCAGATCAGAAACCGAAATACGAGGCGGAATGGACGCCAAAAGGTGGATATGATCCACTTGAACGTTCAACTCTTCAACATCGCAGCCTTTCCTCTCACAAAGCATCCGAACATCATGATCAACCAAATCCTTGACGATGCCCGTCAAGATGCGAAAACGGTACTTCAGACACCAAACAACATGATAATCACACTTCCAAACTACATGACTTTGCTGCTTGTATTTACTCATTGCGCAAAGTTATGTATTTTAGGCATAGCCCCAAAGAACATCACCACCACCAAAGGTGGTGGATTTTTAAATTGAATTAAATTTTATACTTCATCAAACGACATATTATATGACATAGATATGGAATCATTAAAACCTCCAAAGAAAAGACTATTTAAGGCAAGAGATAAATGGACTTTTTCACGTGAAATCATCCAAGATAAGACGCGTTTCTTCGCTTTATTTCAATATAAAGGGGGGAAATATTTCCAACTTAGAGAGATAGATTACAAAACAGGAAGAATTATTTGACGTATTAATATTGAGCATCCATTTTCGAAACATATCCAAAAAAACGGATATGCTTTTTATATAATAAAGAGCCGGGCAGTGATGATAATCCCGGATTATTTATGCAAATGATCAATTAAGTAAATGTTATAAATTAGTTTATAAATGTTTCAAATGCGTCGCCTTTTTTCGTACCTTTGCAGCCTTATTTTAAAATCATCAAATGACAAAAGAAAATAGCGATACTACGATATCGCCAAAAACAATTCGTACTTTTCAAGAACTCGGACTTAATTTTTCTCTTCAAAAAGCGATAACTGAACTTGGTTTTATACATCCAATGCCTGTACAAGCTGAAGTAATTCCTGTTTTATTAAACGAAAAAACCGATTTAGTCGCTTTAGCGCAAACAGGAACGGGTAAAACGGCGGCATTTGGATTGCCGGCCATTCAATTAATCGATACGACAAATCGTGATACGGAGTTATTGGTATTGAGTCCTACCCGCGAACTGTGCATCCAAATTGCAAAAGATCTACAAAATTATTCTAAATATATTTTCGGACTCTCGGTAGTTCCGGTTTATGGAGGCGCAAATATTTCCACGCAAATCAATCAATTGAAAAAAGGAGCCAAAATAATTGTGGCCACGCCGGGAAGAATCCTCGATCTTTTGAGAAGAAACAGCGCGGACATCTCAAAAGTGCGATGCGTTGTATTAGACGAAGCCGACGAAATGCTCAATATGGGCTTTAAAGAAGAGTTAGACGCCATTCTTGAACAAACTTCCTCTGAGAAGCAGACATGGTTATTCTCTGCTACGATGCCTAAAGAGGTGGAAAGAATTGCCCATAATTATATGAACGATCCACATTGGATCACAATAGGAAAACGTAATTCAGGGACAGAAAACGTCAATCACTATTACTATTTAGTTCATGCAAAAGATCGTTATTTGGCGTTAAAACGTATCGCGGATTATTATCCTAATATTTATGGGATTATATTTTGTCGTACCAGAGCGGAAACGCAAGAAATCGCAGATGCGTTGATAAAAGACGGTTATAATGCCGACGCTTTGCACGGCGATCTTTCTCAAGCGCAACGCGATCATGTAATGGGACGTTTTCGTCACCGCAATTTACAACTTTTAGTGGCTACCGACGTTGCGGCGCGCGGCTTGGATGTAAATGATTTGACGCATGTTATCAATTACAATCTTCCCGACGAAATAGAACAATACACGCATCGCAGCGGACGTACGGGACGCGCCGATAAAATAGGTATTGCCATCTCTATTATCAATTTGCGCGAAAAAAACAAGATAAAACAGATCGAAAAGGTCATTAAAAGAGACGTGACTAAAGTTCCGATCCCAACGGGAGCGCAAGTATGTGAAAAACAATTGTTTCACTTGGTCGACACTTTAGAACATGCCAATGTGAATTATGATGAAATCAGCGATTACCTCCCTTTTGTTTACAAAAAATTAGAAAAACTTGATAAAGAAGATATTATTAATAAATTCGTATCTATCGAGTTTAATCGTTTTCTGGATTATTATCGCAATGCGCCCGATTTGAATGTAAATGCTGAGAAAGAGCCAAAAAGCAATAAAAAAGAACGAAAAAAGGATAAGAAACAAGATTATTCAAGAAAAGAAGCGCGCAACGAAGATAAAAAATACAATAAAAAAGAGCGGGATAATTTTGTGAAATTATTTATCAATTTAGGAAAGCGCGACGCCTTTGCCGCCGATCGTTTAATCCGATTGGTCAATAAAATGACGCGAAACCGAGATATCGTCATCGGAAGAATAGACCTGTTCGAAGCTTATTCGCATTTTGAAGTAAAATCGAAATATGTTCAGGAGGTGATTAACGAAATGGATGATTACGACTACAGAGGAATTACGCTTGTAGTAGAACCGGTTGTAGAAAAACGTTCAAAAAAGAGAAAATAACAAGTCAATCGATAAATCATAAATTATTTCTCTGTTTAGAAGAGAGGCGTACCCGAAACAAGACTCGAACTTGCACATTCTTACGAATACTACACCCTGAATGTAGCGCGTCTACCAATTCCGCCATTCGGGCATCATAGAATTGAAAAATAGGGTGCCCGGGACAAGACTTGAACTTGCATGCCGTAATCGGCACTACCCCCTCAAAGTAGCGTGTCTACCAATTTCACCACCCGGGCTAATTACGTCAAAAAACGAGGGTGCAAAGTTACACATTTTTTCAAAACTACAAATATTTTCATAGGGCGTCTTTTTCATCTATTTTTTATTTGGATATTATCTTGAATTGCCGTAAATAATCAGCATTTTTGCAGAAAGATTGGTAAGAAAAATAGGACTCGAATAACAATTTATTAAAAAAGTTGTTTTATTAAAATAAAAAGAGATTGACGATAAATTGCATAGATTAAGATTATTTGATGAAAGCGAGCAAATTATCAAGCGGAAATAATAAATTCGGAACAGCTCCGGTTTATTTTACATCCATTTCTTCCATTTTGGGAGCGATCTTATTTTTAAGGTTGGGTTATGCAATTGGGATGTTAGGATTTTGGGGCGTTTTGGCAATCATTCTTCTAGGACACTGTATTACTGTCCCAACCGCTTTAGCGCTCTCGGAATTGGCGACCAATACCAGAGTAGAAGGCGGCGGCGAATATTTTATCATTTCTCGTTCGTTTGGGTTAAAACTCGGTACGACCATCGGATTCACGCTTTTTCTTTCGCAAGCGATCAGTATTGCTTTTTATACCATTGCATTTGCGGAATCTTTTCAACCGTTATTCGAATGGTGGAGCGCAACTTTCAATTTTGAACTTCCGCGACAGGTTATCAGCGTTCCAACATTATTGATCTTAGCTTATGTAATATTAAAAAAAGGAACGGGATCGGGCGTAAAAATGCTTTACATCGTAAGCTTGGTATTATTTTTAGCGTTGATTCTTTTTTTCTTGGGAAAACCGGTCGATTCCGTCGTAGACGCTTCCCAAGTGGTCGGCAATAATTTTGGATCCTTTAATAAAGAACATTTCTTTATTCTTTTTGCAATATGTTTTCCTGCATTTACAGGCATGACGGCCGGCGTTGGATTGAGCGGAGATTTGAAAAATCCCGGAAAATCTATTCCATTAGGAACGATGGGCGGAACATTGACCGGATTAATTATATACGTTATTGTCGCTTGGAAATTAGCCGTTTCGGCTTCGCAGGCAGATTTGATTGTCGACCAGTTGATCATGTCGAGAATTGCCATTTTCGGCGCGGTAATTATTCCCATCGGTTTGGCGGCAAGCACTTCTTCTTCTGCATTAGGCGGGATGATGGTCGCTCCGAGAACACTGCAAGCCATTGCGGGAGATCGAACTTTTCCCTTTCGCCGACTTAATATCTTTTTGTCGCGGGGAAGAGGAAGCAATAAGGAACCTTATAACGCATCTATCGTCTCCTTTGGCATTGCATTGACATTTATCCTTTTAGGAGATGTTAATATGGTAGCAGAGATTATTTCAATGTTTTTCTTGATCACTTATGGGACCTTATGCCTTAGCTCGTTTTTAAATCATTTTGGATCGCCGCCTTCTTATCGCCCGCGATTTAAATCGAGATGGTATTTCTCTTTGGCGGGATTTTTACTCTCGGTGTGGGTCATGTTCATGATCAATCCGTTTTATACTGTTTTAGCGTATATCATCATTACTGTTATATATATTTTTATCGAGCATAATAATAAGGAGAAAAAGGGCTTGGTAAACATTTTTAAAGGAGCGCTGTTCCAACTGAATAGAAAGTTGCAAGTTTATATGCAAAAACATCAATCGAGCATGGAAAAAGAGGAATGGCGGCCCGCCGCAATATGCATATCTTCTCATTCATTTGAACGCGATAAGATACTTCAATTGATGAGTTGGCTAAGTTATCAGCACGGTTTTGGCACTTATTTTCATTTCATTGAAGGATATTACAGTAAACAAACGCATACGCAATCTAAAGATATTCTAGACCAACTTGTCGAAACGCAAAGAGAACAAGGGAGCACGCTCTATATCGACACGATGATTTCTCCTTCTTATACTTCTGCTATTGCTCAGGTAATTCAAGCGCCTTCTATTTCGGGGATGGAAAATAATCTGGTAATTTTTGAATATGATAAAAATCATCCTGACGAGTTGAAACGTGTTTTTGACAATATCAATCTGGCCAAAGCGGGCGATTTCGATATTTGTATTTTTGCAGGATCGGAACACGCTACCCGATATAAAAACGGCATTCATGTTTGGATAAGGGATACCGACGGAAAAAATACTAATTTCATGATCTTGTTGGGATATATTATCATAGCGCATCCCGATTGGAAGAAAAGCCATATTAAGATATTTATAACCAGCCCAAAAGAAGAAAAAGAAGATTTAAGGAAAGATTTGAAAGAACGAATATCGGCCGGACGATTTCCTATCACGTTGAATAATATTGAAATTGTGCAACTTACAAACCATTATTCTTTTAAAGAAGCAGTGACAGAATATTCCAAACCGGCGGGATTGACCATTATCGGATTCAGAGAGGAGATCATCAAACATAACCCGATGGAATTCTTTACCGGATTTGACGAAATCGGCGATATCCTTTTCGTGAACGCATCAAAAGCAAAGGAGATTGATTGATTTAATAAAAAATAACCTACTGTTGATCATGACAACAATACTTAGCGTTTCTTAAAGAGGAAGTTATCATAGGAAACGAGTCCGTTTTATTTTTCCGTGTAAAAATGGGGACTTTTCTACGAAACACTAAATAAAAGCAATGGATCTAAAGATTGGATAAATCCAAGGAAACCTTTAAGCTCCATTGGGCATATTTGAATTTTTCAAATCCTATAAAGACGCCGATTTTTCCGATTAGCCAAATATTATTCAACGAATATCCGACCTCGATATAATCTTTTACAAACGGCGTTTTCAGATAAGAAAGATATAAATTTTCCGTCATGAGCGTTTTGTTTAATCCCGGTAAATATTTTAATAATAAGTAAAGCGTCTCATATCTGAAGAATGCAGAAATAATCCACTCATTTGTAGATGCTTGATAAGCGTCCATGGTGTGGTATGTCTTATAAATATTGTTGAACATCAATGGAAATTGATATATGGCCATGTGTCTGAAATCGGAGAAATGCATGGATTTTCTATTGACAAACCATCCTCCGTTCACTTCATAATCAAAATTTTTCAACAATCCTGTTCTTATTCTATGAGTAACGCCGAGTTGCAAATAATCGAAGTCGACATCGCTGCCGAGTAAATTTGGAATTCCCTTCTTCCATATCAGCGAAATAGCAGGATATTTTGAACTTAAAAATTGTTTTTTACGGTTAGAATAGGTGTAATAACGTTCCGGCGTATATCTTAACTCAACGTTAAGCAACGCCGCTTTACCGCCGTTCAGATATTCTGAATGACCATCTTCGACATAAGGATTATCGGGAATATTTTCTTCGTAAGTTTTTGATTTTCTGTAAAAAAATGAATAATCAATTTCGTTATAAAGTTGCCTTCTCCATTCGTAAGAGAGCGATATTTTGGTATCAAAGCCATTAAACAATTCAATATCGTGGTGCAATCCCGCATATGTACGTTGATACATTTTAATGTAATTCTCTTTGAAAAAGAGCGTACTGATTGTATTTACAATAGGTTGAACGCCTGTACTTCTATTAAAATCAAAACTTTCTTGTCCGCCATACATTCCAATCGTCGCTCTCTTTTCGGGAAAATAATCATATCTGGAAGAAGCTGAAAAAATAGCATGTTGTTGTTCAAACGAATAGCCTAAAGTTAAAGAATTGCGCCAAAGCGTCGTATCTTTAAAACGTTTATTTAAATATCCGTTTACTTTTATCTTGACGCCATCGACCGGATTAAAGGAAAGCGAACTGCCAAAAAGGTCTACGCCATAATATAATGACCTGATTTCATTTATTTTCGGTTCATTAGTCGTTTTTAAAAATTTATTTTCTTTAGCTTCTTGAATTGAATCGTTTATCTGTTTTTGGATATATCCTTGCTCTTCTGCAATGGTAAGCGGAATAGTTCTTTTTTCATTCCAATAAGCGTCGCCTCGTAAATAGGCCAAACTATCAACCGTCATATAAGAGCGATTTGATATCTCTAATGTCTTCTCTTGCTCTCGAGACGTCGGATTGTTCTTTTTATCCTCTTTCTCTTTGGCTTCGATCAATGAAACGATCTTTAACGCATCTCTATTAGAAATTTCCTCTTTCTGAGCTATGCCGGTAATCTTTTCTTCAATTTTTTTCGATTTCTCCGAAATAATATAATTATTTTCTGACTTTATCTCAGGTTGTTGCGTATCATCGGCCTCGGATGGTTTCAAAAAAGCATTTAGCTTATAACTGCCATATTGAATAGAAGACGATAAATCGATTGTTGCCTCAATTTTCATAACGGATACTTTCATTTTGAGAAAAATAGTCGCCGGCGCCCATACGTCCTTTTCCAATTCGCAAAAATTCTCTTTGATATTATATTCAGCTTTTACTACGCTGAAATTCTGCTTTGCAGAGAGATCAAAATAGTGAACGTGCCATGTGGAATCGACAATATCAATATATCCGGTAAATGCTAAAGCGTTATTTCTTTTTGGAGTTAGACGAATGTGATAAATCATTTTTCCATATTCGTTGTGCGTAGCGTTTTCTAAGTTAAAACGATAAGTCGCTAACGCATTTTTTGAAAGCGGCGAGATCATGCCGACCGTTTCTCCGTAAATATTAAAAAGCGTAAATGCATCGAACACATCTTCGCTTAAACTGATCTGGTCCGGAAAAGAGCTTTTGATAGATAATACGGTATGGTTTATAGAATCGTTTTCATAATGGATAGCTCCGATACTTTCTCTTGTGTATATGTTATCCACTTTTATATTCAAGTCTTTATCGACTTTATTGATAGCGCGCGCCATTATTTTAGGGATTTTATCTATCCGTAGCGTCCCTTTGGAATAGATTTCTGCCTGATACGAATCAAAAAGTTGACGATAATAAGGAGCTTTGGCAATGGCTCTTCGCATGATCGCATAAGCAGGATCCTCGGCATTTGATTTGATCTCTACTTCGGCAAGAGTGATCTGCTTTGGGGACATTTGAATTGTAACAACTTGCGATTTGCTAATATCGACGGTTGTAAAAATTGTCTCAAAATTTATATGTTGTACGCGGATATTATAGCTTCCCTGATTTAATTTTAGCGTAAATTCTCCATTATAATTTGTAGCCACGCCGCTTTTTGTCTCTTCAATATAAATCGTTGCATATGAAACGGCATTATTTTTATCATCTATTATTTTACCGGAAAAATCAAATTTCAGAGTAGACGCATCCTGCGATAGAATTACGCTTGGAATCAATATGAATACTGAAATAATGAATATCTTTAAATGCTGAAGCATACCTTATTTTTTATTACAGATATGCAAAAATAGTGAAAAAAATGGTTAAAATAAACTGGAATGAATCGGATTCAGAGCAAACGCACAAAGATTAAGTGTAAAAGTTTAAACTTGCATTAACAGTCGTGCAATTTTTTGGCTGTTTTATAATTTTGTTTACCTAAACATAACTAACAATCTCACCTGTGCGCTATGATACGTATAAATCAACCAGACTTTATTCTTTTTTATTAGTGTCCAGTAAAACTCAAAACCACAAAAACACCTGTCCGAAACGCCGATGAAACGGTATTTCGGTCTTGTTTTGAAAAAGTAAGCCCCCTACTCAAAAATGAGTGAATATTGGACGATTTCAGGAGGCGATTTTCCGTGTTCTTCGGCTATGATTTGCCACCCTTTATTTGGGTTTTCCATAAAAGCGACGAAGTCTATGTAGTACATCAGCGTCTGCC
>JAIRTP010000093.1 GCA_031254805.1 Bacteroidales bacterium
GGGCGTTTTTTATGCTGTTTTTTAACAAAGATACATTTATAAAAAGACAACTGTTTATTCCACAAATTTTAACCTTTGTAATTTATTCCATGCTCCGCGGGTAAAATCTGGAATTTCTATAGGCATGCCATTATTTAGAACCGATTTTTCGGAAAGTTCCACAATGCAAGACCATTCCGCAGCATCATACACGTCTTGATCTAGCGGTAATCCGTTTCTCAAACAATAAACCAAACGATAATCCATAATAAAATCCATACCGCCATGCGCTATTGCGCCGAGTTTTCGAGCTTGTTCGCCAGCTTTTTTATAAAAAGGATGTTCATAAAGGGTCAAGATGGAGTCCATTTGTTCGGCTGACAATGCGCTATGAGCGTTTGGCTCCAATGCAATATGCGTTCTCGGCCATTTTTGTGCAAATCCTTTTGTGCCGCTTACCATGTGAATACGGCTATATGGACGGGGACTTGTTACGTCGTGTTGTATCATGATCGTTTTTCCTTTCTCTGTTTTGATAATGGTCGTATTCATATCGCCCAGTTTGTAACTTTGCTTGGCTTCCGGAGACTCTTTTCCAAAACGATTTTCAGCGTATTCGGCCATGCCAAATTGATTAGAAGATACTGATACTAAATAGTTCATTTTATCTCCTCGATGGATATTTAATATTTGACACACAGGACCTAATCCATGCGTCGGATACGGATTTCCAGTATGATCAATATTATAACTTTTTCTCCAATAGTTCCAATATCCAATTAATCCGGGAAGGTTTTCGACGTTGTTTTCTATTTCGGGCGTATAGGCGCCGGTTTTCGAAAGACGCGGATTAAAGTTCAATTCACGCAAATCATGAATATATGCGCCTTCAACATGTACGATTTCTCCCAAAACGCCTTGTTGCGCCATATTTAACGTTGCTAATTCAAATTTATCATAACAACAATTTTCGAGCATCATGCAATGTCGTCTTGTTTTTTCCGCCGTATTAACCAATTGCCAACATTCGTCGATGGTTGTAGCGGCAGGAACTTCTACTGCCGCATGTTTTCCATGTTCCATGGCGTATACCGCCATTGGAGTATGCGTCAACCAATCAGTACAGATATATACAAGATCAATATCCTCTTGTTCGCATAAAACTTTCCAGCCGTTCTCTCCCTCGTATATTTTCGGTTTTGGCCTATTTTGTTCGGCTATGGAGATTTGTACTTTTTCAATGTTATAAGATTCCAAATCGCAAAGCGCAGTAATCTCTACTCCTTCCAACGCCATAAAACGTTCTACGGCTCCTTTGCCCCGCATCCCTAATCCTATAAATCCAACGCGAACAGTCGATATCGGATCGCATCTTAGCGCTAAAACATCGGTTTGTCCTTCGGGACGCGGAGGCGCCTCCGTTTTGATCATATGAGAAACTTGCGATTCATATTTGCATCCTAATAGAGCAAGAAATACAACGATCAATAAAATAGCGTTTCTTTTCATTTCATTCGTAATTTTAAGGTTCATTTATATCATTTATCCTCATCAAGAAGATTTTTCTAACGCTTGATACATTAGTTGAGCGGCTCTTTCCGAAGCTCCCGGCCCGCCAAGCTTGACAATCAATTTCTCGTAATCATCAAGAATTTTCGAACGATTTTTTGGTTCAAATAATTTTGTGAATTCTTTTGCTATAAATTCTTTATTAAATTCATTTTGAATTAATTCCTTAACGACGGGTTTATTCATGATCAAATTGGGCAACCCGATATAATTTACTTTAATCAGTTTTCTTGCTATAAGATAACTAATGTAATCTCCTTTGTAACAGATCACTTCGGGTATCTTTAACAAAGCGGTTTCCAACGAAGCTGTTCCGCTTGTTACTAAAGCTGCATCGGAACTTCTTAACAACGAATGCGTTTTCTGAAAAACTATTTTCACGTTACTTGAAAGATAGGTGTTGTATAACGATTTATCTGCCGTTTTAACGCCTGCAATCACAAATTGAAAATCGGGGAAATCTGATGATAAAGAGGTCATTACAGGCAACATTGTTTTGATCTCCTGCGGCCGACTTCCCGGCAATAAGGCGACAATTGGCTTCATGGAATCAAGTTGATTTTCTTCAATGAATTGTTTTCTGTTCCAATCTTTTGATTCATTGTGTAACGCGTCCAATAAAGGATGTCCGACAAAATCAACGTCATAATTAAATTTAGCGTAAAAATCTTTTTCAAACGGAAGGATTACAAACATTCTATCGACATTTTTTTTAATTTGTCGAACGCGCGATTGCTTCCATGCCCAAACCTGAGGCGAGATATAATAGAAATTTTTGATATTTCGTTTTTTCAGAAATTTGGCAATACGAAGGTTAAATCCGGGATAATCGACCAAAATGACGATATCGGGTCTAAAGGCCAAAATGTCTTTTTTGCAAAGCGCAATATTATTCAAAACAGTCCGGAGATTCAGCGCAACTTTTACAAAGCCCATAAAATCAAGGTCTTTATAGTGTTTTACAACCTTTAAGCCTTGATTTTGCATCAAATCGCCTCCAAAGCCTTGAAAAACAGGCTCATTATCAATGCTTTTCAAGACCTTCATCAAGTTAGATGCATGTAAATCGCCGGAAGCTTCTCCCGCTATGATATAATATCGCATGAGCGTTTAATTAAAAGTTTCTTTTGATATACAACGTCGTTATTCTGCAAAATATTGAATAAATAAACGGAAAGTTGTCGCGTATATTTAGAAAATGCAAAGGAACCGTTGCTTATATTTGAATTGTATGTTGCAATATGTTTCTGAAGATCGTATACGCCGATTTGTTTAATTATATTGTTAGAAGACAAAATTGTAAGAAAGAACAGAATTGATTCTTTTTTCATGATGCTTATATTCGACGATATGGAATTATTTGGCTAAAATAGCGACATCTGCCCATTATCGTTATCGTCGTTGTTTTTTTTGTTTGGTTTTTTCTTTTTTTGGGGTAAGATTATTTCAAACGGAATATCGTCGACATTTTGTTTTACAATATTATCTTCATTCCGGTTATCGTTTGTTTCGACAGATTTTACTTGTTTGTTATTATCTATTTCAAACTCTTTGTTTATACTAATATTTTCTTCAATATTTTCCGCTTCCTCTGTATTTTCTTCCGGTTGTATTGATTCTTGTTGTTGCAGGTTTGTTTGAGCATCGTCTATTGTCTTCTGTTCCTCATCGGCGTTATCAATTTCTTCTTCAAAAATATCTTCTTTTGCCGATTCCGGAATATGTTCAATGATGGTCTGTACGGCGTATTTTGAAATCTGTTTTCCTTTTGCTTTAATAGATTTTACTTCAATAAATTCCGTCGTATCTATCATTTCATTTTCTAGGTCCTTTTTATTTTTCTTTTTATCGAAGACGACTTCTAATTGCGAGTCTTGCGCCAAAGTTACAAAAATCAACTTGCTGTGCAGTTCTTCGCTGATAAAAGGTATCTTTTTCATCAACTGCGGTTGATCAATGTTGAAACGTTTGATGTAGAAATGTTCGCTTTTTCCGTCGTAATAAACCGCGGTGATGACATCGTTGGTATTGAACTTCTCAATCAAAATCATATCCTCTTCAAAATGGCCGGAAAGATCAAAGTTATAAAATTTCAGTTCTCCGGATTTCATAATTGTCAGGATCTTATCGTCGCCTTTGAAAGCTCCGAGCAAACGTCCCCGTTCATCGCTGTTTAAACGTCGTACCGTATCGTCGTAATAGATATTAACTGCTCCCAATGTCGAGACGCCGTCTTCTTTCAAAGTAACTTTCTTAATAGGATGTTTACTGGCAATATTTCCTTGCGACATGCGACTTTTGATAGCGACGGCGCTAAAATCAAAATCAAAAGTTGTTTTACGTAATTTTGGTTTCGGACGCAAAAATATCTTGACAATCTCCGCTTCGCCATTAGGATTTGCCGTAAAATAATGAACATGCGAATCTTTAGCCCCTTTCGTCAGATTATATTCTTTATCTCGAATGATACTCGTTACGGCAAATCGTTTTACATAATTATAACCCTTTTTGCCATCTTGATATATAGCGTTATAGATAGTTCGATCGTCATTTTTCTGGAATATGCCGATATGAACCACATCAGTCCCTACAAAAAATTTATTAGTAACTTTTGTCACTTTATATGTTCCGTCGGAATGAAAGACAATAATGTCGTCGATATCGGAGCAATCGCAAACATATTCTGCTTTTTTCAAAGCTGTTCCTGCAAATCCTTCCTCTTTATCGAAATAAAGTTTTTCATTATTAACGATCACGCGAGCGGCTTCAATATTATCAAAATTGCGAATCTCTGTTCTCCGCTCATGTCCGGTTCCATATTTTTTCTTAATTCGCAAGAAATAATCAATCGCATACTGAATAAGGCGCGCTAAATGGCTCCTTACGATTTCCAACTCTTCTTCAATGCTCTGGATATGTTCTTCCGCCTTTTTAATATCAAATTTAGAAATGCGGCGAACTGGCTTTTCAGTCAATTTCAAAACATCTTCACGGGTAACCGGCTGTTTCAATTTTGGCAAGAACGGAATAAAAGCTTTCTCAATTGATATTAGTTGATCTTCCCAGCTCTCTTGATCTTTTTCGAGTTCTTTATATATCCGTTCTTCAAAAAATATCTTTTCCAAAGAAGAGTAATGCCAGTCCGCTTCCAATTCCGCTAACCGAATTTCCAGCTCTTTTTGCAATAAAATCTTTGTTTGTTCCGTATTATGGCGCAATATGTCAGAAACAGGTAAAAATATCGGTTGATGATCGACAATAACGCATGAATTGGGGGCGATGGAAATTTCACAATCGGTAAAAGCGTACAAAGCGTCAATCGTTTGATCGGGAGAGACGTTCGGCGCTAAATGGATAACTATTTCAGCTTCTGCGGCGGTATTATCGTCGATTTTTCGTATTTTTATTTTTCCATTATCGTTAGCTTTTATAATGGAGTCGATCAACGAATCTGTCGTTTTCCCAAAAGGAACTTCTGTAATGACCAGCGTTTTCTTATCAATTTGCTTAATACGAGCGCGAACACGGATTCTTCCTCCGCGCAAACCGTCGTTATAACGAGCAATGTCGATCAATCCTCCCGTAAGAAAGTCAGGATAAATCTCAAAGGGTTTATCTTTTAATATATTAATGGATGCGTCGATCAACTCGTTGAAGTTATGCGGAAATATTTTACATGCCAATCCGACCGCAATTCCTTCGGCTCCTTGCGCCAATAATAAAGGAAATTTTACCGGTAAAGTGATCGGTTCTTTATTTCTTCCGTCGTAAGAACGTTTCCAATTGGTTGTTTTAGGATTGAAAACTATTTCTAATGCGAATTTTGACAAACGAGCTTCTATATAACGCGGCGCGGCTGCGCTGTCGCCTGTCAAAACATTTCCCCAGTTTCCTTGACAATCAATCAATAACTCTTTTTGTCCCAATTGCACCAATGCATCGCCAATGGATGCGTCGCCATGCGGATGGTACTTCATTGTATGGCCGATTATATTGGCCACTTTATTATAACGCCCGTCGTCAAGATCTTTCATCGCATGCAAAATGCGACGTTGAACAGGTTTAAAACCGTCAAAGACATTTGGAACGGCGCGTTCTAAGATGACATAGGATGAATAGTCCAAAAACCAATCCTGATACATTCCTGATATATTGGTTGTTTTAGACAAGAAATGAGCCTCCGAAACAGCAGAAAAATGCGTAGCGTCATTTTCATTTATCTGATTATCATTTTCTTGCGGCTGTTCTATCCTATTACTTTCATCCATATTGACTAATTACGCTTTTTGGGTACGAAATTACGCGTTTTTTTATTTTTAATCGAATGAACGACGCGGGAAGTTATGAACAAAAGTTTTAAAGTTATAAGATTAGACGACGTTTTTCTCTTTGAAATTCTCGAAAGTTAAATATAAAAAAGCGTCAGTAAATTTAAAGTTTCAAATAAATTTAAATTGTCGAGGTCAAAATTGTATTATATTTGCCGCCTAAAAATTTAAATTACAAATCATGAAAAGAATTTTCCTGTTATCTGTTATTTTTCTTATTGCAAGCGCGTCTTATGGCGTTTATAGTAAATTTTTTCCCATAACAATGTCGCAACCCGATGGAGCGATATTAACATGTTATATTACTGGAGACGAATATTACAGGTGGTTGCACGACGCCGACGGATACACTATTATCCAAGATGAAGCGAGCGGTTATTTAGTCTATGCCCGTTTGGAGAACGACCGTTTGATCTCTACAAATTATGTTGTCGGGCAAATTGATCCGTCTACGACGGAATTGGAGCCGTGGTTAAATATCTCTGCTCGACAAAGAGAAGAAATTCGCCATACATTCATAAGAAATACGCCTGCTAAAGCAAAAATTCAAGGATACGACGCTCCAAAAAATAAAAACGAAGGAGTTCTAAACAATTTGGTGATTTACATTAGATTTTCCGATCAGAGTGAATTTACTAAAGATACTACGCACTATTGGAATATGTTTAATAGTATGGAAACGCCTACAACGCCTTCTATGCGTAACTTTTTCTTGGATATGTCTTATCAAATGATGGATATTCCTTCCCATTTTTTTCCATTAGCGGAGAGTAATATCATTGTATCTTATCAAGATATTTACGAACGGTCTTACTATATGCCGTACAACGACGTAACAAATCCCAACGGATATAGCGAATATAATTGGTGGGAGCGGACTGAACGTGAACAAAGATTATTAGATAGAGCAATTAATGCTATCAAAGCTGAAGTGCCCGCATCTCTCGACCTCGATTTTAATAATGACGGATATATTGATAACATCTGTTTCATCATTAAAGGAGAACCGACGGCATGGAACACTTTATTGTGGCCGCATAAATGGACTTTTTTTGAAACAAATCCGTCAATAAACGGAAAAAACGGAGGCGAGTATAACGTGCTTTTGGAAAGCCATTTAGATACATACAAATCAAGCGTTATTTCTCACGAAACATTTCATACTTTAAGCGCCCCCGATCTTTATCGTTATAGCGATAATACGATTGATCCTATTGGAGCTTGGGATTTGATGTGCGCCAATGCCAATCCGCCGCAATCGACCGCCGCGTATATGAAATATAAATATGGCGGATGGATCGATGATATTCCCGAAATAACCAAAGGCGGTACTTATACGATATATCCGGTTTGGAATCAAGGACAAAATATCTATAAAATAGCGTCTCCGAATTCTTCTTACGAATTTTTCACAGTGGAATATCGCACAAAATATATCTATTGGGATTCGGGCATACCCGGTAGCGGATTATTAATTTACAGAATTGATCCCAGATATGATGGAAATGCCGACGGTCCTCCGGATGAAATGTATATTTTTCGACCTGGAGCGTCTAATAGCTATACAAATGGGAATCTCTCCCAAGCGGCTTTTTCTAAAAATACCGGAAAAACGGAATTTCACAATTCGACAAATCCCCCTTGTTTTTTGGCGAATGGAAGTCCGGGAAACATACACATTACAAACATAAGCGCTATCGGCGATTCTATGACCTTTGAAGTTGTATTTCCGGATGTTCCTGAGGCAAATTTTGTTTCTAATTTACAGAATGTGCAAACAGGGTCGTCAGTTAGCTTCTTTGATCGCTCTTCAAATTTGCCGACATCTTGGGAATGGGAGTTTGAGGGTGGAACGTCGCAAACTTCTACTGAGAAAAATCCGATAATAGCATACGAAACCGAAGGAATTTTTAAAGTTAAACTTACCGCCACTAATGAATACGGTAGCGGTAGCATTGAAAAAGAGGCTTATATATATGTAGGAGATTTTCCGCCGATTCCTGATTTTGAGGCAGACAATACAGAAGTCATTGTCGGGTCTACCGCATCATTTACCGACCTCTCTCTCAATTCCCCAACAAGCTGGACATGGGAATTCGAAGGAGGAACGCCTTCTACAAGCGATGAACAAAATCCTGTTATAACTTATGAAACAGTAGGAACTTTCGATGTACGACTTACTGTAAAAAATCCTGTCGGGGAAGAGCATATGATTAAAGAAAATTATATAAATGTCGTACCTCCTCCGCTTAGTCCAATTGCAAATTTTGAAGCGGATAAAACTATAATAGATGTAAACGAAGAGGTTCATTTTACCGATCTTTCGGAAAATTACCCTCAATATTGGGAATGGTATTTTGAAGGAGGAACGCCCGATATGAGTGAGGAGCAAAATCCTGTTGTTCTATATGATACGAAAGGATCTTATTCCGTAACTTTGGTCGTATCAAGCGCTTATGGTATGGATACTAAAGTTATGAGAGATTATATTATAGTAGGCGACGTTTCCATTGATAATTTGATTCAGAAAAGCGAAAACGTTTTAGTTTATCCCAATCCGAACAACGGACATTTTCATTTGAAAACCACTGATATTAGTCCGGAAGGCGTCGTTGATATATTAGATATGACCGGTCGCCTTATTCTTACGTTTCCATTGACAAACTCAGACATGGAGATAGATTTGAGCGATTATCAATCAGGTATTTATCTCATCAATATAAAAGATAAAGACTCTTCGCATAATATTAAAATTATCAAGCAATAGATAATTCTGTTTTTAAAATCATCAAACGAAAATGGGCGTTCAATTTAACGAATGCCTATTTTTAAATAAATATCTATTATGGACACAAAATATGCAACATTAAGCAACGGAGTAAATATTCCGATTTTAGGATTTGGGACTTATGAAATAGAAGATAATCAATTAGTAGCCGAATTAGTTGAGGAGGCATTAAAAGTTGGTTATCGTCATATAGATACTGCGTCAATTTATAAAAATGAGCAGGGAATAGGGCAGGGGTTAAAAAAGAGCGACATTCCGCGCAAAGAGATTTTTGTGACCAGTAAGTTGTGGAATCCAAAACAAGGTTACGATTCAACATTACGTGAATTTGACCTCTCGTTGGAAAAGCTACAGATTGATTATATGGATCTTTATCTCATTCATTGGCCCAAAGGCGAATTGAGTAAAGAATCATGGAGAGCGATCGAACGGATTTATAAGGAAGGAAGAGTTCGCGCTATCGGCGTATCTAATTTTCAAATTTATCATCTGGAAGATCTCTTTACGGCTTGTGAAATAAAACCGATGATCAACCAAATTGAGCTACATCCTTACTTGACGCAGCAACCGTTGAGAGATTTTTGTAAAAAGCACAATATTTTAGTCGAAGCGTGGAGTCCTTTGATGCGTGGAGGAATTTTTGAGATACCTTTATTACAGCAATTATCCGAGAAATATAATCGGACGATCGCTCAAATCGTGTTAAAATGGGACGTCCAACTGGACATCGCCACTATTCCTAAATCCGTACGCGTCGATAGAATCAAAGAAAATTTTCAAATATTTGATTTTGAGCTATCTGACGGAGACGTATTAGCAATATCGGCTTTAAATATTGATAAGCGAATAGGCCCTGATCCTGATAATTTTAACTTTTAACATTGCTGTCTGCAAAATATTTTCTGACTCGCCAAAAATTAGAGGCGGTCTGAGAAAGGCTGCCTCTCTTAATTTGAAATATGTTTATATTCTTTTTCAAGTCGTTTTATGACTTTGTCACGATTGAAAGCATCTTTTTCGCCCTCTGTTGGGAATACCCCAAACCTGCTTGACTAGGTTGTTGTTTCCGCAATGGGAACATCTTATTTCTTTCGTGTGTATCATTGCTTACTATTTTTTGTGCGCAAAGGCAATCATTTATTCTGATAATATATGACGCTACCCCTTTAAATCGTCATGACCAAATAGTAACTCTTCTTCCCTTTTTGCACCAAAATATATTTTCCGTTGAGGAGGTCGTTCGTCGTAACGAGATAATCTTCGCCAGCTTTACCTTTATTAATAGAAATACTATTCTCTTTCAACGCACGGCGCGCTTCTCCTTTTGAGGAGAGGATATTGGTCGTTTCGGAAAGAAAATCGACAATCTGAATACCGCTCTCCAATTGAGATTTTGGTAAAGAGCTTTGTGGGACGCCTTCAAAAACGCTCAACAAAGTTTGTTCGTCTAACTTTCGAAGCGTTTCCGTTGTTCCTTTTCCAAAAAGTATTTGAGACGCTTCAACGGCGGCGTCATAATTTTCGCGGCCGTGAACCATCATGGTAACTTCTTCAGCCAACCGTTTTTGAAGAATGCGCAAATGAGGCTCAACGCGATGTTGTTCGATTAACGCTTCTATTTCCTCTTTCATTAAAATAGTGAATATCTTAATATATCTTTCGGAATCGGCGTCCGAACAGTTGAGCCAAAACTGATAAAAGGCATAAGGCGACGTTCTCTCGGCGTCAAGCCAAATATTTCCGCTTTCCGTTTTGCCGAACTTACCGCCGTCTGCTTTGGTAATCAGCGGACAAGTAAGTCCGAAAGCTTCTTTTCCAAGTTTTCTACGGATTAATTCCGTTCCGGTGGTAATGTTGCCCCATTGATCGGAACCACCCATTTGAAGTTTGCAATTATATTGTTGATGCAATTCGAGATAATCGGCTCCTTGAATCAATTGATAAGAAAATTCGGTAAACGACATTCCCTCTTTAGATTCACCTGTAAGACGTTTTTTGACGCTCTCTTTTGCCATCATATAATTGACGGTAATATGTTTTCCAATGTCGCGGGCAAATTCTAAAAACGAATAATTTTTCATCCAGTCGTAATTGTTGACCAATGCTGCACAATTAGGCGCATCGCTTTCAAAATCAAGAAAACGAGCCAATTGCTTTTTTATACATGCTTGATTATGGCGCAGCGTTTCATCGTCGAGCAAATTGCGTTCCAACGATTTTCCGGAAGGATCTCCGATCATTCCCGTCGCTCCGCCAACTAACGCTAAAGGCTTGTGCCCGTGACGTTGAAAATGTTTCAACAACATAACGCTGACTAAATGCCCAATATGCAACGAATCGGCCGTGGGATCAATTCCTACATATGCTGTCGTCATCTCCTTTTCAAGTTGTTCTTCAGTTCCAGGCATGATGTCTTGTATCATCCCGCGCCAACGCATCTCTTCTACAAAATTCATCGTTTTAATTTGTTGATAAATAATTTAGCTTCTTGGAAAAATATGAATCACCACTTTTCCCAATGTATATTTTCAGGTTTAAATTTATCTTTCGCCTTATCTTTTCCTGTCGGATATCCGACAGGTATCACGTTCAACGGAATAATATGTTCCGGCAAATTCAAGGTTTTTATCACAACGTCCATTCTTTCCTGATAAGGGAAAGCGGCCGTCCATACTGCGCCTAACCCTGTCGCTTCAGCAGCTAATAATATATTTTGCGAGGCAGCCGCGCAATCTTGTACCCAATAACTTTTATCGACGTCAGTGGCCGCTTTTTCCATGTTACCGCAAACAATAATAGCTGCGGGAGCCTTGGTTAGCATTTTACAATAAGGAAGTCCGTCGGCCATTTCGTCCAATATCGAACGTTCCGTTACTGCAATAAATTCCCAAGGCTGCAGATTCCTTGCCGAAGGCGCCGCCATCCCTGCTCTCATCAACTTTTCCAACTTTTCCTTCTCAACAGCCGCTTCCGTGTAATTTCTTACGCTTTTGCGTTCAAAAATAACTTTTGTAAAATCTTGTTCTTCCATTTTTATCTCTTCTTTTATATCGATCTCCTTTTTGGTCGTTTGGGCAAAAAGGATGATCAAAATCACTGCAATTCCCAATAATATGGCGAGTACTGCAATTAATATGTTCCTTGTTTTCATAATTTTTAATTTTTGTTTGCAAAAATACGAAAAATCAGCAGTAATATTAATTATCTTAATTTTCAATAAAATAAAAAAAGACAAACCCATCGTTCGCCTCTTTTTTGTCATAACCGTTTTCGATCAAAACTTTATAATGATCACCTCTATCGACTTTGAAAAATTGGGCGGCAACGTTCTTTCATAATAGAAATAGGAATAATAATAGGAAATAATATTCCCTTCGTCTTTCCATTCATAATAATTCAGCAACATTTCGGCGTCGAAATAATCAACTAAATTTCGATTAAATCGATGATGGATTTTATCAAATTCCCAATCGCCATGCGGCTTTCTTGTTACGGGACAAACATCAATAGGAACGCCTTTATACCTGAGCACGGAAGCATAAAGAATCATTCCGTTTTCAATATTGTCGTTATCAGAATTTTTAGCTTTTTTCTTACTGCTTGCAATCTCCCGCGATCTGAGTTGAAGTATCAGCGTATCTTGATAATATTCTGATTCTCCGATTAAATGCGAACTGTCAATCGGAACGGTATTGTTAAGTTGCCACTGTTTGTAACGTTTCTGTTTATCGGTAATAGGCGTCTTTTTATCTTTTCTCGGGAAAAGAGTAGTCTGCGCATCAATTTGTATTGAACAGAAGAACAATATACAAACAATTAGATATATTTTTTTCATTAATACAAATTTCATTTTGCCCAACAAAATTAAAAATAATTCTTAAAGAGAGATTCTTCTCGAAAGAAACTATCTTGAAATAGTAAATTTTTTAGCTATTTTCTTTTTTGCGAATTGAACGTTAAAAATATAAACGCCGGTATCCAAATTCGATGTATTAATATGACAATCAGTATGGTTTTTATTTAGATCTCCCGATGCCATTTTTTTACCGCTCATATTATATATCGCCCAATGCGCTTTGCTTTGATGATTTAGTCGGATAAGGATATGGTCGTCGGCCGGATTTGGGAATAGATTGATCCATTCATTTTCCATATCAAGATCGTCAATTCCGACCCATTCGATCGTTTTTCTCGCCAGCAGCCATCGCTCCGGATCAAAAACTGCACCTGCAACTTTAAATCCAGTATTAGCTCGAAAAGTTTGAGAAAGTTGATCATTATAAAAAATAATCGTCGTATCTCTATCCTCCCCGATAAACTTTATCGGAATCGGCAATTTGAAGCATTGCACCGATTCATGAGAAGGGATTTGTTCCATCAATAGTAAAAGCTCATTTTCTTCATCTTGCGAAAGTGTAACCGTATAGGTCGGATAACCTTGATTGTAAACCCAAGTATCAAAGAAATCGGTCAAATCGGTATTAGAAACAGCTTCAAAATGGCGTTTTACATCATCTGTGCAGGCAAATCCGTATTGAAGTTCGGGATCGTTGGCAAAATTCCATATTCCTTTGAAAAAGGAGTCGTCGCCAAGAACCCAACGAAGCATATGAAGAACCAATGCTCCTTTATTATACGTTAAACGGCTATCATAAATTCTGTATACGTCGGTCGTATCGTCGCAGTAAACGGAACCATTAATTCTAGAAGTCACATTATTGATAGTTTGAGATTTCCATGAACTCCATTGATTAGGATTCGTCTCTTCCAGAAAAAGCGCGGTACAATAGGTCGCAAAACCTTCGTTGATCCATATATCATGCCACGAACCGCAAGTGATCATATTTCCAAACCATTGATGCGACAACTCGTGCGCTAAAATATCGGCGGTCCAACTTCCCATAAACGACATCGTTTGATGTTCCATACCGCCCGACCAACCAAATTGCGCATGACCGTATTTTTCATCGGGATAAGGATACGTTCCGAACAGCCGTTCATATATCGCCATCGCTTTGAGTACGGACGGCGTTTTTGTCTTGACATTTTCCAAACTTTCCGGATAGATATAATTTAACACCTCCAAGCTATCGTCAGGCGTTCTATAATACCAATCGCTATAAGCTTCGTAGTTAGTTACCGCAAAACAAATTAAATAAGTAACAATCGGATATCGATGTTTCCAATGGTGTAATAATTTACCATTGTCGATGGGCGTGATAGAGACCAATTTTCCGTTGGCCGCCGCCAAATTATTTGCGGGCGTTGTTATAAAAATATCTAAAGAATCCGTCTTGTCTCTCAGGTCATTTTTGCAAGGAAACCAATCTTCTGCTCCGTAGGGCGCAGAAAGCGTCCAAACAACAGGAACGCCGGAATGCGTCGTTCGCTCGTACGATCCCAATCCAGAGCCTCTTGGAATTCCGTGATAGATAATCGTTAAAGAATCCAAATCATTTTGATGCAGATCTTCTGTCCATTCAATCCGAATCAGATTATCGCTATGACGGTAAGATATTTTTTCATCGTTTTTCATAATAGAATCAACGTTCATATTATCGGAGAAATTGAAAAATATTTCCGAAAAAGAGTCGCTCAAAACTTCAAAATAATAGACGATTTTTCCCGACATCTCCGCTTCATTCGGATCAATATTCCATTCACAACGTTGATAAACAATATCAAAATTTTCAGAACCCGGCGTTTTTTTAATTTTTGGAAAATTTTGTATTTGCGAAAACGCGCTTGCCGAATATAAAAGACAAACTAACGCAATTCCAAAACTTTTGAAAAAAAGTAGATTTTCTTTCATGCTACTCATCCTTTTCTAATACATAGTTAAAATCAGATGCAAATATACAAAGTAAAATCAAGACTAAGAATAAGAGAAGACAAGTAATTTTTTCCGAAGATAAAAGCAGTTGATGTAAATTTGTTGAATGCGTTTAATCAGTATTAAAAAAAATCAGAAAAAAACGTTACCTTTGCGCCCTTTAAATAATGTACAAACAACCTTTAAATAACATAACAAAAGTAAACATGATGAAAGCGTCCTCTAAAAAGAAAGCCCCGAAAAGCTCGTTCCAAGCTATGAGCAGCACAAGAAAATTAGAATCCATATTTTTATTCGTAACCGGACGTTGCAATGCAAAATGCAAAATGTGTTTTTATGCGGACGATATGGCAAAAAAGGAAGTCGATTTGACTTTCGAAGAGATGAAAACTCTTTCGGAAAGCGCCGGAGAATTTAATCGGTTATGGCTTTCTGGCGGAGAGCCGACCTTGCGTGAAGATCTGCCGGAGATTATCGAGACTTTTTATAAAAACAACAAAATAAAAGACGTTAACATGCCCACCAATGCATTAATGCCAGACCGCGTTATTGAGTGGGTTACGAGATTGAGAAAAAGCTGTCCCGATTTGAATATTACCGTAAGCGTGTCGTTGGACGGATTTGAAAAGACGCACGACATCCAACGCGGAGTTCCCGGGAATTTCAAAAAAACTATTGAAACGCTTCAAAAATTGGCGGAAAATTTCAAAGAGGATAAACAAGTGTTGCTCAATATTGGGACAGTAATTACAAAATACAACATGGACGAAATCATTGATTTCATGACTTGGGTATTTGGACGTTTCAATATCTCGACGCATACCATCGAAGCCGCTCGCGGCGTTACGCGCGAGGAAGGCGTAAAGATTCTTACTGAAAAATCTTTAAAAGCTTTGCAAAATGAAGTCGCTCCAATCTATTCGGCTTATGCCGATCGCATGGCTGAAGGAGAAACGGGGATGAGACGACGGATAACCAAGTTTTTCTATTTGGGATTGATGCGTTCGCTCTATAATATCCGCGCTTCTAATATCGACAAACCGACTCCTTGGGGAATGGATTGCACTGCCGGCGAAACGACATTGGTTATCGATTACGATGGCCGTTTCCGCTCATGCGAATTGAGAGAGCCCATCGGAAATGTAAAAGAATATGGCTGCAACGTAAATCAAATTATGGAAAGCGAAGCCATGAAACACGAAATTAACGAGATCGGCTACGGTTACAAAGCAAATTGTTGGTGTACGCACGGTTGTTGGATCATGTCTTCTATTGTTTTTAATCCCCGTAAAATGATCTCAAAAGCCATCAAAGGCAATCGAGAAATGAAAAAATTACGCAAGCCTTTCCATTTCGATGAAGCGACGATGCGGAAAATAGAAGAAAAATACCAAGTAAATCGGCAGCCTGCCTAAAAAACTATTTTTGAACTAAATATTTGCCGATTATGAAAATTGTGCTTGCAACGAGAGGCTCTAATGGAGATATTATACCATATCTCAATCTTGCCGACTCTTTACGAAAACAAGGGCATGAGGTTATTCTGAATTTGCCCAAAGTATTTGAAAAATATGTTATTCCTTATAATATAGAGTATTGCCTGCAAGATTTTGAAGATTTGAACGGCATGGTATCGGAAGTTGGAGAGGATAAAAAGTCTTTTGGCGTAAAACGATTGTTAGACTGGGTAAAAGATTCTATAAATCATCAATTCGATCAATTGATTCCCTTGGTATCGGATTGCGACCTGTTCATCTCTACGAATACGGAATTTTCCGCTTCGAGCATTGCAGAATATTGCCAAAAACCTTTTGTCAGAACAGCGTTTGCTCCTTTTTTGCCCGGAAAAAGAATTCCGCCGCCGCTACAACCTTATACCAAAGAAGATACCGTCATGGTTCCCGTAATTTGGACTTTGCTGAATCGCCCTACAAATCTTATGATGTCGGGAGCAATCAACAAAAGAAGAAAAAAATTGGGAATGGGAAAAGTTGAAAACCTAACGCGCCATCTTGTCGCAAATGCCTATAATCTATTGCTTTACAGTCCTTCTTTGGGAGCGACAGATAGTAATTGGAAATGGGATTGGGATATTTGCGGTTATTGTTTCAACGACTCGTTTGAATACGACAATATCATTTATGAAAATTTGCTTCATTTTATTGAAAAAGATGATCGTCCAACTATCTTTTTTACGTTCGGAAGTTGTTCTTCAAAGCACGGAGAACAGTTTGTGAATAATTTGGCGCATATTATCAAAAAGAATGATTATAAATTAATTGTCGGTTCCGGATGGTCGCGATTAGGCGATCGCTTAGAAGAAAACGAACATCTCTTCTTGATGAAAGAGACCATTCCTCACAATTTGGTTTTCCCAAAATGCGACGCAGTGGTTCATCATGGCGGTACGGGAACGACCCATAGCGTAGCTCGTCAAGGAAAACCGCAAATGCTGTTTCCGCTTATTTTGGATCAATTTTATTGGGGAAAGAGAATTAACGACCTGAAAATAGGACCTCCGCCTGCAAAAATCGGCAAAATATCGATGAACGATTTGGAGAAAAATGTAAAATCACTCATAGAAAATAAACAATATCAACAAAATGCGCATTCTTTATCTCAAAGCATGAAACAAGAAAATGCCGCCAAGAAATTTGGCGAGTTGATAGAAAGGCGTTTTTCCTAAAGCACCTGCTAAAAACGTTTCTCAAATTAATTCTATAATTATTGTTCCCAACTCAAACAAAAACGCTAACTTAGCGGTTATATTTTATAAATCGTTTATGTACTTATAATTATTTGACTATTTTGCAATTAAAAAAATCATAACATGATGAAAAAACAATTCTTATTATTGATGATGGTTGCGGCGTTATTATGGGGATGTAGCGACCAAAGAGAGAAATTGCGCGTTAAATCGGATAATACAAAGGAGAACTTTGGATTATACCAAAATTTGGAATTCATTTTTGCACGAGACGTTGTTTCGGATGATCGTATTAATCAGATTGATACGTTAAATTACTTGATCTTTGATCCTCCGATTTTCGGACGATTTATGTGGACGCAGAAAAACGTTTTATCTTTTTCTCCGTCGATGGGTTTCGCTCCCGCCGCCTCGTACAAAGGGAGATGGAATCAAGAGGCTTTTACGAGTTTGAATAAAGATTTGATCGCTCCGGATAAAGTCATTCAATTCAACGTAAACCCTCTTGATCTTCAAGCGGTAAATTGTTTCTGGACAATTCAAGAGGAAAAAAAAGGGCTTCAATTCCTATTGAATTTCAACTACTCCGTTTTGCCTGAACATATAGAAAATCTTGTTACGGTCAAATTAGGAAAAACCAATTATAAAGCAGTTATTAATCCGGAGTTAGAAATGGGGCAAATAGCTATCTTCGTGGAATATGCGGCTAATGAATCTCCCGATCAAGCAGAAATTATCATCAGCAAAGGAGCAGGATGTTTAAATTGCGGCAGCGTAACTGCTAAAGATATCGCCGCTGTTGTAGATATTCCCGACTTAAATAATTTTTCAGTCGTCTCGTATGAAGCAATCGCCGATTACGAACAAACTATCATAAAAATATTTTTATCGCAACCAGTTGATGATAAATATATTAATAAATATGTCTCCCTCAATCCTTCCATAGAAAGTATGACAATAGAACCCATGAGCGGCGGACTTTTGATATCGGGAGATTTTGATATCGATACGAATTATGAAGTTGTCTTTTCAGCAGATATGAAGAGTAAATTTGGAATATTGTTAGGCGAAGAATATCGTTTTTATGCCACTTTTTCAAAACAGACGCCTTACCTTGTATTTGAAGACGCTTCGGCCAACTATCTTTCTTTGAAAGGAAAACGAAATATTGTTTTAAACGCTTCCAATGTCAAGAATATCCAACTTTCCGTCTTTAAAGTCTATGAAAACAATATAAGCGACTATTTATACGACGGGAAAAGATGGGATTGGGATTATTACGACGATTATTGGTACGATTATAATTATTGGCCGATGAATAATCGCTTTGGCGATATCGTATTTACAAAAACCATCGAAACCAATACGTTGCCTGTACAAAAAGGGCGTTATTTACTCAAGTTGGATCCCGACGAAATGCAATTCGACGACAAACACAAAGGAATGTACGTCATAAAAGTCGAAGACAAAGATCATGCTTGGGCGCAAGCTTCCATGACGATCTCAATGTCCGATATCGGATTGATAGCTCGCCAAGGACCTAATTCGTTTATGGTAACGGCAGTTTCAATTCAACATGGGACGCCTTTAAACGGCGTAAAAATAACCCTAATAAGTTCTAATAATCAGGAGGTTGCCACACAGACTACTAATGCCGACGGAGTAACTGTTTTTGAAAATACCATCGCCAAATTCAAGCAGTTTACAATCGGTATGGTTACCGCCAGAAAAGATAACGATTTCAACTATTTACGTTTATATGGAACGGAAGTAAACAGCTCTAAGTACGATCTCTCGGGAAAGTATAGCGGTAGATTAGATTTCGATCTGTTTGTATACGGCGACCGTGAACTCTATCGTCCGGGAGATTCCGTTCATATCAACGCGATCGTCCGAGAATGGAATTATAATGTTGTAAACGACATTCCGATCAACATTCGGGTTCGCAATCCCATGGGAGAACAATTTGGATTGTATCGTAAAACGTTGAATAAAAGCGGATCTGCCGCACTCTCTTTCGAATTGCCTTCTTATGCCGCAACCGGTAGTTGGAATGTGACCTTTGAGAATGCCGCCGGCGTTGTGCAGAAAAATTATATTATTCAAGTAGAAGAATTTATGCCTGACAGGATAAAAGTCACGACTAATAGCGATAAAAGCGTTTACATGTTAAACGACGCTATTAAGTTTCAAGGAGAAGCTTTCAATCTTTTTGGACCTCCGTCGGTAGGCCGTTCTTACGAAATAACCGTTAAACTAAGCCGCAAGTCTTTCTATGCAAAACAATTCCCGGATTATAATTTCTCTTTATCGGGTAGTAATTTCGATTATTGTAATGTATTACGAGAGGGAACCAGCGATGAAAACGGAGCTTTTTCAGAGACTTTCTTTCCTGAGTTATACTCATCTTCAGGCGTATATTCCGGAACAATATTCACAACTGTTTTTGATGAAACCGGTCGTCCCGTCAATAGGATGAACCGTTTTGAACAATTTACGCAAGACGTTTTTATTGGTATAAAATATCATGATTACTGGTATGGCACATCTATTCCGTTGCATTTTAACGTCATCGCCGTTGATGCAAAAGGCGAATTGTCGCAAATAGAAGGCGCGCGGGTGCAGATTATCAGAAAATACTGGGAAACCGTTCAAGTAAGAGTATCGGAAAGCAATCAATTCGAATATCGTTCGCAAGAACGTCAAGAGGTGGTTTATGATAAATCCGTTAATATCAGCGGAAAAGAGAGCGTTATTTCATATACGCCGAGATTGTCGGGATATTACGAAATGAAAGTATATCTGCCCGAATCCGATTATAATTACACGTATACCAATTTCTACGCTTACGGCTATGAAACGACATCCGGCAGTTCTTTTGCCGTCGATAAGGAGGGAAGCATAAAGATTGAGACAGATAAAGACGAATATGAGCCGAATGAAAAGGCTCAAATTCTATTTACCGCGCCATTTTCAGGAAAAATGCTGGTCACCGTAGAGCGCGAATCGGTACAAGATTATTATTGGTTGAATCTCGAAAATAAAACGGCTTCTTTAAGTTTGAATCTGAAAAACGAATATATCCCCAATTGTTATATCTCGGCAACGGCATTTCGCGATCTGTCTCAAAACAATGCCGTTCCGTTGACCGTTGCTCGAGGATACGAAAATATCACGGTCCGTCGTAAAGCCGACAATATAGCGATCAAGATTGATGCGGAAGAAAAAAGTCGTTCTCAAACGCAGCAAACAATTAAAATTAAAGCCGAACCTAATAGCTACGTGACCATTGCGGCAGTCGATGAAGGAATTCTTCAAATAACTAATTATCAAACGCCTAATCCATATGCCTATTTTTACGGAAAACGCGCTTTGGAAATGACCGCTTACGATATCTTCCCGTTTCTTTTCCGCGAAGCGTTTTTTGATAAATCCACAGTCGGCGGCGACAACGCCTTAGAATTGGATAGAATGGTCAATCCGATGCAGAACAACCGAGTTAAACTTATTACTTTCTGGAGCGGCGCGATTCAAACAGACAAGGCGGGCAAAGCGGAATATACTATTGATATACCTCAATTTAGCGGAAGTTTACGTATTATGGCCGTTTCTTGGAAAGAGGGGAGATTCGGATCGGCAAGCCAAAATATAACCGTTTCCGATCCTATTGTGATCAGCAGCGGCATACCTCGCTTTTTCTCTCCGAGAGATCTTCCAAAAATTCCCGTTGTTCTGACAAATACTACCGCAAAAGAAGCTAACGTAAAAGTGTCTATGTCAACCTCTCCTCTTTTGACTATTCAAGGAGAAAAGGAGACAAGCGTAACCATAAAACCAAACGGAGAAGCAACATGTTATTTTGATATAACCGCTTCAAATGACATCGGAACGGCAGAAATAGAGGTAAAAGCGCACGCCTTTTCGGAAACCTTTACCGAAAAAACGGATATCAGCATACGTCCTGCAACCGGATTTACTTCTATATATCATGGCGGCGTCATCAAACGAGACGAGCCGCTTTCTATCACAATCGGAGAAAACTTTGTCAATTCGACGGTCGTTTCCGAAATGATGTTAAGCCGGAATTTAGCGGCGCAATATGCCGGAGATTTGGCGCAGGTCGTATATTATCCTTACGGATGTTTGGAACAAACTACTTCTCGAGCTTTTCCGTTGCTCTATCTTGACGATCTGGCTACTTCGCTTGAAAAGGGAAAAATGGGCGGATACAGCGTGCGTTTTGTTGTCAATGAATCGATTAAGCGCATCAATTCGATGAAAAATTCAAGCGGAGGACTTAATTATTGGCCGGGAGGCTCTTATCATAACTGGTGGTCGGAATGTTATGCGGCGCATTTTTTGACGGAAGCAAGAAAAGCGGGTTATACGATCGACGATGATTTGATGCAACGCGTGATGATACATCTTTCCGGTCATGCCAAAACACAATATAAAGAAGATTATTGGTATTGGAATTCTCAAACAAAAACTTACCAATCGCATAAACGCGTGTCAAAATCAGTTATTTATGCGCTTTATGTTTTAGCGTTGAACGGAAAGCAAGAGATCGCTCAAATGAATTATTATAAAAATAATGCGATTGATCTGACGCCTGATATGCGCGTTGTGTTGGGAAGCGCTTTTGCCATCATCGGCGATATGCCAAGTTGCGAATATTTGATGAATTATGCCGAAGATTTAGGAGCCGCCCAAACATACAGCGGCGGCGACTTCTCATCCAATATCAGGAATTCGGCGTTGATGTTGAATTATATGATCGACGCTATTCCGAATGATCCGCGCATTCCCGCATTAACCTTGCAATTGAATAATGCCGTAAAAAATTCTCATTATCTTTCGACGCAAGAACGCGCATTTACTCTTTTAGCTTTTGGAAAATTGGCGCGTAGAGCAGCAGGCAGCACAATAACCGCCGACGTTGCTTTAAACGGCAAAAATATTGGTCATTTTGATGGAAAAGATTACTCTTGGCAGGGCGCAAAAGGAGAAACCGGTAAGTTAGAGGTAAAAGGACAAGGTAGCGGAGACTTATATTATTTTGTAGAAACGTCGGGTATTCCTACAAAACCGCTCAAAGAAGAAGATAATAATGTCAGAGCAAGAAAACGATTTTTAGATCGTAACGGAAAAGAAATCGACTTGAACGACGTCAAACAAGGCGCATTGATTTATATAGAAATAGCGGTGAATACCACCAATAGTCTTCATGTAGACAACGTAGCCGTTCAAGATCTGTTGCCGGCATGTTTTGAGATTGAAAATTCCCGTCTTAATGAAAATCAATATTTTTCATGGATGAAGAGCAGTTCTTCATACGATTATCAGGATATACGCGACGACAGGATCACTTTCTTTTCGTCGCTGTCATCCAATGTCAAGTATTATTATTACGTTGTCCGCGCCGTTTCCACAGGAACTTACGTCATGGGAGCATTGAGCGCTACGGCTATGTACGACGGAAATTATAGCAGCATATACGGACAAGGAAAAGTAACGGTAAAATAATTTATTTTTGAATATATTTCAAGGCTCAAAATTTAGTATAAGGTCAAATTTTGAGCCTTTTTTAAGCGATCAACAATTTAAAGTCAATTATTATTCAGGGTAAACGCGAGTAAGTAAAAAAGGGGGAGTAAAGGCTGTGTATTCGTTAGAAAGGCATTTTCTTTATCAAAAGCATCATGAAATCGTTTGTCCGTTATTTTACCGAATTTAGGATGCGTTTGTTCGCCCGTATTCTTCTAGTATCTACGAAATTTTTTATTACTTTTGTAGGCTAAAAATTATGGAGTTGCGTGCGCCTTTAAGGAATATTGACGAGATGGTTTCGCGCACAAAAGATATAAAATATTTGAGTATGAAAAAAGATATTTCCGTTATTATTCCAATTTATAATGAGGAGAAGATCATCTCCGAATTGTACTGGAGACTCAAAGAAGCCGTTCTGAAGATCTCTCCGAATTATGAGTTGATATTTGTGAACGATGGAAGTAGAGACGCTTCTCTTCTTCATTTGATGGAGTTCGCAAAACAAGACGACAAAGTCTATTATATCAATTTCAGTCGTAATTTCGGACATCAAATTGCCGTAACAGCCGGGTTGGATTATTGTTCCGGAGATGCGGTAGTGATCATAGACGGCGATCTTCAAGATCCTCCGGAGTTGATTCCTGAACTTTATGCTAAACATAAAGAGGGATATGAAGTGGTCTATGCCCAAAGATCTCAACGGAAAGGCGAAACTTTTTTCAAAAAAATTACCGCAAAAATGTTTTATAGAATATTGAGAAAAATAACTTCTATCGATATTCCGTTAGATACCGGCGATTTTCGTCTGATTGATAAAAAAATAGTCGAATACCTCCGACTTATGCCTGAAAAGAATAAATTTTTGAGAGGACAAATTGCTTGGATGGGTTATAGACAAACGGGCGTTGAATTTGTGCGCGATGAGCGTAAATATGGAAAGACAGGATATTCATTGAGTAAAATGATCAATTTTGCGATGGATGGCATCACCAGTTTTTCAGATAAACCTTTGAAATATGTTACCAAAGTTGGCATTTTTGTTTCTTTCATAAGTTTTCTCATTATAATTTACGCTTTAATTTCTCATTTCTTGTTAGACAGAGCCATCACAGGATGGACTTCTTTGATCATCAGTTTTATGTTTGTAGGCGGAATTCAACTGATCTCCGTCGGTGTAATTGGGGAATATATTAGCAGAATTAACAAGAACGTATTAGATCGGCCTTTATATCTAGTTCAAAATACCAATCTCAAAAAAGAATCATGATATATTATGAGCTCTTTAAAATCTCATTTCAATAGAATTTCTGTATTAATAGGAACTCTTTTATTAATAGCGTTATTATATCAACCGGTTTTTGGGCATCTGGGGACTTTTCCGATTCGTATGTGGGACGAATCCAGATTAGCCGTCAATGCTTATGAAATGTATCGCGATGGAGATATTATTGTAACACGCTTTGGGGAATCGCCCGATAGATGGAATACTAAACCGCCCTTATTAATTTGGTGTCAAGCTCTTTGTATGAAAATATTTGGCCCTGGAGAATTTGCTTTACGATTACCTTCTGCAATGGCGACATTTTTAACCTGTTGTTTCTTGCTCTTTTTCTGCTCAAAATATCTCAAAAAATATTGGCTCGGATTTATAGCCGTTCTATTTTTGATAACAGCCACAGGATATGTCAGAGAACACGGAACAAGAACAGGAGATTATGAAGCTATGCTCGCCCTCTTTACCACGCTTAGCTATCTCTTCTTT
This sequence comes from Bacteroidales bacterium, assembly GCA_031254805.1. Lineage (GTDB taxonomy): Bacteria > Bacteroidota > Bacteroidia > Bacteroidales > WRLA01 > WRLA01. Next base: position 24,517 of record JAIRTP010000093.1, read on the forward strand.
TTTATATTTTTAGAGACGAATAAAAAGAAGTATTTATATTATTTCTTTATTGGATTGGCATTGGGCGTATTAACCAAAAGCGTTTCCTGCTTAATCTTTTTACCCGGATTGGCCGTTTATATTTTGTGCCAAAAGAAACTCCTTTATCTTCTTAAGAATAGAGATTTTTATATAGGATTGGGCATATTCCTTATTCTTGTTTTTGGTTATTATATCACAAGAGAATTAGTTGGTCCCGGATATTTAAAGACTGTTTACGGGAATGAATTGGGCGGACGTTTCTTGCATGTACAGGACGAACATAACCATAACGGTTGGTATTACATTACAAATTTCATCAAACAAAACAGATTTGCCTTTTCATGGACAATCCCTACCGGATTATTGATCGGATTGCTTAGCAAAGATCAAAAAGTAAAAAGATTAACCCTCTATTCATTCATAATGATCATCGGGTACACGCTGTTTATATCCATTTCCAAAACAAAACTGAATTGGTACGATCATCCGTTATATCCATTTTTGGCTATTTTAGCGGGTCTATTTTGTTATACAATATTTGACCTGATCAATAAAATTCCAGCCTCAAAACATCAGCTTATTTTCAATATTTTACCATTTGTTTTTTTATTTGTCGTGTTTAAACAGCCTTATCAAAAAATATTCAATATGACAAACTCTCCGGTTGAGAGTAAATGGGGAGCAGATTTTTATAGAGTCAGCTATTTTTTAAGAGACGGCTTGAGAGGGAAAAAGGATCTGAACGGCTATACGATAATAGTTGAAGCGTATGAACCTCAAATATTCTTTTATACGAATATTCTTTGCGATAGAGGCGTTAAATTAAAAAAAACTTTTGTTTCCGGGCTAACAACAGCAAATAATGTTATAGCTTCCAAACCGCAACATCATGAGTATATCAAAGAAAATTTTGAATATGAAATCACATATCATGATAAGAATCTTATAGTATATAATTTAACCGCAAAGCAAAAAATAGAGTTGTCCCAATAAGCGTTAATATTATATTTCAATTTTCGTTAATAATATGCATAAAATACATAATTACATAAAGCCGTACATCGTAGTTTTTTTTATCTACATCGTTTCAATTTTTTTCATCAAATTGATCGAGACTTTTTCTGTAGATGCGATAAATATAAGCATTATTTTCAGAGCGTTCGGTTACAGTTTGATTGTTTCCTGTTGCTATTCTGTACTTATTTTTCCACTATTTGTGTTGTTCAGATTTATGCAAAAGAAACTCGCGATCATTGTTATTTCCGTTATTTTTAGCCTATTGGTACTTTTTGAAGCCGGTTTGACAATCTATTCCTTACAAACAAGTTCTTTGATGGGAAGCGAAATTGTTGTTCGTCCGCTATCGGAAACGATACATACAATCAAAGCATCGATGAATATTTTCCTAACCTTGTTCTTGATTGCTTTCATCATGGCTCTTTTTATTTTTTTAGGACTTTATCTGCAAAAAAAGCGATATCCCCGATTGTTTCTGTCGATATTTTCTTTGTTTATAATTATTTGTTCCTCATTCATTTTTACAGTAGATACATTCGTCAAAAAAAATGAATACCCAATGCCACATATAAGAAATTATATCATTGATAAGAGTTGGTTTTGTATTAAATCATCTTTTTTGCAAATAAAGGGTATTGCCAATTATGATTTTTCCGGTATAGAAGCGTTGAAGTATCCGGTTGAAAAAGAGATATTAAACGAATTTATATCCAATTATCCCAATCGCGTAATTAATGATTATGAATTTCCATTAGAGAGAGAATCGGAAACAGTTCCCGACGTTTTATCTCCGTTTTTTAAAGATTTTCCTCAAAAACCAAATATTGTGATGATTATCGTCGAATCGTTGGGAAGAGATATTTGCGGAGATATTGAAAACAGGTTGAGTTTTACTCCTTTTCTTGACTCCTTAGCTTCTCATGGGCTGTATTGGAAAAACTGTATAACCACCACTTCCAGAAGTTATGGAGCAGTTCCCGCCATCACAGCTTCTGTGCCTTACGGATTGAAAGGATTTCAGTTTGGGGCTATGCCTGTTCATAATTCAATAATTTCGATAGTAAGAGAAAATGATTATCAAACAAATGCTTTTTATGGAGGTGACCTGACCTTTGATAATATATATGATTTCCTGTTTGCTCAAGATATTGATTATATGAGCAATTATTTACCGGATTTAAAACAATACCGCTCCAAAGGATTGGCTAATTGGTGGGGCGTATACGATCATATATTATTTGATGAAAGCATACATTATTTAAATGAAAATGGGAATAATCCTTTTTTTAATTTGTATATAACATTGACTTCTCATGATCAACTCAACTTGAAAGATGAAAAAATGCAGAATTATTATCTGGAAAAGACAAAGGAAATATTGTCTCAATATCCTGCCGACAAACAATCTACGTTTGCTAAACATCAGAATCACATAGCTTCTATCGTTTATTTGGACGATTGTATGGATAAATTGATACAGGCATATCGATTGCGGGACGATTTTGAAAATACAATTTTTATCATTACCGGCGATCATTCTGCCGGTTTCAACAGCAAAAATCAACTGTCGTTGTATCATGTGCCATTGATTATTTGGTCGCCTCTTTTACAAAATTCCAAAACTTTTTCTCCTGTTGTTACCCACAATGGAATAACTCCCTCTTTATTAGCTCTTTTAAGTAATAAATATGGATTGTCATCTCCCGAAAAATGTCATTGGATCAGCGACGGATTAGACACCGTTTCCTTTTTCCGATCAAAAGAAAAATTATTATTTTTGAATTATGCGAGAGTGATCGAGGAGATGTTATATGAGGATTATGTATATTTAGCAAAAAATAAATGGATAGAAGAGACTTTATATCAAATAGATGAAGACCTAAATTTGACTAAAATTAATGACAAAAGGTTGATAAATGAAATGTCGCATCAACTTGGCGTTTTCAAATATGTAAATAACTATCTTTATCATAATAACAGATTAATCAAATCGGAAAAAACAGATAAGAAATACGAGACAATATTTCAATACAGTCATTCGGATGAGATGATTTTTACAACGCCTGATTATAAACCTTCGGAAAAGGGAACGGTTACGTATGACATATTTCCTCCATATTCAATAAAAGCGTCGGCAGGCGATTTGGATGAAATCAGGGTAACGCTACTGGCTGATATTTATATCAATGATAGTCTTTGGATTGATGAATATATGGATCTGAAGTTCAGCATTGAAAGCGACGATAAGAAAATTCCTGCAAGTTTTAAAGATAAGATTTTAAAATATATAACAAGTGAAACAGTTAGAGAAAATGAATGGTATAAATTGTATCTTGTTAAAGAAGTTTCTATAAAAAATGCTTCGGACGCGACTGTATCCATTCAAATGGAAACGCCTCAATATGATGATCATTGGAAACCGGGAACACAATTAACCATAAAAAATGTGAATATTAAAATAGGAGGGGGGAAAACACAAGAAGAACGACCTTAAAGAAATAGAAAATCGTAAATGTGAATGTCAATATTTTATCAGCGCATTATTTTAAATAACTAAATATGAACAAAATAGCCAATCGTATTAAACCCTGTATAATTGCAACACTTATTTTTATCGTTTCAATATTTTTATTAAAAATCATCGAAACCTCTCAAACGGGATCATTGAATTTCAGCGTTATTATTAGAGGATTTGCTTACAGTATGATTGTTTCTTGTTGCTATTCCGTGCTTATTTTTCCGCTATTTTTGTTGTTCAGTTTTATACAAAAGAAACTTGCATGGATTGTTGTCGCCATTTTATTTGGAATATTAACGCTTTTCGAAATCGGATTGACCATTTATACATTACGAACAGGTTCATTGATGGGACAAGAAATCATTATTCGACCGCTCTCGGAAACTATCCACACAATTAGAGCATCAATGAATATTTTTCTGACCTTGTTCTTGATTGCTTTCATCATGGCTCTTTTTATTTTCTTAGGACTTTATCTGCAAAAAAAGCGATATCCTCGATTGTTTCTGCCGATATTTTCTTTGTTTATAATTATTTGTTCCTCATTTATTTTTACAGTAGATATATTTGTTAAAAAAAATGAACATCCCATTCCGCATATAAGAAATTATATCATTGATAAGAGTTGGTATTGCATAAACTCATCTGCTTTTCAGAAAAAAGTGACGAATAAATATGATATTTCCGATATAAATGCGCTAAAATTTGAGGTTAACCCGGAGATGTTAGATGAATTTATTTCTAATTATCCCCATCGCGTCGTCGTCGATTCTGAATTTCCATTAGAAAGAAAGACCGAAACAATTCCCGATGTGCTAAGCCCTTTTTTCAAAGAAAGCGACAAAAAACCAAATGTGGTGATTATCGTTTGCGAATCATTAGGAAGAAGCGTAAGCGGCGACATCGAAAATGAATTGAGTTTTACTCCTTTTCTTGACTCCTTAGCTTCTCATGGTTTGTATTGGGAAAACTGTATAACAACAACGAGCAGGAGTTATGGCGCAGTTCCCGCCATCACAGCTTCTGTTCCATACGGTTTAAAAGGATTTCAATTCGGCATGATGCCCGAACATTACTCTATCCTCTCTATTTTGGGGCAGGACGATTATCAAACAAACGCATTTTATGGCGGAGATCTGACCTTTGATAATATATATGATTTCCTGTTGGCTCAAGATATAGATTATATGAGCAATTATTTACCGGATTTAAAACAATACCGCTCCAAAGGATTGGCAAATTGGAGCGGAGTTTACGATCATATATTATTTGATGAAAGCATACATTATTTAAATGAAAATGGGAATAATCCTTTTTTCAATTTATATATTACGCTCACTTCGCACGATCCGCTGAATTTGAAAGATGAGAAAATGCAAAATTATTATCTGGAAAAAACAAAGAAAATCTTGTCTCAATATCCTGTCGATAAACAATCTGGATTTGCGAAACATCAGAATTACATAACTTCTTTCGTCTATTTAGACGATTGCATTAATAAATTAATACAAAGTTACAGATTACGAGATGATTTTGAAAATACAATTTTTATTATTACCGGAGATCATGCAACGGGTATTCAGGTAAAAAATCAATTATCGTCATTTCATGTTCCGTTGATCATCTGGTCGCCTCTTCTAAAAGAATCCAAAACTTTTCCCGCTATCGTTACTCATAATGGAATCTCCCCCTCTCTGCTTGCTCTTTTAGAATCTAAATATGGCGTATCCACTCCTGAAGGTTGTTCATGGATTAGCGACGGCTTGGATACCGTTTCTTTTTTTGAGTCAAAGGAGAAAATGTTATTTCTGAATTATGCGCGGGAGATAGAAGAAATGTTATATAAAGACTATTTTTATTTCGTAAAAAATAAATGGAGAGAAGAGTCTTTATATCAAATAGATACGCAGTTGAATTTAATCAAAATAGAAAATGATAAATTAGTGAACGATATCGCTCGTCAATTTAATACTTTCAAGTATGTAAACAATTATCTCTATCATAATAATAGATTAATGAAATCGAAGAATGAATCTAAAAAATATGAATTGATCGCTCAATACAAATATTCAGATGAGATAATTTGTACGAATCCGGATTATAAATATTCAAAAAAGTCTATTACCTATAATTTATTGCCAGAACAGTCTGTCTTGATCCTTTCGCAGGGTATGGATGAAATTAGAACAACCGTATCAGCCGATATCTATATCAATGATAGTCTTTGGATTGACGAATATATGGATCTGAAATTCACCATTGAAAGCAACGATAAGGAAATTCCAGCAAGTTTTAAAGACAAAATTGTAAAATATGTAACAAGCGAAATAATCAGACAAAATGAATGGTATCAATTATATTTTGTTAAGCACATTCCCGTAGAAAATGTCTCCACCTTAAAAATTTCTCTTCAAGTTGAAGCGCCTAAATCTAAGGAAGAACAGAAACAAAACACTCAATTAACCATAAAAAATGTGAATATTAAAATAGAAGGGGAAAAAACACAAGAAGAACGACCTTAAAGAAATAGAAAATAGTAAATATCCGTATTTTATCAGCATATTATTTTAAATAAAAAACTAAATATGAACAAGATAGTCAATCATATTAAGCGAAGCTATTTCAAGATAATTAGTCGCTCCTTAAAAAAGCAGTTTATACACGGAACGTCAAATTAAATTTTTGCAGGAAAAAGTATTGAAAAATAAAAAACAAAAAAATTTCTCTAAGTTTTTCCATCATTTTCTTTAAATTCCATGCGGGTGTGGCTAATAAAGCATTGATTTGCATTCCTTGCTTGCTTCACAAATAATGTTGTTCCATTCGAAAATCTGTTTTTAGATGTCCGATGATAGATTCTGTACCGGCCTCGGGTACGTTTTTCTTTTTCTCCGCGTGTCCGCAGCGTGTCCGCATTTTTGAGGAAGTCGAAAAAATACTTGAAATTTTCAGCAAGTATTTTCTCATAAATATATCCTTTTTTTACTGAATTTTTTCCAATTTGTCATAAATTCGATTGACACTTTTTGCAAACCAATCCATCTTAATTTTTAGTCGTTTCAAATTGACCAATATTTCATCGCAGGTAATTAATATAGCAAAACACATCTCCGTATATGTACCTAAAACATGAATGATCTCAATTAATAATAAGCCGGTTAACTAAAATGATATTAATTCTGCTATATTCAGTTAAGTAATTATCAATTTAGGTATTTGCACGGACAATCGTTTTTGTAATCAAAAACTTAGATTCATAAAAAGGATGACATAAGGTGGCATCAAGATGTACTAAATTCCGGCAAAATGCCATATCAAAATACGTGATTCTGTTGTTCGAACAATCAATCTCTTCTAATATGAAATTGCACGAGAGGTCAAGTGCCGCCAAAAGATTGTTCGGGCAGTGCAGGATAGACAAGCGGGGAACACGAGATACATCTATTTCTTTTATCAGATTATTGCCGCAGTAAAGGTCAGTTAGTTCGGGTTGCTCTCCCAGAATAAGTTCGGTAATCTCATTTCCATCACAATACACAATCTCCAGGCGGTTGTTCTTAGAAAGGTTCAGTGAGCCTTTTATATTGCAGTCGTAACAAAAAAGCCCCCACAAATTTTCAAGATATTCTATACCTACAAGCGACTCTACCTCGATGGAGAAACCGAGTGGAGGATCATCAGGGCCGGTAGACTTTTTTACGCAATGCCACAGATCTATATA
>JAIRTP010000095.1 GCA_031254805.1 Bacteroidales bacterium
CAATATCTCGGTTGGCGCCATCATGCAAGTTTGATAGCCGTTATCTAACGCAATAAGCATACAAAGCAAAGCTACTAAAGTTTTTCCGCTTCCTACGTCGCCTTGCAACAATCGATTCATTTGCGCTCCGGTATTCATATCTCTCCTGATCTCTTTAATAACCCGCTTTTGCGCTCCCGTCAATTCAAAAGGAAGATAATTGTCATAAAAATCATTGAAATATGCTCCTACGCCGGGAAATTTTAATCCCTTTAACTTCTGAGAACGTATCAATTTCGATTGCAACATTCTCAACTGAAGCAATAAAAGTTCCTCAAACTTCAATCTATATTCGGCTTGATGTTGTATGGTTGCATCTGCAGGAAAATGAATATTTCTAATGGCCTCTTTTTTAGAGATCAGCCTTAATTTTTCCATAATATAAAGAGGAAGCGTTTCTTCTATATCATTTCCTGCAACTTTCAAAGCATTTTGCATTACTTTGGCTATTCCACGGCTATCGAGACCTTTTTGTTTTAGCTTTTCGGTAGAATAATAAACCGGTTCGATCCCGTCGCTCAATTTTTCATTGAATTCAGCGACGGTTTCCAATTCCGGATGCGCCATATTAATACGGTCTCCAAAACGGGCAGGTTTCCCGAAAACAATAAATTCTTGACCGACAACAACTTTTTCTTTGATCCATTTCAATCCTTGAAACCAAATTAGTTCAATGCGTCCGGTGTCATCTTGCAAAATAGCCGATAAGCGGTTGGAGCGGCCTATGCCTACCATTTCAACAGCCACAATTTTGCCGCTCGTCATTGCAAAAGGCATATCGACGTCAATCTTATTAATGGGAAGAATCTCTTTACGTTCAAAATAACGAAAAGGATAATAATTGAGTAGATCGTCAAAAGAGAAAATTTGAAGTTCTTTTTTCAATACTTCAGCGCGAACCGGCCCGACTCCTTTCAGGTATTCGATCGGCGTATCAATCACTCTTTCATAATTCTTTTGCATGGCGCAAAAGTAATAAAAAAGCCGCATGAATAGATGATCATACGGCTTTAAATATGAAAAATTATTATGGTCCTAATAATCCCAAAGTTCGCTTTCAAACTCAATAAGGTCTCGCTTGATACGTTCTGATTCGATGATTGCATCAACCCCTTTTGAGAAATCATTGATCATCCGGTCGTACATATTTGACTCTTTAATAATGTAAGAACCAAACATCCGCATCAATAATACTTCGTCGTATGTCCATCTTTCAGCGTCGTTATGAGGATTATAACACTCTTTATTGCATAAATAGTAACGCGCTTGCGGATAATAGAACCATACGTTTTGTTCGTAGTTGTCATAAGGCCGTTCCGCGATACTTTTTTTCAAACGGTATTCCGGACAAATTCCAATAATGCGCACATCGAGTTGCGAACGTTTTTTATCTACAAACCAAATCTCTTTTAATAAAAATGAGAGTACGTCTCTTGATTCGACTTTTAACGTATCAAAAGTTTGTCTTCCCAATGAGTCGGTCATACCTGTGAGATTGGTCCTTGTGCTGAAGATTGGAATATCATCAATGTTATGGTATGGCTTTTGAAATTCATCATCTTGAAAAGCGATCAAACCATAAGCTCCTTCAAAGGCGGTGCCTCTAAAATCGGGGCCTGTTGCCATTTCATCATCTTCAGCATAAGAACTTACATCCTTCATCGCATCAAATAAAACGGCGGCTAAAGATTTCCTGTCCCCGATATTCTCCATCGGATAATAAAACTTTTGATTGATTTTTTCTTTCAATTCTATACGCCTCCAAACAATTTTCGACCACATCACATCATTTTCACTGATAGCTGGAAGCGGAACAGGTTTTCTTCTCCCTTGAAGATTGACTTTTTCATAGGGATAAATTGTACTTGGGGGCATCCAATCGCTGCTATGCGTCGGTTGAGAAAGTAAGGGGAAAACCATTCCCAACATGAATACCGCAACCAAATAAAATCCTTTAACTCTCATAATTATTTTAAATTTATATTAGAATACGATACAAGAAATACTGTTTTGACTATTTCTTATTTTTCCATCAGGACCTTTTACCTTGATGTTATAGAACGTAATATTAGTATTTGCGGGAGCTGCATTGATATAATTTCTTACAGTTTGGTTGAACGAACCGCCTTGTATGGTTTGATTGGCTGTTCCGCCGCTTGAACGAGGGTAAGCCATCTCAAACTCCGTAATCGTATATTTGAATTGATCTCCCGAAAGCAAGAAGTCAGGGCCTAAAGAAGCATCTAATCTACCTGCCGCCAAGATAGCGCTTTTTGATTGCGCGCCCGGACTGGTCGTCCCGCCGATATATACCAATGGAGCGGGAAGTTCTTTTACCTTGAAAGTAGTCGGTTCCGTACGTCCTCCGTCTGGAGATTCTCCAACTATAACAACGTCGCTCAAACTGGTCGGATTGACTCTAAACACAGCGCGGCCGGTTATAGAATTATCTCTTACCGGAGTCGATGTAGAACCTTGAAGCACTTTACAAGTGATATTTTCAGGACGAGAGCCAATCATGTTAATGCTAATCAAGTTTTGATGCCCCATATAAAGCACCTTCAATTCGTCGTTTACGACGCTTCCGGCGCCTTTTTGTTGTACGTAAAATGTTTCGCTGAACGTATAATCTTTTGTCGTTCCATCCGGTTGTTTTACTTTGATAACGCCGGCAAAGGAATGTTCTCCCGTAGAACTGGTCGGAAATTTAATATAAGAAATTCCTCTTTCATCTTGCGATTTTGTAGCAGTCGCTTGCATGGAAGGATGCCACTCTTTTACGCCCATTTTGTAATATACTTCCGGAGCCGCTAAGGTATCAAAAGCAACGACGGATGCGGTTGCGTAATATGGATCGCCTGCGGCAACAATTCTGGTATCAGGAATGATCCTTGCCTGAATGTCGTTAAATTTGAAGTCGGTAGCTCCTACATAAGATCTTAACCTACTCAAAATATCAAATTCGGCATTACGAGTTTCTTGGATGAAGTTATTAATAATGATAATATCCGCTCCCAAAATAGTCTCTCCGAAATAATACTCTTCCCAATCGACAAGTTTTCCTTTTGTTTTACTTTTATATTTGCCGTCTCTTTCCGGCCCTTCCGTATTCAAACCTATTTTCTGAAGTAACGATGCGTGATCTTCAGGTTTTAACACGGAAGCAACGTCCTCGCGAAATTTTTGAAACATTTTCTTCATTTTCAACGCAACTCCTTGCTCCATAAAGAAACGAACGGGAGCGTCGTTTTTATCAATGGAATGCAATTCGGAAACAGTCACATTGCGTAACAAATTCATGTCTACATTGCCGTCGATATAATAATAAGGATTAGACGGTTCTGTAGCCAAAATCACTTGTGAACGGATGTTAATAAGCGAATCGACTAATGCATCCGCTATTTTTTTCACCTCGGTGGCTCTATTAAACCATTCTGTATTTGCAACAGGGTCCGCCAATTTCGCTTTTTCAAAAGCGTCGTATGTTTCGTTAATTTTTTTCTCAAAATTTTGATTTGTTTCAATGATACTATTATCAACAATTTTGAAAGCATTCAATACCTCGGAAGATACGTTGAGTGCAAGCATAGCAGTCAAAACGAGGTACATCATACCAATCATCTTCTGCCGTGGGGTCTCTTTCGCTCCAGCCATAGCTTTCTTTCTTTTTTAATGATTAAACAAATGTGATCTAACTAAATTTTCTCAATAATATTATTTCATAGACATTGCGGAAAGCATATTGCCGTAAACATTATTCAATGCAGAAATATTATTAGTCAGAGCTTTCATTTGTTGTTGATATGTATTAACAAATTCCGAACTTGTTTTCACTTGATTGGACAAATCTCCCATGGTAGAAACAAGCTTATTGGAAAGTTCGTCCATTGTAATTTGAAGTTTATTATTGAATGGCGTATCCGCAACGTTTTTCAATTGTTTTGCATACGCTTCGCTTAATGCTTCTAAATTGGCGGACGCTTTTTTAACGCTTCCTAAAAATCCTTCATTTGCAGCGGCGGCCGAGGATAAATTTGCCATTTGATTTGCATTGTCGCTAAATCTTTTTAATCCGTCTCCAAACTCTTTTATGATCGCCGTATCGACGCCGGCTTCTTTGAAAAGTTGATTAAGATCGTTAATCGGTTTTTGTTGTACAGCCGCAGCTTTAGACATAGAAGTTCCCATTCCGGAAATAGCCTCGCTGCCATATTGAGGAGCTAACTCCGGATATATGGCGCTCCAGTTAACTTCAATATGCGGCTTTTCAAAAGCCGAAAAGAAAAAGATAATAGCTTCTGTTCCCATTCCAAGCACCAACATCTCTGTGGCTCCGGTGAAGTGATTGATTTTAAATAACGCTCCCAAGATTACTAATGCCGCTCCCCATCCGTAGAGTCTGGCCATAAAGGTTTTAAATCCCTTTTTGTTTGCAAAATCAAATAAACCCATAATTTTTTTGTCTTTTTAAATCGTTGTTGTTTTAAATTTATTTTATTTACCTAATTGTCTTCCTAGATATGATTGAACATTTCTGAATCCGGTATATGAATTCGTACTGTCTTGATATTCATAACTTCTTGTCGATACTTGCAAGAAATAGCCAATATCTTTCCACGACCCGCCTCTGATCACTTTTCTTTTTAATGCGGGAGCGTCATTTTGATTGGCGTTATATGAGTAAGCGGGATTCATATCCCACGTAAAGAAATAAGAAGCTCCATCATAAGCGTCTTCACACCATTCCGCTACGTTTCCTGCCATATCGTATAATCCATAATTATTGGCTTCATATTGAGCGACAGCGACGGTAATGGCTCCTCCATCGGATGCATAATCGCCTCTTGTCGGTTTAAAATTAGCTAAAATACATCCTTCGGTATTTCTTAAATAAGGACCTCCCCAAGGATATGGACTTAAACGGTTGCCTCCGCGCGCCGCCCATTCCCATTCTGCTTCCGTCGGCAATCTGAATTCATTGATCATGGTTTCGCCGACAGTAGATAAATAAGCTTCCATATATTGAGAACGCCATGCGCTAAATGCTTTTGCCTGTATCCAATTGACGCCTACTACCGGATAATCGTCATACGCCGGATTCCAAAAATATGCTTTGGCAATTGGTTCGTTGTATGAATATGCAAAATCCGAGATCCAACAAAGGGTATCGGGATAGATATGCGTAACTTTTTGTACGACAAAAACACTACGATCTGGTATCCCGTTTCCATAAGCGCCCCAAAATTGATCCGTCCGATCTTCTTCCAACTCTTCGATGCTATGATTTGCAATAGCCGTACTGTCCCAAATGAAACGATTCTCTTTTTTTGCAGCGCGCTGTAGGTCGACTTGCCAATAACGATAAACCAACAGACGCGTGTCTAATTGACGCGCACGGAAAAAACGTTCATGAACAGGTAAAAATAATTTTTCTAAAGGATTGCTGACTACTTCTTTACTGCCGGGCTCTTTGACGTCTGCGCCCCATTCTATTTTTTTATTCCAGTCTAATGCATAAAATTCATTATCACCGGTACCAAAGCGTTTGGGAGCATTGTTGCTTTTGTCCCAAATAAAATGCGACGCATCGGGATTGTCCATATAGCGATATCCTAAAATGGTTTTTGCCAACGAGTCTCTGACCCAATTGACAAATTGACGATACTCGTTATTAGTGATCTCTGTTTCATCCATAAAAAATGCTGAAACTGAAACGTTTCTCGGACGATAATTTAAAGAGTAAGAGATGTCTTGATCTCCCGTACCCATCATATAGCTTCCCATAGGGACATAAGTCATCCCATATGGTTGTTTTTGAGATATTTTAGATCGATTTGGCACGCCCGTCAATTCTCCGTTACCGGTGTTTTTACATGAGGCTATAACCATCACAATAAGTAAAATCAGCAATAATTTCTTCATAATAATTCTTATTTTTTCACTCAAAAAAGTGCGCAAAGATAATGTTTTTATAAATATCTCGTATTTCTATAACTTTTTGCAGATTTGTCAAAATCAATTTTAAAATAATACTTCAACATGATCTCATGCGTTCCTCCCGCTCGTATCGCAGAAGTCGTAATATCATACGAATAACCAAATTTGAAATCTTTAATTCTAAACCCAATCATAGCGACAACTGCGTCGTTTATTCTATAACCAACGCCCCCCCATATCTTTTTATTGTATTGAACTAAAAAATCTATATCCATTTGAAAGATTCCTTTTGAAAGCGACATTAAAATACTCGGTTGAAATTTCCATTCGGGACGATACTGCGGGCCAAATGTGTAGCCGGCTGATAAATTAAAACTTAAAGCGTCCTTATAAATGACGTTATCGGTTTTATATCGCGCTTTTGTCGCTAAAAGCTGCATCGCTGACAAACCTACATAAAATTTATCGGGAATGTGATATGAAACGCCTAAACCTGCGTCAAAATTCATTGAACTGGATTGTCCGGTCAATTCTGCATAAGCAGGATCGCCGCTTACATCAGGATTTATTTTATCCAAGTCTAACGATTGGTCGGTCAAACCTACCATTAATCCGAAATTGAGTTTGGAGTTTTTGATTTTGAGATGATAAGCATAGTTCAACCTCATTTTTGTTTGAGAAATGGGCATTATCTTTTCATTCATCACCAAAATAGAAAGTCCGCCGCCGATCATCGGTAAGCCTGCGTCGGCAGAGACGAAAAATGTTTGCGGCGATATGAGCGTTCCTTCGTAATCTCTCAATCCCGCCCATTGCGTACGCGATACGCCCGCGGCTTCTATTCCGTCCTGCAATCCCAGAATCGACGGATTATATACCGAAGGAAGCGTCATATATTGCGACATACGAGGTTCTTGTTGCCCAAACATTCGCATTGCAACTATGAGAAAAAGAAACAGATATAATGTGATTCGCTTATTTTTTACCATTAAGTCTAATCGCTCAAAAAAGAGCGCTAAATTACATGAAAATTTAATATATACGTTGTCTAACCTAATTTTTTTATTTTTTTGCTTATAGTAAAATAGTTCTATAAAATTATTTTATCAACAATAACAGCGCAGAGGTCATTTTATTGTAAAGAGGAAGAATTCTTTTTGAAGAAGAATGACGTCATTTCATCATATTTTCACAGAATTAACCATATTATTGTGCAAATGTAAGGTTATAGAGATATAAATTGCTCGAAAATGAAATATAAAAGCGAGAAACGCCGATTGAATATGGCTTTTGCGTTTTTATTAGGAAAGCTATAATCATTCTTCCTCGAATGTAAAGCTTGTTAATCGTCAAAATAAAAAGTCGCGCCTACGAAATTATCAAGGAATCTGAATCAACGGCATCATCTATCCGGATAACGGTTGAAAATGTCATTCGAAAGGTAAAGATATTCTCAATTATTGCTGAAAAATATCAAAATAGAAGGCGACGATTTGCGCTTAGATTTAATCTAATTTCCGCTATTTTCAATTTTCTTATAAATGATTTTCCAAAGAGGCCTAATTATTCATGAGTTGCGAATGCCAAGTGCCTTTATACCTAAAAGAGTTTAAATCTTGCCCGCAGCATGATGGACGAAGGTCTGATTTTATATTCCGAATAATCAGCGTTCAGGTTGCCGTAATAAGAATAGATATAAGTATCGGTATTCAAAATATTGTTCCAATCCAGACTTAACCGGACTTTTTTGAACGTATACATAATTCCCATGTCAAACAGGTAAAAATGACGCGTCGATTCGGCGCTTTTAATGTTGAAATATTCACAAGCCGTCGTTAAAATCAAGTTGTTCAATATGGAGACATCCAAATTTGCCCAATTAATAAAATTTATCATCGGGTTAAGTTTTTCGCCGTCGGCGCTTCCGGTAATATAACTCCAGCTCAATTTGTCGGCAAAAGCGATTTTTTTCGTAATGGACAAAGAGGCGGTTAAATTAGCGTTAACTCCCTGATTCGTATAATTGATTAATTGTTCATTACGCAATATCGGCGTATTTCCTTTTCCCCAAGAACCGGCCAGATTGAACGATAGCTTCTTCCAATAAAATCCTTTGTTGATTCTTCCGTTTAAGCTAAAATAATCCCCGCTATTTTTCATTTCAACAAGATAAATCTTCATGGCCGTACCTTCAAATTCCTGTCCGTACATCACTTTATTATAATAATTGTTGTAACCAAACGATAAGTCGGCAAATAAAATATCCAAAACGCTTTTATAGGATAGTTTAATAAAGGCGCTATTGCCGTAAGAATCGGTCAAGTCGTTTTGATATCTGCTGATTGTGCGGTAATCCTGAAGTATATATCCAGAATAAAGCCGGCTCAAGTTCGGATTTGAGTTATAAAATCTGTACGAACTTGACAATTCCCAACGGCTTGTGAATGTATACCTCAAAGAAAGAATCGGCTGAAATAACGCGCGGTGTTGCCGCGGATGTTTTTCATCTTCTCCCATCAATGAAATATATTGATAATATACAGGCGTAGACAAATTGAGGTTAAAACGTTTTTTTCTATATTCAAAATTTAATCCCAAGCCCGTTTTTGAGCGCAGCCAATTTAAATCGTTTTCAAACAAATTGTCGGTCATTTGAATAAAATCGTCTTCCGTTAACGCCTTGTAAATATGCGAATTAATCGATTGGTATTCTATACTAACCAACAAGTAAGGGGAAATCATCAACGATTTCCAAACAAAAGACGATAACAATCTCACATTGTTAACCGTCTCAAACGACGTAAACAAAATGTCTTGTTTCACAGCATGATAAGGAAGCGTATCGTTCAGCAAATCGGCAAAAACGCCCGGATTAATTATCAGCGCGTAAGGCTGCGACTGAAAATATGTTTTGGAGTTCAATTCAAAGCCCTTTTTATTGTCAGAACGCATAATCCACGTCAAATGATTAGAAAGTTTCAAATTTCTTTGATGAAAACTTTGATTTACAGGTTCGGCATTGTCGATAAATCCGGCGCTGTTTTCCCAGCTTCCTGTAAATTTCAACGTGTTGTTCAAATAATTCTTCGGTTGATTTTTGTGATAAACCAAATCGCCTTCCAGCTTGTTAATCGTAGAATGCGACGACAATCTTTCATTTATGAAAATGGTATCCGCGCCGGGAACATAATAAGTAGTGAGCGAACGACTGTTGCGGTCGTCGCTATCGCGATAACCAATCAAGTTTATGGTAAATTCATCGTCGTTCTTTGTTTTTAACAAGGTCGTGAATGAAATTCCATGACCTTGATTGAAAAAATATCTGTTTTTGTTAGTTTGAGGAGGCGAAGGCGCAACGATGTTCGTAAGCGGCGGCATATAGGTATCCTCCGATGTGAACGATTGAAATTCACGATAGATATCATTTCCGGAGTTATTGCTTTTATAGGATAGCATATGTTGTCTTCTTTTCCCGAAAAACATCGCCGTCAAGGAACCGTTCCAAAGAAAATCCTCGTCGAAATCAACTCCAGCGGCAAGGTCCGCCATCGCAGAATAGGTCCCTTTTGCGCCTTCTTTTAGTTTGAGATTAATAGCGACGTCGTCGGTAAAACCGATATCTTCGAGCGCTTTAATCGGCTGATGGCCTTCAAGAACCTGAACGGTCGCCACATCGACAGCGTTGAGATTGTTCGTCGCAATGCCGTATCTCCCCTGCAACATGTCCATATTCTCTATATAAAACTTCTTAATCGGCTTTCCTCTGAATTGAATGTCGCCGCTTTCTCCAACCTCAATTCCGGGCATTTTTTTTAACACATCGGCAATAACCATATCGGTAGAATCCCTGAACGCCTCAACGGCATAATTAATCGTATCGCGATTTCCCCAGACTTTTACAGCCTTTATGGTAACTTCCTTTAATTGCAAGGATTCTTCTACGACCGCAAAATCAACGGTTTGCGTTTCATTTTTAATCTTTTTGAATTGTCGTTGAATGTTGAATCCATAGACGGAAAGCAAAAGCTCCTTCTCTTGTCCATTATAATAAACGGCATATTCGCCGGTTTCTTTGCCGAAAGAATAGGCGACAACGCTACTGTCGGCAATTTTCAACAGCGTAACCGAAGCATTCGGAACGGTTTGTCCCTCTTCATTCGTGATTTTTCCGCTTATGACGGTTTGAGCGCCGACGTTGAAAAAGCCGCCGAATATTACTGCAAAAAGGATCAATCTTGGTAATGAATGACGAATAACGCATAACGAATGATATGTAACAATTTGCCGTTTCACTTTATTTATAGATTTAATATTTTATGGAATAACCGTTCTTTGCCCATATGGATTTCGGCATTTAAAATCAACGTCTCTCTAATATGAAAGGAAAGATTCTCGGAAAGGATCGGATTCTTTTCGGTAAAATCCATTGTATAAAAACCTCCCGAAGAGATCATATCAACAATCGGCGAGATATATTCTTCAATGTTAAGTTGTATTGATTGCCCCGACATATTGTCGATATTATCAAATGATATTATAATTATTTGACCTGCCTTAATTCTTTCGATTTGATTAACCGGAATATTAATTTTAATTAAAACCGTTGAATCCGATTTCGGAGTAATTGAGGCCGATGCATTAATAACGTAATCATATTCAAAAAAGTATAACGCAGCAATGAGTATGGCAAAAAATACAAACATGATAGTAAAACCTACTCTAATCAAATACGGAGGAACTTGGCCTATGATATTACGAACTTTTTTACTCCGGATTTCTATGTCAAAGGGGACGTTGTTATCCATGTCTTACAAGTTGTGTTGTTAACAGATTTAATTTCCAAGTTCTAATTGATTTTTTACCAATTCATAATATGCGCCTTTCAACTTTGTAAGCTCCATATGCGAACCTTGTTCTATAATTTTTCCTTTTTCTAATACCACAATATTATCTGCATTTTTTACCGTGCTCAACCTATGAGCCACCACTACTACCGTTTTCCCTTTATAAAATTGCTCAAGATTATCAATAATTACACGCTCGTTATTTGCATCTAAAGCGTTAGTAGCTTCGTCTAAAAAAATAAAATCAGGATTACGATATACTGCGCGGGCAATTAATATTCGTTGTCTTTGCCCCTGACTTATTCCTTGTCCTTCCTGTCCAATAATTGTATTATACCTTAAAGGCAACGCATTAATAAAATCATGAATATTAGCAGTTTTTGTTGCAAACAATAATCTTTCCGCATCTACAATATCATCTGAAACGGCAATATTACGCGCTATTGTATCCGAAAAAATATACCCGTCTTGCATTACAGCGCCACATGTATCGCGCCACAAATCGGTATTTATATCATTGAGATTGTCTTTATCAACGCATATTTCGCCATGTTCAATCTTATAATATTGCAAAAGAAGTTTTATTAACGTCGTTTTTCCGCTTCCGCTGGCTCCTACAATTGCCGTGATTTTTCCGGCAGGAATATGTAATGAAATGTCGTTTAATGCTTTTGGCGAATGCGGCCCTTCATATTGAAAGGTTACATTTGAAATATTAATATCATTTTTTGAAAACGACGATTTATTAATCTTCCTATCAACGTTTTCATCATCTCTGTTATGTATTTCATTGATTCTTTCCAAACTTATTTGAGCGTCTTGATAATCATATATAAATTGAGCCGTCTTTTCAATCGGCGAATTAAGTTGCCCTATAATATATTGAATGGCAAGCATCATGCCAAGCGTTAGATCTCCCTGAATGACTGAAGTGGCGGCAATGATTGTAACAAGAATATTTTTTGATTCATTAATCAAAACGCTTCCGATACTCTGAATCTGTTCAATTTTAAGCGAGGCGACCCTTGTTTTAAATAAATCGGCCTGTACGTCTTCCCATTCCCAACGTTTTTGTTTGACGCAGTTTTGCAATTTAATTTCTTGCATTCCAGTTATTAGCTGATATGTTTTACTTTGACTTATAGCGCTTTGTTCAAAATATCTATAATCAATTTTTCTACGTCTGTTCAGGAAAAATAAAGTCCAAATGGCATAAACGATACTTCCAATAAGAAAAATAGAAAAGATTTTAAAACTGTATACTAATAAAACAATACTGAAAATAACAAAATTAAAGGCTGAAAATAAAATTCCTAATGATTGCGTTGTAAGGAGTCGTTCTATTCGGCTATGGTCAGAAATGCGTTGTAATAAATCGCCTATGAGCTTGGAATCAAAGAAATTCATGGGCAATTTCATGAGTTTGATGAAAAAATCGGAAACAAGAGATAAATTGATGCGCGTACTGATATGCAATAATATCCAAGTTCTTAAATAATCAACAGAGGTTCGACTGATAATCAGCATAAATTGAGCAAGTAAAATAAGATAAATAAAGTTGATATTTTTATTTTTAATCCCTGCGTCAACTATTGCCTGCGTAAGAAAAGGAAAAAACAATTGAATGAGGCTTCCTATAAGCAATCCCAAAACAAGTTGAGTGAAGAACTTTTTATATTTCGCAAAATATTTCAACAAAAACTTTAAATTTTTGCGGAGTTTCGTCTCTTTATTATTATAAAAATCGGGCGTTGGCTCAAGAAGTAGCGCTATTCCGTATTCTTCATTATCAATTTGAGTACTTGCCCAATGCTGCATAAAGTCATCTTTCGTATAAGACGTTTTTCCTTTGCCCGGATCGGCGATAAATATTTTCGTCTCTCTTCTGAATAAATTTTTACGTTTAATATCATAAATAACGACAAAATGGTTCTGCCCCCAATGAATAATGCATGGCAAGTTAGCATCTTGAATCAGTTGTTTCCATGTAATTCTTACCGATACGGTATGAAATCCGATTTGCTCGGCCGCTTCGCTAATACTTAATAATGAAACACCCTGTCGCGTGGGAAAGCATTTGTCTCTCAACCATGCGAAATCAAAATCTTTACCGTAATGTTTGATAAGCATCCTGAGGCAGGTTGCGCCGCAATCCATTGAGTCGGGTTGAATATAGGTTTTGAATTTCATTACATGACGGTAAAGGTACACAAATCTTCTTTTCCTGTTACCATTTCATAATTGCTTACCGGCGGACATAAGAATCTATATATACATTTGCTACATTTATCGCCGGATCTTATTTTACGCCATGCGGTATTACGCACAAGTTCTGTATAAATTAACTGAAGCATGGATTCGTCGGGAAATTTCCCGATTGTCGCTTGATTCATATTTGCGTTAACCGTTCCGTCAGGCAAAAAAATTAACGCACCAAAGAAATTTGAATTCAGCTTTTGATTACAAAATATTTCCCGCATCTCTATAATACCGGAAAGTATATCCTCTTCGCCTAAAAAAACATTTTCTTCAAAGAAGCGCATATTCTCTCCATTATATAATGGTAAGATTTTATAGTCGCTTATATTGAAATCATTGACAATATCATTAACGCTCTCGTAATGAGACATATTTTCTATGATAAAATTATAACTGAAATCATTGCGGGATTTTGTTGATCTTAATAACTCAAATAAAACGCTTTCGTTAAAAGGAAAAGTAATATTTATTTCTTTATGAAAAGGAAGTTGTAATAGATTTTCAATATTTTGAATTTGGCTTACATTAATCCATAAATGATAACTAAAGTCATATTCTTTAAGAAAATCAATAAGATTATTCCATTGGGGATAAGATAAAATATCGCCGCCGATTATATTAACGCGTTTTACATTCAAATGAGAAGATTGTACAATAATCTCTTTTATTGTTTCCAAAGGCATGATAGAACCTTCATAGAACTTTGAACATGAAAATACTTGTCTATATGCTATATTGCAATTATTACATTGTCGCTCGCATTGATTATTAATAACAATGGTTACGGAAGTGAGATAGCAACTGATTTTATCTCCTATTAAATATTCTTGATTTGTTTGTTGAAGCCTTTCAATATCATTTTGCAAGCAAAGAATCGGCAGAAAATTCAACGGCTTGCTCCCTGTTGTTTTTTCTAAAATCTTACCTATACCCAATTGGGTCGTTTTATCAATAAAATCTACAACATCTTCATTAACATATCGATATGTTTCCATATCGACAACGCCGAGATTGACGGGATTATAAATCTCATTTATCAGATGAATATGATGCGGGTTGTTTGTAAGAAACAATTTTCCGGTTTTAGTATGATAAAGCAACGACGTTGTACGCAACGTTTCCGTCATCGAATTAAAAGATACATAAACGTCTTTGCTTAGCGTAAACCAAATATTTTTCATTTTCAATCATTTAAGGATAACCTCTTTCATAATCCTGTTATAAGCTTCCGGATGACGAGCAAAAAAATCCAACTGCACATTCTTATAATATTC
>JAIRTP010000105.1 GCA_031254805.1 Bacteroidales bacterium
AGGACGGCGCGGGGTTCTTTATCGCCCGTGCCGCAGGGATTAAGCTGATTATTCTGACCGGGCGTGAAAGCGAAGCGACGATACGCAGAATGACCGAACTCAAAGCCGATATTATTCGACAGAATGTCAAGGACAAAGCGGCGTGGTTACGGGAATACATGACGGCGAATAGCATTGACAAAGCCGAGATCGGCTATATCGGCGACGATGTGAACGACCTGCCGTCTATGCAGTTGTGCGGATTTGTCGGTTGCCCGGCGGATTCCTGCAAAGAAGTTAAGGCGATTGCCGACTATGTCTCGCCGCTTTGTGGCGGACACGGCGCGGTGCGCGATTCCATTGAGTATCTATTAACAAAGAGCGGGCGTTGGAGTGAATGTGTAGAAAGGGTTTATGGTACGGCGGGCGTGTGAGGCAGGATGCGAGGTCTCTGCGGGGGTTGCATGGCAAGGAGACGTAGTTTATAGAAAATTGTTCCGAAAAATATCCAAAAACATCAAAAATTGATACATAAAGCGCTTGACGAAACGATCCTATTTATGATATACTATAAGTAGGATAAAGTAATTTTCCAACTGTGTTGTTTTGACACAGTCAAGCCAAATAGTAGAGGAGTCATGATATGAAGCTAATGGTCGCGAGGATTTTGAAATTATGCCCGATAAGCCGGCCTACAATCTAGTGGAATTTGTTACATGTTGTGATAAAAATCCAGAAGAAGTTTATATGATTGGTAATGCGCTCAGGGACGCACGGAATATTTTTCATCTTCATACAGAGCCTGACGTGTTAAAATTTATTGCGAATAATGGACTTGAAAATGTTAGTTTCATTAACTCAAGCTTATGGAGAAAAAATCCCGATCCCGTGGTAGAAATTTTTATAGACGCATATGAATTTATGACCGGAGGAATTCTTGGATATATTGCATTTTTTAAGAATATAAAAGGAAAGTGGGTTATTAAATCTTTTCATCAATCAAATGAACGCGGCGGTATCATGGAAGCCGCTCTTAAAAAAGCAAAAGAAAAAGGATTTATCAAATGACTATTGAATGCCCGATTTGCGGTTCCTCTAATTTAGAAAGAACTCTTTCAACTGAAATATTGAAAGGCGATCTGGGGAAAGCAACATCTTATAAACAAATCTCGTACATGTGCCTTGGCTGTGAAAGCGAAGGGGATTTTTTCAAAGAAAATACGGATGCGATTAATCTTGCGTTGGATACCTTAAGAAACGAATATGTAAAATCAACGCTTGATTATTTTGCCGACAATAAAATAAATTTTTCGTCAGTTGAACGAATTCTCAATCTTCCTCAAAGAACTTTGACAAAGTGGAAGAACGGCGTATCCCAGCCGTCCGCTGCGGGCGTTGCTTTATTAAAATTTCTCCGCGTGTTTCCCTGGCTGCTGGATGTCGCGGAGCATTCTTATGATTACGATACATCGCAAAAAATATTTCTACGTTCTGCATTTAATATGATGTTGCATAAAACATCTTTTTCCGAAGATGACACGATGGAAGCGGGTGCGTTCATAACAAATAAATCGAAGTTAATGTATATCTATACGGAAAAAAATGGTGAAACATTGCCTGCTAAGAAGAATTTGATGAATCCAAATAATCTTTCAGCGGGGATAGATCAAAACGTTCTTTGGGATAGAAATACCGCAATGATTAATAATTTGGAGCATGATAATGAAATTAAATTGTTTTCTTATTTGTGATGATATTCGCAATGAGCTTGGAAACAAGCAATCTTTAATCGGCGTATATGATAATGTGATTAGCTTCTCGATGCCGCAGAAAGAAATTGGAAAATGGCCGAAAGTCATTAAATTGGGGATATACATTAAATTGGAATTCGAAAACGAGGATGAAAAGGCAAGTTTTCAAAGAATCAAACTTGAGTATTCGATAAATAATGAAACAGTTACATTGACGGATAATTCCAGACCAAAGCCGTCACCGTCGATAGCCGATATGAATGGTATAAATATAGGGGCTGTTGTAAATCAATTTGTCATAAACCATCCGGGAGAATTAAATTTTCATTGTATTGTTTATGACAAAGATAATAACATAATCAACGGTTTTGTCAGAAAAATTGCGGTGCAGGAAGAAATAATTAAACAAAACGGCATCGTATAACATTGGCGTTAAGTGTAATGACGATCCCCGCCCTCTAGGGCGAGATATGTATCCGGCCTTCCAATCAAATTTGAAAATCCTAAAGACAGACGGCGCTATCGGCATGATTAACGCGCCGAGTTTTATATAAAACCTATGGGAAAATACCGACGCTTAGGAAAAAACACGTTATTGGTGTTTATCGGAAACATGGGCGCCAAAATAATAGGCCTGCTGATGCTTCCTTTTTACACCCGATGGTTGTCGGTAGAAGACTACGGGACTACGGATATAATCAACGTGTATGTAAGCCTGTTGCTGGGACTGGCAACCGCCTGTGTCGCGGAGGCGGTGTTTATCTTTCCCAAGGGACAGCCCGTAGAACGCCAGAAAGCCTATTTTTCATC
>JAIRTP010000026.1 GCA_031254805.1 Bacteroidales bacterium
GAATATCAACGTGGCAGGTTACGAATCCGGCGCGTATATATTCAGACTTCGTTCGGCTGATCAAACTGTGATTAACAAATCAATCATGATTGCGAGATAACCTGTTAATTTAAAACTAAATATGTAAGGAGGGGCGTCTTATTTTTTAGACGCTCCTCTTTTTTTATATTTGCGGCAACTTGCGCGGGAAAGATTTCCGGTAAGTTTTGTTTTTCAAGACCCTGCCATCTCATGGATTTATGCGCGATTTTTTATGCTTTTCTAGAGGCGGGCAAGTCAGGATGGTATTGATTTGGATGATAAATGGTTTTGGGTAGATAGTTGAACCCCCTACGGAGTTCGGGTGATGATACAGGATATGTCTCGCCTCCGAGCTGCGGCTTCGCTTTGCAAGGGATTATCCATATTTAAGTTCTGTCGGACTTTCTGACTTTATCGACTTCATAAACTCCCGACTCATCCAAATTAGTACGACAAATTTACTATTTTTCGTTCTTAATAAGCTGGACGTCAGTCCTTATTTTTTACACTCTTCTAAAGGTGAACAAGTCAGGAAAAACTATTTTCAAAATGAGAATCAGAAGAATGTGAAATCCATCCGAAATTACGCAAAAGATTTTCGCCAAAACCGGAATAGTGCGCCCGATTTAAGCGAAGTGGAAAATTAATATTGAAAATGAGCGATCTGCTTTTGTGAAAAGAACGTAAACAAAAAGGGATTATAACGCTCTCATAATCCCTTTAATTTACTCGCTAATTCGCCATTCCTTAGCTTGTCGGAGTGGGGAGACTTGAACTCCCGACCTCTTGACCCCCAGTCAAGCACGCTAACCAACTGCGCCACACCCCGTAGTGCCTTTAACGGCTGCAAAGGTAAAGATTTTTTTAATTCACTGTATCTGAAATCATCCGAAATTAAGAGAAACTGAAAAAATAATTTGAAAAATTATTCCATAAATGGGGATTGTACAGATCTGCTTGTCTCAAGCCGATATCTTTCACAGATACAGAAAAATCAAACGACGCGGCTCTTCCTAAAAGCCTCAAAAGAGACGACACGCTTTGATATGCAATGGAGAGATCAACAGAATAGTCGCCGATGCGAATGGAAAATAGCAGGGTGGTCAGGGATGCAAAATTTTTAGCATATACAAATCGCTTGAAATGAATTCGACAAAATCAACGACAGAATTTTCAAAACCAAGCGTCGTTGGGCCGTGGAGAAGGTATAAACCGCCAAGGTCGAAGTCCTGTTATTCAGGAAGCTTGACGTCGTTCGGGAGTCCGGAAGAGCTATTCTATCCTGTTCATTTCGCATCATTAAATCGCCAAAGATTTACATTTTTTTGCTACCTTTGCACCTTCGAAAAAATAAAATTAAACGAATTAAATTATGAGTCAAATAATTGCTATTCACGCCAGACAGATTCTTGATTCAAGAGGAAATCCTACCGTAGAAGTTGAAGTTTATACGGATGCCGGAGCTATCGGACGGGCGGCTGTTCCGTCGGGAGCGTCTACCGGAATTCATGAAGCAATCGAACTTCGCGACAATGATAAAAGAGTATATTTAGGGAAAAGCGTTTTACAGGCCGTACATAATGTTGATCAAACAATTGCCGAAGCCTTAGTAGGAATGTTTGTAGAGGATCAGGAAGGTATTGATAAGCGGATGCTCGAATTGGACGGGACGCCGAATAAGTCTAATCTTGGCGCAAACGCTATTTTAGGCGTTTCATTAGCTTGCGCTAAAGCGGCGGCTATGGAGTTGGGAACGCCGTTGTATCGTTATATCGGCGGCGTTAACGCCCATACTTTGCCTGTTCCGATGATGAATATTCTTAACGGCGGTTCGCATGCCGACAACAGCGTCGATTTTCAAGAGTTTATGATCATGCCCTTTGGCGCGCCGACTTTTTCGGAAGCCTTGAGAATGGGTTCGGAAATTTTTCATCATTTGAAGGAAGTTTTGAAAAAAGAGGGCTTTTCTACCAATGTCGGCGATGAAGGCGGCTTTGCGCCCAATCTCAAGTCGAATGAAGACGCATTAAAGTATATCATCCGAGCTATCGAAAAAGCCGGCTATAAGCCCGGAAAAGATATTTTTATCGCATTAGATCCCGCAACGTCGGAAATTTATATTCCGGAAGAAAAAATGTATCATCTGAAATGGTCGACCGGAGAAAAGCTTACGATAGAACAAATGGTCTCTTATTGGGAAAATTGGGTGAAACAATATCCTATTGTTTCTATTGAAGACGGCATGGCGGAAGACGACTGGAACGGATGGAAATTGATGACCGACCGCCTTGGAAGTAAAATACAACTTGTTGGAGACGATCTTTTTGTGACAAATACAAAACGCCTCGCCGAAGGTATTGAAAAGGGCGTTGCAAACTCTATTTTAGTAAAGGTAAATCAAATCGGTTCGTTGACGGAAACGATTGAAGCGGTGACTTTGGCTAATAGAAATAAATATACGGCGGTCATGAGCCATCGCTCGGGAGAAACCGAAGATACGACTATCGCAGATTTGGCGGTGGCGTTGAATACAGGACAAATTAAAACAGGCTCGGCAAGTCGCACAGATCGTATCTGCAAATATAATCAATTGCTTCGTATTGAAGAACAATTAGGCAAAAATTCATATTTTCCAGGACTTGATTTTCCTTTTATTAAGAAATAAATAATTCATAAAACATCAATAAAACAGTTGTCTGCGGCTTTCTTTTACAGATAACTGTTTTTATTTTTTCAGTATAAAATAAAAGCGCTATTTTTGCGTAATTATTTAAACAAGATTTTTAGAGGACAATGAAAATAAAAAAATGGGTTATAATAATCTTAACGGTATTGTTTGTTGCAACGGCCTATACATCGTGTAAGTCCGCCAGTAAAATGGGATGTCCGGCTTACGGAGATACTCAAAGATATTATAAAGAAAAATGGTAAAATAAGAAATCCGCTATTGTCGCGAACGGGTTTCATATTCCAAAATAGAGAATAGCTATAGGATATTATTTCCTTTTAGGATTGACTCCATCTGTTGTTGAAGTTTTAAGGCCTCCATACGCGCCGCCTCTGCAAAATCTTCCCCTTTTGAGGCAAAAATAATTCCACGCGAGCTATTTACCAATAATCCGCAATCTTTGTTTAATCCATATTTACAAACAGCTTCCAAACTTCCTCCTTGCGCGCCAACGCCGGGAACTAAAAGAAAATGATCCGGGACGATCTTACGAACATCCTCAAACATTTCCGCTTGCGTAGCTCCTACAACATACATCATATTTTCATTATTGCCATATCGTTGCGAACGCTCCAAAACTTCTTCAAAAAATCTTTTGCCGTTTTCCCGATTAACTAAAAATTGATAATCAAAAGCCCCTTTATTGGATGTCAACGCTAAAAGAATAACCCATTTTCCATCAAAACTTAAAAATGGGGAAACGCTGTCTTCTCCCATATATGGCGCGACGGTTATCGCATCGAAATTGAAAGCCGGTTCGTCGCCCAAAAAAGCTTGTGCGTATTGTTTGGAAGTATTGCCGATATCGCCGCGTTTGGCGTCGGCAATGGTAAACAATTCCGGAATTTTCCCTGCAAGATATTGCATGGTCTTCTTCAAACTTGTTAATCCCGCGATTCCCCTGTATTCATAAAACGCTAAATTCGGTTTATACGCTACCGCCAGATCATGCGTCGCGTCAATAATACGTTTGTTAAATTCGTACACAGGATCTTCATATTTCAAAAGATGTTCGGGAATTTTATCCAACTCGCTATCAAGACCTATACAGAGAAAAGAACGTTTTTGTTTGATTCGGTCAATTAATGTTTTTCGATTCATATTATTTGATTTTTATAAAAACGCAGAAAAAAACTCTTATTTTATTGAACTTCTTTTTCTGCGCCGTTATTGAAATTTATTATCTTGTTTAAGCTATTTCTTCTTTCAATCTCTCAGCATTTTCAGCGATTTGCAACTTATCTACTAATTCCTGAATATCGCCGTTGATAATGGATTGTAAGTTATAAAGCGTCAGATTGATACGATGATCCGTAACACGTCCTTGCGGCCAGTTATATGTACGAATTTTAGCGGAACGGTCGCCGGTGCTCACCATGGTTTTACGTTTTGTGGAGATCTCGTCAAGATATTTTTGATACTCAATTTCATAAATTCTTGAGCGTAACACTTTCATTGCTTGCGCCAAGTTTTTGAGTTGCGATTTTTGATCTTGACAAGTTACGACGATGCCCGTCGGAATATGCGTCAAGCGTATGGCGGAATATGTTGTGTTGACCGACTGTCCGCCGGGTCCGGAAGAGCAATAAGTATCTTTTCGAATATCGCTTTCCTTCAATTCCACATCAACTTCATCGGCTTCCGGCAAAATAGCCACCGACGCCGCAGAAGTATGCACGCGCCCTTGCGCTTCTGTTTTGGGAACGCGTTGTACGCGATGCACGCCTGATTCGTACTTCAAATCTCCATACACATTATCGCCGGCCACATTGAAAATCACCTCTTTGAATCCGCCTTGAACGCCTTCTGTAAAATCCACAATCTCGGTTTTCCAACCGCGGCTTTCACAATATTTTTGATACATTCTCAATAAATCGCCGGCAAAAATACTCGCTTCATCGCCGCCCGTTCCTGCGCGGATCTCAACGATAGCGTTTTTTTCGTCTTGCGGATCCTTCGGGAGCAATAACAGACGGATTTCTTCCTCCATAGGCTCTTTTTGTTCGGTATACGACGCTAATTCTTCTTTCGCCATGCTGCGAAATTCCTCGTCTTTTTCCGTCTTGAGAATTTCTTTAGCGCTTTCTATGTTGCTTAACAAAGAGGAATAATTCTTATAGGCTTCTATGATAGGGCCTAAGTCTTTGTAATCTTTATTTAATTTGACAAAACGTTTCATATCCGCCATAGCTTCAGGCGAATTCATCTCTTGTTCAATTTCTTGATAACGAGCGTATAAACTTTCTAACTTCTCTAACAACATAACCTTTTGTTCCGCTTCTTTTTCAGTTTGCAAAGGTACTAAAATTCTACGTGATAATGAAGGGTTGAAGGTCTCTTTATAGCGAATAATTATCGCCCGTTATTTTGTAATAAAAAGAGGGCGATAGCGTCGCTTAGGGATGTAAAATTCTTTGATTGATATAAAAGGTTGTATGAAATGAAATTCGACGAAGTCGACGGCAAGATTTTCAAAACGAGCGCCGTTAAGCTATGGAGAACGTGTAAACCGTCGGCGTCAAAGTCCTGTCTTTCAGGCAGCGCAGCGGCTCTCCCGCAGATTGCTACCTTTATGAAGATGACCGTCCCTTTCGGGAGTTCAGAAAACCCGTTATATCTTGTTTATTTCGCATCGCTTACTTTAAATAAAGAAGGGAGTCTTACGCTCCCTTGCTTTATTGTCGTTTATTCTCAATAATTATCCGGTTTTACTTGGAAATATGCTTGCGGATGATCGCAGGAAGGACATTTCATCGGAGGACGTTCTCCATAATGAACGTAGCCGCATTTTCTGCATTGCCATTTCACTTTGTCCGGACGCTCAAATGTCTCATTGCGTTCTAAGCGATGTAATAAAGTTTTATAGCGCTCTTCGTGTTCGCTTTCGACTCTGGCAATCATACGAAACTTCACGGCGATATCTTTAAATCCTTCCGCTTCGGCCACGTCTGCCCATTTGGGATAAAGCTCGTTAGCTTCCTCATTCTCACCTGCCGCGGCTTCCATCAAATTTTGAGCGGTCGTTCCGATAATTCCGGCCGGATAGGTTCCGATAATTTCCAGCATACCGCCTTCCAAAAATCTAAAGAAAGTCTTAGCGTGTTGTTCTTCTTGCAACGCCGTTTCCATAAAAATAGCTGCAATCTGTTCGTAACCTTCTTTTTGCGCTTGTTTTGCAAAGAAAGTATAACGGTTTTTTGCTTGCGATTCTCCCGAGAACGCCTTTAATAAGTTCTTTTCGGTTTCCGTCCCTTTTACACTTTTTTTATCCATAATCGTCATTTTATCAGTTAATATGATTCTTTTGTTTTTGGCAAAGATAAGAACTAACTTCTTATTCTTAGAAATTTGATGAAATTATTTTTCTTTTTTGATCAACAAAAAGAGCCGTTCCAACTCAAACGGCTCTAAAACATTATGAATATGAAAATTATTTCTAGATTATTGCTTTATAAAGCGTTTATCAACAGTTCCTTTTTCTGTTTCGATTCTAATGAAA
The DNA here is from genome assembly GCA_031254805.1 of Bacteroidales bacterium. Taxonomy (GTDB): domain Bacteria; phylum Bacteroidota; class Bacteroidia; order Bacteroidales; family WRLA01; genus WRLA01. The sequence continues at coordinate 6,249 of JAIRTP010000026.1, forward strand.
TAGACGCCTGAAGCCCATCCCGACGTAGATAATTCTTTTATATTTGTTTTTGAAGAGTAGATTATACGTCCATACAGATCATAAATTTGATATGTAGAAATATTCAATTCGGTATCCAAATATAATTTATCGGTTACGGGATTCGGATAGATATTAATAGCCGCTTCAAGATCATTTTGCGCAACCGATTCGGTATGAGTCGCCTCTACGCAAGCTTCTTCTGATTTTTTGCCTTCAACATCGTTAACAATTACTCTAACCGTATAACAATATTCCGTATTATATTCCGGAGCTGTATCCACAAATGAAGTCTCTGTTATCGGTTCCGTATTTATTTTTTCATCGTCGCGGTAAACATTACATCCGTTATTTTCTTCCGGAATGGCAT
>JAIRTP010000005.1 GCA_031254805.1 Bacteroidales bacterium
GCGGGCTTTGCGTTATGCTGTTTTACCGAATGTACTTCTCCACAGCGATATAACAAAACGTTCATAAATCAAAGAACTTTTTTTGCACAAGTTTCTAAGATGCATGCCCTAATCGGCGATTGTTTCTTTTATTTTTTTGCCGAGATACATGAGAAAGCGCCGATGTTTCGGATCAATGCATTTTATTTCTTTTACCGTGCTATGGTTTTTATCTTTTGAAACGTTATTATGCAAATAAATTTTATGTGTGATATCTGCCCTGCGGAATAAAAGCAAGGCAACGCTTGTCGATCTTATTCTTCCCCAAACGCCAAATATTGGTCAGTAGCGCCAACCAAGCAGTTAAAAATCGTATAAAATTATGTTGTTTATTTGAAGTCATAATTTTATTCTTTTCGTGACAAAGGTACGTCGTTTTTCAATATAAAAAGTAAAATTTTCAAAAAAATCATAATATTTTTTAACCTATAAGGTTTTTCTAACTCCGAAGGCATATTTGCGTTGAAGTCCCGCCTTCCAGACAAGAACGCTACATGCTAAAGATAAAATCTTGAAATAAGAGGTTATTTCGCTTGCGACGGGATTATATATGGTATCAATACATTATAAAAATAAAACAATTGTCGTGAGGAAAATTATCAAAAAGTAAAATCAAGCCTTCGGGCTATTTATTATATTTTTTTAACCAAAATGGCAACATGATGAAAAAGTATGCAAGTATTTTAATGATGCTGATATTGTCGTCGTTTGGGGCAATGCCTCAAGACTGGGTTTCGATTACGAGTAATCCCCAAATGCCGACGACGATTTCGACGACCCGTTCCACTTCGTCGCAAGTCAAGTTTACAGTATTCCTGCCGGGGTTCGTTTCCAAGATGAAAAGTGAAGGGACTAAATTATTCCAGCGGGTATCTCTCTCTGAACAGATGCTGACGGGAGAGACGGGAACGCCGAACATTCCGACAATTTTCCAGTTGGTAGCCATACCCGAATACAGTCAAATTACTTATTCCGTTCAGGTCTTAAGTTCTCAAATGCTAACAGGTTACGCTCTTTATCCCATTCCTGAACGCGGAGAGCGACATGAAGACGGATTGAGCTACGTTGAAGAAGCTTATGCATTGAATGCCGCCGCCTACGCTCAAAATACGAACTTACCCGGAACTTATTATCAGGTGATGGAAACCGGTTATATTCGTTCCCAAAAATTTATTCGACCGGAACTGTATCCCATGCAGTGCAACCCCGCCTGAACAAACTAATGCGCTTCCAACCAATTTTTTCCCGTATTCATATCCACGACCAGAGGCACGGAAAGTTTCATCGCATTCTCCATATTGAAACGGACGATTTTTTCAACTTTTTCCAACTCCGTTTTAAATACGTCAAAAACCAATTCGTCGTGTACTTGCAAAATCATCTTGGTTTGAAGATTCTCTTTTATGAGTTCGTTCCAAATGTTTATCATCGCAATCTTGACGAGGTCGGCCGCCGTCCCTTGAATCGGCGCGTTGACGGCGTTACGTTCGGCGAACGAACGAAGATTATTATTTCTTGCGTTGATGTCGGGAAGATGACGCCGACGCCCCATCAATGTCTCCACATAGCCATGTTCGCGGGCGAACAAAATTTGTTGATCCATGTATGCTTTTATTCCGGGATATTTTAAAAAATATTGTTCAATAATTTCCGATGATTCTTTTCGTCCGATACCCAATCTTTCGGAGAGTCCGAATGCAGAGATCCCGTAAATAATTCCAAAATTTACGATCTTCGCCATGCGCCGTTGTTCACGGGTTATCTGCTCTAATGAAACGTTGAAAACACGCGACGCCGTAGCGGCGTGAATATCGATTCCTTTGTTAAAATCTTCTTTCATTCCGGCGTCGCCGCCGATGTGAGCGATAATCCTCAATTCTATCTGCGAATAGTCGGCCGCCAGCAATATATAATCTTCGTTTTTTGGTATAAAAGCTTTGCGAATTTCACGCCCCAATTCTGTGCGTATTGGTATATTCTGAAGATTAGGATTTGTAGAACTTAAACGACCTGTTGCGGTGATCGTTTGATTATACGACGTATGCACTCTTCCGTCGTTCGGATTGATCAATTCTGGCAAGGCGTCGGCATAGGTTGATTTTAATTTGCTGAGCGAACGATAGTCCAAAATCAGGTTGATGATCGGATGCTCATTTTGGAGTTTCAACAATACGTCTTCACTGGTCGAATATTGCCCTGTTTTTGTCTTTTTCGCTTTAGATACAATTTTCAAATCATTAAAAAGTACTTCACCTAATTGCTTGGGAGAAGATAAGTTAAAAGATTTTGATGAAATATTGAATATTTCTTTTTCAATTTGCAGAATTTTTTCAGATAGTTTATTAGAGAATTGATTAAGAGCCTCTTTATCTATATTTACTCCCTCTAATTCCATAGAAGCGAGCGTTTTTACCAAAGGAGCTTCAATGGCAGTAAAAAGAATCTCTAATTTTTCCTTTTCTAACAAGGGAGAAAAGATATGTTTTAGTCGTAAAGTCACATCCGCGTCTTCGCAAGCATAATCCTTCACAAGTTCCGGATTTACGTTGAAAGCGTTACGTATATTGTCTTGATTCTTTCCTGCTTTTCCAATTAGATTTTCGATAGGGATCGGCGTATATTGTATATATTGTTCAGCAAGAAAATCCATATTGTGCCGCCCTTCCGGTTGCAATAAATAATGAGCGATCATGGTGTCAAAAAGAGGACCGTTTACCTCGATATTATACCGGCTCAAAATAGATATATCGAACTTCATATTTTGAGCGATTTTCATGATTTTTTCATCGGAAAAAAGAGGCTTAAAAAGTTCCAGAAATTTTATCGCTTCTTCTTTTTTATCGGGAACTTTTACAAACCATGATTCCCCCGGTGTAACTGCAAAGGAGACGCCGACAAGTTCCGCCGAATTAACATCCAATCCGGTCGTTTCGGTATCAAAACACAACTCGGAAGATACGCTTAATTTTTTGACAAGTTCTTTTGCCGCATCGGCTTCCGTAATCAAATAATATTTATGTTCGACCTCTTTGACCGTTTTCAATGTTGAAACTTCTGAAAACAGATCTAATTGTCCGTCCGGCTCGTCAAACAAGTCCAATTGCCCGGCGTTACTTTTTTTCAAGCTTAGTTCCGTGAAGATACGCTTGGCAAGTTGCCGAAATTCCAATTGATCTAACACCGCTTTAAGTTCTTTTTCATTGGGCGGTTTCATTTTGAAATCTTCAATATGAACATCTAGTGAAACGTCGGTAATGATCGTCGCTAACTGTTTGGAAAAAAGGGCTTGATCGGCGTGATCTTTGATTTTTTGCTGAAGTTTAGGATTTTTTATTTCGTCGACACGGATTATCATATCCTCGACAGAAGGAAACTGTTGTAATAGATTTTTTGCAGTCTTTTCCCCAACGCCCGGAACGCCGGGGATGTTATCGGAACTATCGCCCCATAATCCAAGCAGATCTATGATCTGTTTCGGCTCCGCAATGCCAAATTTTTCGCAAATTTCATTTTTCCCTAAGATTTCTGCCGCGTCGCCCATTTTTCCGGGGCGATACATCAAAATATGGTCGGTTATTAACTGTCCCAGATCTTTATCAGAACTCATCATATAAACCGTAAATCCTTCTTTTTCGGCTTTCTGCGCCAATGTTCCGATAATATCGTCCGCTTCATAGCCTTCTTTTCGAATAATCGGAATACGCATTGCTTCCAATAATTTATCGATCCATGGAATAGAGGCCGCTATTTCATCGGGCATTGCTTGGCGATTTGCTTTATAAGCTTCGTAATCGATATGTCGTATTGTCGGAGCTTGAGAATCGCAAGCCACCGCTAAATGCGTCGGTTTCTCAGTAGTAATAACCGACCATAGCGCATTTGCAAAGCCTAAAATGGCAGAAGTATTGAGACCGTTGGTATTTAATCTCGGATTTTTATTGAGCGCATAAAAAGCTCTATAAATGATCGCCATTGCATCAACTAAGAATAGTTTTTTCTCTTCCGTCATTTTTTTGAAATTAATGTGATGTTTTATTGACTTTTAAAATAAATTCGCTTCTCTTTGTTAACATAGCGAAACATGTTGAAAGAGAAGCGAATCTGTATATCAAATTCTGTTGAATGATCGACAGAATATCTCTAATCTTCTTTTATGGCAAAACATTTCAATTTTTGAATATCTTGAACGACTTTCATTGCTTCATACAATGTGTTGTCGGTAATAATGTTTTTATTCCATCGCTTGTTCTTTTCAATCGTAGCGGTGTCGTTGGGAACTGTTCCCTCGTCCTGTGTAATAATTTTTGCTACAATATTCAAGGTGTCTTTTCCAAGATCTTTGAAACGTTCCGTTTCTTCCTCATGCGTTTTTAATAATGCGCTAAATGCATCGTAATTAAGAGGATAAATAGTTTCATCGCGTCTGTTTTTCAAACGTTGCGCATTTTCATCCATCATGGTGAAATAATTGTTTTTTTCGATGCGTTCTTGGCTCTTTTTAATAACGTCGTCCCATTTACAACTTCCCTTTTTCCAGGTTTCATATTTGGTCGGATCAATTTCCGTCCATGTCAAAGCATTATCAAGTTCACGTTCTCCTGTGTTAATATATTTGAAAGCGGTAGGCGCGCTGACATTCGGAATCACCCCCTTAAGTTGGGTAGAGCCGCCATTAATGCGGTAATATTTTGATGTGGTGAATTTGATCGATCCCAAAGGCTTGATTTCGCTTAATCCGCGTACGACTCTGTCAAGGTCTTCAAAGCGTTGTACCGTTCCTTTTCCATAAGTAGTCGAACCTAAAATGACGGCGCGCTCATAATCTTGCATAGCCGCCGCAAAAATTTCAGAAGCCGAAGCGGAGTAATTATTGACAAGCACTACCAACGGCCCGTCCCAGTTGGCTCCGGGAACTTTATCGGAAAGAACTTGCGGAGCTCCTACTTTTCCTTTTACCTGCACGACAGGCCCTTGATCAATAAACAACCCGGCAATATCTACGCAATCTATCAATGAACCGCCCGTATTGTTGCGCAAATCAAAAATAATCCCTGAAATACCCTCTGCTTTGACTTTTTCTATCTCATTTTTCATATCAACGGAAGAGCGGCGAGCGTCTTTATCTTGAAAATTGACATAAAAAGAAGGAAGATAGATATATCCAATCTTTGCATTGGTTTCCGTATCGGTCAATATCATTGATTTGGCGTAAGTATCTTCGATAACGACGACGTCGCGAATGATCGGGATCACTTTTTGAGAACCGTCTACTTTTTGTACCGTCAAACGAACTTCCGTTCCTTTCGGACCGCGAATAAAACGAATGGCTTTATCCAACCGCATGTCGACGATATCCATAGGTTCTTCTTCGCCTTGAGCGACTTTTAATATTTTATCGTCGACTTCCAATTCTCCCTGTTTCCAAGAGGGACTTCCCACCACAATATCTACGACGGTAATATATCCGTCTTTTTGTGAAAGCGTAGCGCCGATGCCTTGTAATTGCCCTGAAAGCCGAATGTCAAAATTCTCTTTATCTTGCGGTGGAAAATATTCGGTATGCGGATCATATACGTTCAAAATAGAGTTGATATATAATGCTATATAATCGTTGTCGTCATTTTGAATCAGATAGCTAAGCCAATCTTTATATCTTTTTCCGACCGATTCGCGCGCTTCTTTTTCTAATTGAGCAAAAGTTTTGATCGTTACCGTATCGCTTTTTTTCGCCGCTTTTTCTTGATCTGTCATTTTTGTATGCAAACGCGTCAAAATTTCATATTTAAGTGTTTTTCTCCAACGGTCTTGTAATTCCTCTTTTGTTTTAGCCCAATCAATACTATCGCTGTTAAACTGAATATCTTCGTCGGTTTTAAAATCAAACGGTTTTCCTAAAAGGTCAAAGCAATATGTCTCCGCCTCTTTAATACGCTCGCGAATCAAATCCAAAGAGAAATAGTAAAAGTCAAATTGCATGTTTAAATATTGATCATCTATTTCATGGCGATACGCGCTTAAAGCGTCGACGTCAGACTGCACAAAAAATCTTTTGTTGTAATCCAGTTTTTTCAAATATTCGTCGAACGCTTTTTCAGAAAATTCATCGTCGACGGGAATGGGTTGAAAATGCTCTTGTCTGATGCCTTCCTGGATAAGTTTTTCTAAATAAACATTACGCTTGATATCTTGTTGAGACTGCCCGCAACAGCTATAAAACGAGAGTAAGAGAGTTAGAAAAAATGGGAATAGAAACAATCTTTTTGTCATGATGATAAACTTTTTTAAAATACAAAAGTATGAATTTTACTCGTTGATAATATCAAAGACAGCGCCTTTTTTCCAACGATAAATATATTAACTGAAAAAGAAGGATAATGTTGTAAAAAAACATTGAAAGCGCATACTTTGTTTTTTTGACTTTAGGATAAACAAGAAACGGTCAAATACTACCGGTTTGTTTACGATTTAGGTATGAATTTCGGTTTAATCGACGGTTTTTATTTGCGCCTTTTTCAGAAAAAACTTCTTTTTTTTGTTTTATTTCAACTTTTAAATAAGAAGATATATTATATTTGCACCGCAAACAAAAAAATAAAAACTATTTACCCGATGAGCGTCAACTTATTTTCATATAATAGTGTTCATCAATACGGAAGAATGCAAGGAATATCTTATGCGGATAGCGACAAAGTGCTATTTATGGGAGTAAGATTGGAATTATCAGGAATAGAGTTTTTGAGCGTTATTAAGGAAAACATTGAGAAAAATTCTTGATGTTTTTTTCATATTAATGAAAGAATTAGAACGGATAAATTTTATATTAATTAAACACAAAGGTTATGGAAAACAAGTTATTATGGGTTCTTATTGTAATGGCGGCTTCTATTTTGGCTCTTGGATTTGCCTACTATTTCTTTAGGCAAATGATGAAACAAAGCGAAGGGACGCCTCGCATGAAGGAGATTGCATTGTATGTAAGACAAGGCGCTATGGCATATTTGAAACAACAATACAAAGTTGTGATCATTGTCTTCTTCGTTTTAGCGCTCTTTTTTGCCTTTTTGGCTTATATATTAAAGGTGCAAAACCCGTGGGTACCTTTTGCCTTTTTAACGGGCGGATTTTTCTCGGGGCTTGCTGGTTTTATCGGTATGAAAACGGCGACGTATGCTTCCGGCCGTACCGCGTATGCCGCTTCTCAATCGCTTGATAAAGGGTTAAAAGTGGCTTTCCGAAGCGGCGCCGTAATGGGACTCGTTGTTGTAGGACTCGGGTTGTTGGATATTTCGCTTTGGTATCTCGTATTAGATCATTTTATCGAAGCTACCGGAGCGCAAAAGTTAGTCGTCATAACTACCACCATGTTGACATTTGGAATGGGAGCGTCGACGCAAGCTCTTTTTGCCCGTGTGGGCGGAGGCATTTACACCAAAGCCGCCGATGTAGGGGCCGACCTAGTTGGAAAAGTCGAAGCGGGGATTCCTGAAGACGATCCGCGTAATCCGGCGACGATCGCCGATAACGTGGGCGACAATGTGGGCGACGTAGCCGGTATGGGAGCCGACCTTTACGAATCGTATTGCGGTTCTATTTTGGCGACTGCCGCTTTAGGAGCCGCCGCTTTTGCCGTTTCAGGAAATGAAGTTATGCAGTTCAAAGCCGTTTTAGCTCCGATGTTAATTGCGGCTGTCGGAATCGTGCTTTCCATTATAGGTATCTTTCTTGTTCGTACTAAAGAAGGGGCATCAATGAAACAACTGCTGGGAGCGCTTGGAAAAGGGACTAATATCAGCTCTATCTTGATTGCTCTCGCAACGTTTGGGATACTTTATTTGCTTCAAATGCAAAATTGGGTTGGCGTTTCTTTCTCCGTAATTACAGGACTTGTTGCGGGTATTATTATCGGTCAAACTACCGAATATTATACTTCTCATACGTATAAACCAACTCAAAAAATTGCAGAAAGTTCTAAAACAGGACCGGCGACGGTTATTATTTCCGGAATCGGAACAGGAATGATCTCTACGGCTATTCCGGTTCTAACCATTGCTGTCGCTATTATCATGGCATATCTTTGCGCTATTAATTTTGAAATATCTGCGATGCTTGCTCCCGAAAATCTCAGCTTGGGATTATACGGGATTGGAATCGCCGCTGTTGGAATGCTTTCAACGCTTGGTATTACTTTAGCGACCGACGCTTACGGCCCAATTGCCGACAATGCCGGTGGAAATGCGGAAATGAGTAGATTGGGACCGGAAGTTCGTAAACGTACCGACGCATTGGATGCTTTAGGGAATACAACCGCTGCAACCGGAAAAGGTTTTGCTATCGGATCGGCGGCTTTGACGGCTTTGGCTCTTTTAGCTTCTTATATCGAAGAAATTAAAATAGGATTGAATCATGTTGAAAAAACTGTGCTTGAATTTGCAGACGGAACGACCAAACTTGTCGCAGAAGCCGGCATTCTTGATTTTATCTCTTATTATCAAATCAACTTAATGAATCCGAAAGTTCTCATTGGCGTATTTGTCGGCTCTATGATGGCTTTTCTTTTCTGTGGGTTGACAATGAATGCTGTTGGCCGCGCCGCGCAAAGCATGGTTACCGAAGTGCGTCGTCAATTTCGGGAGATAAAAGGAATTCTTACCGGAGAAGCGACGCCCGATTATGCCCGTTGCGTTGAAATTTCAACCAAAGGCGCGCAACGTGAAATGTTGTTTCCTTCTATTTTAGCCATCTTAGCTCCTATTTTGATGGGACTTATTTTCGGCGTCCCCGGCGTAATGGGATTATTGATTGGAGGTCTTGGCGCGGGATTCGTTTTGGCCATATTCATGGCTAACTCCGGCGGAGCTTGGGATAATGCTAAAAAATTTGTCGAAGAGGGTAATTTTGGCGGAAAAGGTTCTGAAAATCACAAAGCAACCGTAGTAGGAGACACGGTCGGGGATCCTTTCAAAGATACTTCAGGTCCAAGCCTCAATATTCTTATTAAATTAATGAGTATGGTTTCCATTGTAATGGCAGGATTGACCGTTGCATGGAGCTTATTATAAAATGATAAACCATATATGATGAAAAAGCGGCTCGATCGGGCCGCTTTTTTTATATAACGCCGAAATAAATTTTCTTTATGGAGTAGATTTTCTATGCAAGTCTATTAATTTTCCATTTTTCATCACAGGAAGCGTCGGACAAGAATTCATCAAAAAAGCCTCTTTTAATATATTTTCTTTCCCAAGCCCTTTTAACCTTTCAAAATGGCTGCTTCGTTCTGCAACATAACGTTTTGGATCATCTTTTCCAGCGTTCCATATTTCTAAAGAAACAAAAACGTCGTCGTCTTTTGTGATGAAATTTTGCGAAATTAATATCCTCTCCGCCAATGCGCCGGCAAAAAAGGAGTCTTCAAAACTAAATCCGCCTTTCCATCCGGAACAACAAATAACGACGTTTTGATTTTGCTTGATCACATAATTCGCGACAACTTCTATATTTAAAAATGATCCAATAATTGTTTCTTGCGCTGATTTCGAAGCTTGTAGCAACATTTTTGTACCGTTAGTCGTCGTATAATAAATATCTTTTCCTTTCACTTTTTCTGCAATAAATTCGGCGGGGTCGTTTCCAAAGTCAGAAAAAAGCGGCTTTTGACCATCTATCTCTCCCGCGATCAGAACGCCTTGTTCATTTTTCAACTTTTTTGCTATTTCAAAGTCGGAAACGGGAATAATTGCGTCGGCTCCATTATAAAACGCCCTGCAAAAGGAGGTTGTCGCACGGAAAATATCGCATACGACAGCAATAAAATCATTTTTAAAATTTACTGTATCGAATAATAAAGGCGAGAAACATATTTTAATCTCTTTTTTCATAGCAATAAGAACGATTAAACTGTTTTCAAAAATTGTACATTGACGCCCAAGAGATTCTCAAAACGGCTTTTAATTTTTTCACTATTACATTGCCGCGTCCGAAAAACAATGTTGCACATATTGTCAAATTTCTGAGAAACAATATCCAAAGAGTCGTCTTTTACGATCTTCATCACATCGTTCATCATCAAATAATCATAACGCAACTCATAATAATCTTCCACGATTTTCTCAATAATTTCAGCATTTTGAATAGCATCTTGAGCCGCGCTACGATATGCGTTGATCAATCCCGGAACGCCCAATTTTACTCCTCCGAAATAACGTACGACAAATATCGCTATATTGGTTAGATCGTGCGAAAGAAGTTGCCCGTAAATAGGTTTTGCCGAACTTCCGGAAGGTTCTCCGTCGTCGTTAATACGATATTGCTCTTTGTCTTTTCCCAAAATCCAAGCATAAACATGATGGCGGGCGTCGTAATACTTTTTCTTCAAAACGGCAAGATGTTCCTTGATTTCCTCCTCGGAAGTCACGGGATAAGCAAAAGAATAAAATTTACTTCGTTTATCCATAAAATAACCCTCCGTAGGAGCTTTTATCGTTTTGTATGTATCGACGGACATCTTTTCTTTAATTTTTGGCAAAATTAAAGCAATTTTCTCGAAATAATTCCGATAATTGCAAATGACAATTTTTTGAATGTAATAATGAAATCATATTGGACGGTAATAGACAAATATTTTCTTGAAGGAAGTAAAGCGAGGGATTATTATATCCTTCATGTAGAATCAGTTGCAAAAATGGCTTTAAAAATATGCGATGAAAAACCGCAATTACATGCAAATCGGTCGTTGATAGAGACGGCCGTCATGTTGCACGACGTCGGAATTTGTAAAGTTAATGCGCCGGAGATCGGTTGTTACGGCGACGCTCCATACATTCAACACGGCATTTTGGGAGCTGAAATCGTCAAAAAAGAAGGCTTCCACAGCATTGTAACTTTTTGCGAAAATCATATCGGCATCGGAGGATTTTCAAAAGAATATATCGCTGAATATCATCTTCCATTACCGCATCGAGATATGATTCCTATAACGATCGAAGAAAAAATTGTCGCTTTCTCCGATAAATTCTTTTCAAAATCAAAAAAAGCGTTGACAATTCCAAAAAGCATTGAAGAAATCCGACAAGACTTAATAAAATATGGCGCAGAAAAAGTCGCTCTTTTTGATGAATGGAGTCGAATGTTTATAGAATAACAAAGGAGTTGATAATATCAACTCCTTTGTTATTCTTAAAGTATCAAAAGCGATATTTTATTTTTTTGTTGAAACAAGCGCTTTGTAAACAAAAGCCGCCAAAGCCGCCCCCGCGCATGGAGCAACAATGAACACCCATAATTGCTGTAATACATAAGCATTTTCAGAGAAGAGAGCCTGACTAATTGAACGCGCAGGATTTACAGAGGTATTGGTTAACGGAATACTAATCAAGTGAATCAGCGTCAAGGTTAAACCAATTGCCAAACCGGCAAATCCCGGAGTAGAAGCTTTGTCCGTTACCCCTAAAATAACAATAAGGAACAAAAAAGTAAGAATCATTTCTACAACAAACGCGCCCCACATACCTATTTGCATATAACCGGCGTCGCCTGCAAAAGCTTCTCCAAATCCGTTTGCCGCAAAAGTTCCTTTCGTCCCGCCATATTGACAAACGATAAACGCCATCAAGGCGGCTGCTAAAATAGCGCCGATGATTTGAGCAATTACATAACCGGCAAAATCTTTTCCGTTCATTCTGCCTGCACAAAAAACGCCAACTGAAACGGCGGGATTTAGATGTGCGCCGGAAATATTACCAATTCCATAAGCCATTGCCACAACGGTTAACCCAAAAGCAAGAGCTACGCCCAAAAATCCTACCGCGCCCCCTGCAAAAACGGCTGTACCGCAGCCGCCAAGAACAAGCGTAAATGTTCCAATTAATTCAGCTAAATACTTTTTCATCTTTTTGTTTGATTTAGTTTGATATTTTGCTTACAAATATAAGCGATAAAACGAAAACAACTTTTTTCATAAAAAGTTCAACTTTGTGGAAAAAATTGTTATAACAAATGTTGGAAGCGTAATGATAAATATTACTTTTGCCTTGAAAAAATAAACTAATTGTAAAAATAAATGAATATGAAAAAACATGCTATTACATTAGCGATAGGATTGCTGTTAGCAATGAACGTATCAACTGTTGAAGCGCAAAAGCCTTACAAAATGGGTATTGGAGCCACTGTAGGCTCTTTTCAAGGGGCCTCTTTTAAAATGTTTTTGACCGACAATTTAGCTTTTCAAGCAGATTTAGGTTTTAAATTTGGTTCTTACAGGTATGAATATTATCGTAACGTATACACTTTTTCTAATTTTTGGACAATTGAAGTTAATCCGAATTTAGTTTATGAAGGATTAATTAAAGATTGGAATGTCGGCGGCTTGCATTGGTTTGCAGGAGGAGGAATTTCATTTGGATATTCGCTAACGAATATTTATATCTCCTATTTAGATCAAGGCTCTCCAAGCCTAAAATTTGGAGTTAATGCGATGGGAGGAGTTGAATTTGCTTTCAAAAAAATTCCATTAACAACTCAGATTGATTTTCGTCCCGGATATGGATTATTATTCGGGGACGGAAGTAAATCATTATTTGAATATAGCATTAATGCCGGCGTGCGTTATACGTTCTAATAAAAATTTATTAACGATGCAAAAAAACCGTCTTTTTTAAGACGGTTTTTTTGATGCGCCGTGCAAAATTATAAACTTGGCGGCGATAATCCGCTACAGAGTAGGCAGAGTAGATAATGCGGACACATAGAATGAAAGTTTGATAATCCTATCATGGGAGATGATCTCGCGGACATAAGGATTTTTTTCAGAATCATGGCGTAAAACGGACAAATCGGGAAACCTTACGAAGTATAGGGATATGGAGTTAAGCGCTATTGTATAAATTTTTTAGATTATTATATTTGCAAAAAACAGTTATGTTAAAGCGAGCCGCCTTATTGACCTTTTTGACGAGGTAAAGTACCCTTGCCGCTTACAGGGAC
>JAIRTP010000050.1 GCA_031254805.1 Bacteroidales bacterium
AACTCAGGCGGGGACGTAAGAAACGTCTCTGTTGAAGTTCCGAACGCCTCAACAGACCTTCTGAACGTCTAAGAAGACGTTTTTCAGGTCTCATTGGATGTTCCGAACATCGGCGAAGATGTTCTGAAGGTCTATCAAGGGTTTTGCTACTGATAGAAAAAGATACATAGAGGATTAAACCAGTGAAAAGACAGGATAACAAAGAACTATGGCGGAGAAAATAATATGACAGGTTCCAGGAAAAAAAAGAATGAAACCCTTATTGATTATATTTCCGACGTAGAAGTAAATGCTACGCCCGAAGAAATAGAGGCTGTACAGGTATTCTCAAAACAACTAGTCGAAGACTATGGCTATCCTAAAGAACATATACAAACGCGTCCGCAATACCGGGTAAAACTCCGTCCGTCAGACACAAAAAAAGAATATCCGGTTGATATTGCCGTTTTCAAAAATGAGAAAAGAATCGAAGGCGAACTCTATATTGTTGTAGAATGCAAAAAGAAAAACCGCAAAGATGGAAGGACGCAACTAGAAAATTATTTAACATTATCAAATGCATATCTCGGAGTGTGGTTTAACGGTGAGGAAAGATTTTTTATCAGAAAATTTATCAAGAAGAACGGTGAAGTTATTTTTGATGAAATCCCCAATATCCCGCAATTCGGACAGCGGATAGAAGACATCGGTAAATTTGTCCGCGCAAATTTAAAACCAACCCATAACTTAAAATCAATATTTAAGTCTATCCGTAATTATCTTGCGGCAAATACGGTAGGCGCAACCCGCGACGAAGTTCTCGCGCAGCAACTTATCAATATTATCTTTTGTAAGATATATGATGAAAAATATACTCCCCCAGATGATATTGTCAGGTTTAGGGCGGGAATAGACGAAAAACCCAAAGAAGTTGAGAAGCGAATCATAGGATTATTTGAAGAAGTAAAACGGACTCTTCCAGAAGTCATTGACAAAGAAGACCGGATAATCCTTGATACCCATTCTATTGTTTTTGTCGTTGGCGAACTTCAAAATTATTCTTTAATGAATTGTGAACGGGACGCGATAGCCGATGCTTTTGAAACGTTTATTGGACACGCGCTGAAAGGCGGACAAGGACAATTTTTTACTCCACGAAACGTCGTAAAAATGGTCGTTGATATTTTACAGCCCGCCGAAAACGATACCATTATTGATCCGGCTTGCGGTTCAGGCGGATTCCTTATTGAATCCTTAAAAGCGGTTTGGGGACAAATTGAAAAAAAATATAAAAAACTCGGCTGGAGCAAATCTGATATTAACAGAAAAAAAATTGACGCGGCGACAAAGAATTTCAGAGGCATTGATAAAGATTATTTTTTAAGCAAAGTCGCAAAAACCTACATGAACTTAATGGGAGACGGAACGACTGGTATATTCTGCGAGGACAGTCTTGATTTGCCGGAAAACTGGCATACGGAAACAAAGGCAAAAATCGCACTTGAAAGTTTTGATATTCTGCTGACCAATCCGCCTTTTGGCAGTAAAATACCTGTAGTCGGCGAAGAAAAATTAGCGCAGTTCGATGTCGGATATAAATGGAAATTTGATAAAAAAACTGAAGTCTGGAAAAAGACTGATAAAATAAAAGAACAGGAAGAACCGCAAATACTATTTATTGAACGCTGTTTGTCCTTTCTCAAGAATGGCGGAAAAATGGCAATGGTGCTTCCAAGTGGTATATTAGGCAACGAACAGGAAGAATATTTACGGCAATATATTTTAAACAAAGGCGCTTTGTTCGCTATTGTTGAATTGCCCTTTGAAACTTTTAGCCCAAATGTAACCATTAAAACAAACGTCCTTTTTATTCAAAAAGGACCTGTTCGTAAAAAAGAAATTTTTATTTCAATAAATGAATTTTGCGGGCACGACAAGAAAGGGCGCGAAACCAGAAATGACGATATTCCCAATGTCGCCCCTTTATATAAAACCGGAAAAACAAATGATAATAACTTTTTTATCAAACCTTCACAATTGGAAACAAGTTTTGTCGCCAAAAGGTATTTATCAAAGTATATGGCCAATATTGAAAAAATTGAATCGTCAAAATATAATGTTGTTTTATTTGGCGATATTATTACCGCAGTTCACAACGGAGCCAATATTGAGGATGCTTCTATTTATGTTGAAAAGAAACGGGGCATACCATATATCCTTGTGAAGAGTATTACCAAAGAAGGCATCAATTTTGAAAACTTGAAATATATAAAACAATCATTGATGGATAATAAAGAGGTCATCAAAAATCAGGTTGACGAACATACAATACTTATGACCCGCGCCGGCAACTCTGGTATTGCCGCCAATGTCCCGCCGGATTTAATTGGCGGAATTGCTTCCGGTTTCCTTGTGTATATTAAAATTAAATCAGGAATTAATCCATATTATATTGTTTCCTATTTGAATTCTGAATATGGAAAAATGCAACTGGAAAGAATTTCAAGCGGATCTATTCTGCAAAGTATCCGTTCATCTGATCTGCGAAAAGTCAAAATTATTTTACCGCCTCCTGACGTTCAGAAAGCAATCGGCGATAAAGTAAAACAGGCGGTTTACGCCGCAGCTTCGATACGGAAATATTTAGAAGAAGTTGATAATGAAATTATAAAATTAACATAAATAATGGAGATGTGAAATGGAAATCAGCAATGATGAAAAGGTTATTGAAAACATCAAGAGTGAATTGATAAAATATTCGCCAAAGACGAAAAGTAGAATTATCGAAAAGATAGTTTTAGCGGCATTGGGTAGCATTCCCTGGGTGGGAGCGTTATTAAGTACAGCAGCAACCTTCAGAACAGAAGAAGGTACTCTAAAAACTTCAAATTTGCAAACCAAATGGCTTGAAGAACACGAAATAAAACTTAAAAAACTTTTGGCGACTTTATCGGAAATCGATCAACGCTTTGCATCAA
>JAIRTP010000079.1 GCA_031254805.1 Bacteroidales bacterium
ATATCTGTTTTATTATTGTAACTATCTGTGATTGATTCGACATGAAAAAGGCGTCCTTTATAAAGAGTTACAACAGGATTTCCATCAGAATTACTATCTTTTTCATTTACAATGAACAATGATTTCTTTCCAATTCCATAATAATCTAACGGATAAAGAGTTCTAAATCCATCTGTACAAGCATTTTCCAATGAATAGGATTGCTTTTCAAATTGACCATTGCCCAAAGAGTATAATATATCTACATCTGTATCCCTCCATGCAATAATATCGTCTTTCCCATCGCCGTTAAAATCTCCTGTTCTATAATTGAGATAAAATTGACTCGGTGTGATTAAATGACTCATAGAGTTCCCATTTACAAATTCTGTTCCTGTTCCTAAATAAATATCTTTAGCAGATATATTTAAAAAGTCTGTCTTTCTATCCCCGTTAAAATCACCGAAATGAAGAGTTTTATTATCTTCTGTAAGTAGGATATTTCCATTATAAAGAAGCGTGGCAGTTTTAGTAATGGATGAATATTTATATATCTTCACATTTGATTCTGTTTTTTAGTTAAAAATTGAGGGTACAAAATTAAAGAATTTTACAATTCCGATCAAAAAAAATGAAAATAATTGCGAAAATATAACGACTATTTTTATATCAAACAGATACGACAATATTGTTCGATTATTTTTTCACCATTGACTATATAATAGACTTCTTCGGAAAATAGTATGATATATTTTAAAAGATATAGAGAATTTGCCAGGACCCAGATTTAAGCGTCTCACAAGTGTAAAACGAGAAGTATTTGATTTGATGTTGGAAGTAATAGAATACTCAGAAGCCAAATCCGGAAAGTATCCAAGCTTGTGGAATGCCACCCAAATTAAACAATGTGGATAAGCGGTTGTTGCTATTGACGTATTGTCGAGAATACCGGACTCAATATTACATTGGCGTTAGTTATGGTATATCCGAAAGCCGTGTTTGTGAAATCATAAAGAAAACAGAAAGTATTCTTATTAAAGATAATCGTTTTCATTTACCGCGCAAAAAATCATTGCAAAAAGAAGAAATACTTTTGAAGCAGTTTTGATAGATGTAACGGAAAGTCCTGTTGAAGGTCTTAAAAAACAGCGGTTAAGTTATTCGGGCAAGAAAAAGCGCCATACTTAAAAGACTTAAATTGTTGCGGATAAGAGGAGTCGGAAAATACTTTGTACGGATTTTGCCAAAGGTCGTCGGCATAACTTTAAATTGTTCAAAAACAGTAAAGTCTACTTTAAAAG
Organism: Bacteroidales bacterium; assembly: GCA_031254805.1. Classification (GTDB taxonomy): domain Bacteria; phylum Bacteroidota; class Bacteroidia; order Bacteroidales; family WRLA01; genus WRLA01. The sequence continues at coordinate 1,281 of JAIRTP010000079.1, forward strand.
GAAATCAAAATGTTTAGCGGACAGCGGTTATCAAAAGTCCATGCCAACAGTGAATTGCCTAAGAAAAAGAGTAAAAAGAGAACATTGACCAAGATAAAAAAGAGAATCAACGAATATTCTCCATCAGGATAACTATTGAAAATATTATCCGGGAAGTGAAGATATTCGGGATTATTGCCGAAAAATACCGATTAATCACATATCTATATCATGCTTTGAGCGCACTGTTGTCTATTGAAATATTTTCGTCGCGAATAACTTATTTACAGATTTGTCAAAATAAATTTATAGCAAATCAATTAATAATGTATTTTTGCGCGATTAATATTCTTACTTATTTTTAATGATAAAAAATTATAATAAGACTGCTATTGTCTTCAAAAACAGTTCTTATTCTTATAGACAAGTTCTACAATACACTCGTTGTTACGCAGATTTTTTTAGTTCTAAGAATAAACCGGAGAAAATATTAATATATGCCGATAATTCTCCCGAATGGGTTTTCGCATTTTATGGCGCATTGCGTTGCGAAGCAATTGCCATTCCTGTCGACATTCAATCGACCCAGAAAGAATTAGCGTACATTGTCTCCGATTGCCGACCCGATATCATTTTCACGTCTATCGAAAAATTGGCGTTTGTGGATAAAATATGCGATCAAGTTGATGATTTTCAAGGAAAAATTGTAACGTCAAGAGATATAAACACAGATGATATCGACAAAATTCCGGTTACGGAGATTCCTATATTGGAAGATGACAAAACAATGGTTATCATCTACACATCCGGAACTACGGGATCGCCAAAAGGCGTTATGCAATCTTATCGAAATATCATTTTCGTAGCCAACGCCGTTTCAGAAGAGTTTCCTATTTTCAAAAGAGAGAGCAATGTTATGGTTTTGCTGCCGTTGCATCACTCTTTTCCGTTGATGGGAACGATGATTATACCTTTTTATAAAGGAAGTACCATCTATTTTGCGGAAAATTTGAGTTCTGAAAGTATTTTACAAACGCTGAAAGATGGAAAAATATCGCTTATTATTGGCGTTCCGCGGTTGTACGATACTTTGGCAAAGAGTATTATGGCTAAAATAAACAGCCGGTTTATTACCAAACTGCTTTATAAAATGGTAAAATTGATCGGCAGCGATCAGTTGTCAAAGTTGATTTTTAAGTCGGTCCATCAAAAATTTGGCGGTTGTATTGAATATTTGGTTTCCGGAGGCGCGGCGCTTTCCGACGAAACGGCAGAGATATTTAAAGCATTAGGCTTTTATGTATTAGAAGGATACGGAATGACGGAGGCTTCGCCGTTGATCAGTTTTACTCAGCCGGGAAAACGTAAGATCGGTTATGTCGGATATCCTTTTAAAGGAACAGAGTTTAAAATAGAACCTGCGGGAGAAATTTGCGTTAGAGGCGCCAATGTCATGCAAGGTTATTATAATCGTCCGAATGAAACGGCAGAAGTTGTAAAAGACGGATGGCTACATACAGGGGATATTGGAATTTATGATAAATACGGATTAAAATTGACCGGAAGAATCAAAGATATTATTGTTACGTCAAATGGCAAAAATATTAATCCTGAAGAGATTGAAGCCGATATTTTGAGCGCTACCCGATATATTAAGGAAGTCGCCGTATTTATGAACAGTTCGACATTACAGGCGGTCGTTGTTCCGGAACTTAAAGAGATACGTCAACATGCCATTAGCGATTTGAACGAGTTGATCAAAGAAGATATTGCTCTTTTTAATCAAGAATCTTCATCTTATAAGCGTATCAAACGTTTCCATATTATTTCCGACGAAATTCCAAGAACGCGTTTGGGCAAGATACAACGTTTCAAAATTCCTACTCTGATCTCTAAGCAAGAGATAAAAAAATCAAATGCTACGGAAGAAAGCCAAAGTAAAGTTTACAGGCAATTGAAGACATTCATAGAGGAAGAAACAGGTTATGTAGCCGCTCCGGACGATCATTTTGAAATAGATCTTTCTATGGATTCTTTGAGCAGAGTGTCGCTGCTGAGCTATATTGAGAATTCTTTCGATCTTTTGCTCAACGAAGAACATTTAGAATCGTTGAATACGTTGAATAAATTGACGCGTCACATAGAAGAGCATTCTACGGAAATTTCCAACAACAAAGCTTCTTGGGCAGAGATCCTTCACGCTAAGATTCCGCAAATATCCATTCCAACATCGGGTTTTATTCACAATTCGATCAATATCCTCTCTAAAATTGTATTCCATCTCTCCTACCGTTATAGCGTGAACGGTATAGAAAACATTCCCGCCGACGAGCCTTGCATTATTGTGGCTAACCATCGCAGCAGTTTGGACGGATTGATCATCACCGCCCGCATGAAACGCAAAATGATGCAGAACACTTTCTTCTTTGCCAAAGAGAAACATTGGAGAACTAAGTTTGCCCGTTTTATGGCAGGACAAAACAATGTGATCATTATGGACATCAACAAAAATGTAAAAGAATCTTTGCAACAGATGTCGTATGTGTTGAGGCAAGGTAAAAACGTAATCATTTTTCCTGAAGGAACGCGTTCAAAAAATAATGAATTGAAACAGTTTAAGGAGAGTTTTGCCATTTTAAGTAAGGAGTTGGGCGTTCCTGTCCTGCCGGTTGCTATCAACGGTTCGGAAAAAGCTACCGTAACGCCGTTGAAATTGCCGCGTTTATTTGCAAAAATTCAAGTCAACTTCCTCAATCCGGTTTATCCTCATACAGAACAAAATATCAAAAAATTACGCGATCAAGTGATGGATATCATCGCCAAAGCATTGGAATTGGGATAGCGCTTCTTATATTTGCAGAACTCAATTGTAGCAATGTAATGATTTGATATGATGACTTCTCGAAAAATGACCTTGGATAATTCCGATCCTGTTTTTCAAATAGCGTATGAGTTTGTCAACTCAACCTCCCAACATATTTTTTTAACGGGAAAAGCTGGAACGGGAAAGACGACCTTTCTGAAATTCATAAAAGAAAATAGTCATAAAAATGTACTTGTGGCCGCTCCCACAGGAGTCGCCGCTATTAACGCAGGCGGCGTTACGCTTCATTCGTTGTTTCAACTACCTTTTGAACCATATATTCCCAACATGCGGATCAAAAACAGTTATAAATTTGGAAAAATAAAGCAAAACGTGTTGCGTCAAGCCGAATTGCTGATTATCGACGAGGCGAGCATGTTGCGCGCCGATACGCTTGACTCCATCGATGCTCGTTTGCGCTTTATCAGAAGAAATAACAACCCGTTTGGAGGGCTTCAACTGCTTTATATCGGCGATATGTTCCAACTTCCGCCTGTAGTAAAAGACGATGAATGGAAATTGTTGGGCGACTTCTACCCTACTCCATTCTTTTTTCATGCAAAAGTTTTGGAAACAGCCCCGCCGCTATATTTGGAGTTAAAAACAGTTTACCGGCAACAAGATCAGTTTTTTATCAATTTGCTCAATAAAGTTCGAAATAACGAATTGACGACGGCGGATTTACAAATGCTAAATGAACGATATATTCCGGACTTTGCGCCTGAGGAAGACGAAAAATATATCACGCTTTGTACGCATAACTATCAGGCCGATCTCATCAATGCAAAAAAACTTGCCGAAATAGACGAAAAATCTTATTTTTTCGACGGAGAGATAACCGGAGATTTTCCGGAATACGCGCTTCCCACCGATATGACTTTAGAGTTAAAAGCAGGCGCGCAAATCATGTTCATCAAGAACGATGTTAATACGCCGCGACGTTATTACAATGGAAAAATTGCCAAGATAACAAAGATCTGCGACGGGGATATTTATGCTAAACCTGAAGGCGGCGACGAAGCGTTTATTATTGAAAAAGAGATTTGGAGCAATGTGCGATATACTTTAAATAAAGAACTTCAAGAAATTGAAGAAGAGGAACTTGGAAGTTTCAAGCAATATCCAGTTCGCTTGGCTTGGGCGATTACCATTCACAAAAGCCAAGGATTGACTTTTAATCGCGCTATTATTGATGCGGAACTTGCTTTTGCCGCCGGACAAGCGTACGTCGCATTAAGTCGTTGTACTTCTTTGGAAGGAATTGTGCTGAAATCAAAAATCACGCCTTATTGCATACAAACCGACGCTTACGCCGTCGCTTTCTCACGCAACGATAAGACAATCGACGAATTGAATCAATCGTTGTCGAAGGCAAAAAAGAAATATTGGGCGGAGCGGTTACTTCAATACTTTGATTGGACGCCCTTGCTGAATCTGCTCAGAGAGTTTAAACATTTTACCGAAGATAGAATTTCCGATGAATTGCAAAGCGCTCATGAATTGTCCGAACAATTATATATCACGGCATTGCAACAGCAACACGTGGCAAAACAGTTTCAAAAACAATTGAATCAAATTACGCAATCATCCTTTTCGGAAGAGGAAAAAATATCAAAACTGAAAGATCGCTGTTCAAAAGCTACGCATTATTTCTATCATGAGATTATTACGCATATTTTAACGCCGCTGCAAGATCATCAAGCAGGTTTTACTAAAATGAAAAAAGCGAAAGCTTATTGGAAACGTCTCGATGATCTGAACGAAAATATTATTTTTTTTACGGAAAAATTATCCGACATCCGTTATAACGATCTGCCATTGATCAACGATAAGTTTGAATTGCCTTCATTGCGTCGCAAAGAAGAACCGGTCAAGCTTCCGAAAGTGAAACAGAAAAATACCAAACTTATCACCTTGAATATGTTTAAAGAGGGAAAAACGATTCCGGAAATAGCTTCCGCGAGGAAATTAACGATTCAAACCATTGCCGAACATCTGATCAGTTTTATCGAAACAGAAGAAATAAAGATAACCGATATTGTTGCAGAAGATAAATTGAAAAATATGTCGCCAGTTATCAAAAAAGCCGTCGAAGAAAAAAATCTTGCCCTCTCTCCTATCAAACAACAGCTTGGTCCGGCATATAGTTTCACGGAGATCAAAGCGGCGTTGCAATATTGCCTACATAATCATGAAAAAGATATTATGTGATTTTTTCTCTCTCTCTGATTTTATTTTGGCTTGATCGTTACTTTATCTTCATATCTTGCAGGATCTCTTTTACTTTTGGCGTTATACGATAGCTTTCACGAGCTTTCTGGATGGCTTTATTATGCACAAATTTTGAAAAAAGTTTTTGCGTCAAAACAGGAAGCGTTCTGTCGTAATGCTTTACAAGTCCCACGCTGATTGCCCAAGCCATAGCCATATCGACATAATACTGTCCTTGCTCCATTTCCGACATTTGTTGCAACGCCATATCAATGTGAATTTCATCCATAAAATAATCCATTAGAAGAATTACGAAAAAACGTTTGGTAAATTCGCCTTTATCAGTTTTTAATGGCAGAAAATGCTCAAACACTTTGTCAGGATATTTTTCGAATATTTTAAATGTCGATGCAAGCGTATCTACATGCGCCCAATTATCAAATCTAAGAATCAATGGATCCAAATATTCAAAAACAGTTTCCAATGGAAGCTTTTTCATTTGTCCCAATATCAGTCCGTAGAGCAAAATATGCTCATAAACGACGTATTCCGCATTCTTTAGGTAAATTTCTATATCAGGATTTTTTGCTAATTCTTTTGCCAGTTTTTTCAACGCAGGCATACGAATCCCTACTATTTCATAATTGGTTGAAATAAGTCTTTGACTAAATGCTTTATAATCGCTCTCAGCCAGAGCATACAGTTTTTTATTGATAAACGTATTCATTATTGATTGAATATTTTCTATTATTTTAATTGCAAAAATAAAACAATTAACGCTTGTTTTTTCCCATTTTCTTTCGCAAATAATTTCTCATTTATTGTCAAAAGATCAAGTAGTATTTTAGCCGGTTCTTGCATAAATTCAACTTGATATAAACGCCGTCATTTTTTGCTATTTTTCAGTAATTTCAGAATCTGGATTAATTCTTATAAAAAAAGTATGAATATATTGAAACATTATTTAAAAAAAAATATCTCTTCATATAAAAAAGAAGCATATATTTGCTAAGTTCAATTTGATTAATATGTAAAACAATAAGTAACTAAAAACTATGTTATGAAAAAACAGGCGCTACCTTATCGAATTTTCCGTTTTTATTACGAAGGATTTGCTTCAATGCAATTAGGTAAAACTTTGTGGGCGATCATTTTGATTAAATTGTTTATCATGTTTGTAGTTTTTCGTATTTTCTTTTTTAAAAATTTCCTTAATGAACGTTTTGATACTAAAGAGGAAAAAAGTGAATATGTGATTGAGCAGCTAACAAAATAAAAACCTAAATTTATGTAATTATGGAGCAATTTGTAGACTTTTCGTTAATTGATTGGTCGCGCGCGCAGTTTGCCATGACAGCCATGTATCACTGGTTGTTTGTGCCGCTGACGCTCGGAATTACCATTATCATCGCAATCATGGAGACGATCTATGTGAGAACAGGTAAGGAAGAGTGGAAAAAGATGACCAAATTTTGGATGACGCTTTTCGGAATTAATTTTGCCGTGGGCGTCGCAACCGGTTTGATCCTTGAGTTTGAGTTCGGAACAAACTGGTCTAATTACTCCTGGTTTGTTGGAGATATATTCGGCGCCCCGCTCGCTATTGAGGGGATCATGGCGTTTTTTATGGAAGCAACATTTGTCGCAGTGATGTTTTTCGGGTGGAACAGAGTTAGTAAAAAATTCCACTTGGTCTCTACCTGGATGGTGGCGCTTGCCGTAAATCTTTCTGCATTATGGATTTTGGTCGCCAACGCATGGATGCAAAATCCTGTTGGAATGTGGTTTAATCCAGAAACCGCTCGTAATGAAATGATCGATTTTTGGGCAGTGTTGTTCTCCCCTACCGCCATCAATAAGTTTTTTCATGCGGCGGCGTCAGGATGGGTTACCGCCGGAGTTTTTGTCGTAGGCATAAGCAGTTGGTTCCTGTTGAAAAACAGACACAAGGAGGTTTCGCGTAAAAGTATTTTGATCGGCGCGTTGTTTGGATTGGGAGGTAGCGTATTGGTCATGATCACAGGCGACGGTTCCGCTCGTCAGGTAGCTCAAGTGCAACCAATGAAATTGGCCGTAATCGAAGGACTTTACGAAGGCGAAGAGGGAGCCGCTTTTTCAATTGCCGGCTATGCTAAATCGACCAATAATCCCGAACGTCCTTATGAGAAAGAGATGCATTCTATTAAGATACCGAAAATGCTCTCTCTATTGGCGTTTCATGAATTCAACGCTTTTGTTCCGGGAATTACCGACCTTATCGAAGGAAACGATGAGCAAGGGATAATATCAGCTTATGAAAAAGCCATTCGAGGAAAAAAGGCGCAACAAATGCTACGGCAGTTTAAAGATACAAAAGATACTAATCCCGTAGAACATGCAAGGTTGAAAGCTCTTTTCGAAGATAAAGAATGGATCGACAACTATTTCAGATATTTCGGATATGGATATTACTATGACGAAGATATCAACGTATTCCGTACAAACATAGCGCGATTGGTTCCCAATATTCCTCTAAATTACTGGACATTCAGGATTATGGTTGGGCTGGGTTGCATTTTTATCATTGTATTGGCATTAGCTCTGTGGTGGGCGTACAAGCGCAAGCTCGAAGGCAAAAAATGGTTTTATTATGTCGCTATTATCTGCGTACCGTTGGTATGGGTTTGTACAATGTGCGGATGGGCTATTGCCGAAGTTGGACGTCAACCTTGGGTAATTCAAGATTTGATGCCGACGGTTTCTGCCGTTTCACAGGTAAGCGTCGGCGCAGTTAAAACAACATTTATCTTGTTTGCCGTAACTTTTACCATATTACTTATTGCCGAGTTGAAGATCATGTTCATGCAAATTAAAAAAGGTCCGAAGGAGGGATAAAATAGTTATGTTTGAAAAAATGTCATTTTTAACGCTACAACATTATTGGTTTATTCTGGTATCAATATTGGGAGCTTTGTTGGTTTTCCTGCTTTATGTGCAAGGAGGACAAACATTGATTCGTCGCCTAGGAAAAACGCCGATAGAACGGGATATCTTAATAGGAAGTCTCGGTAGCAAGTGGGAATTTACATTCACCACATTGGTCACTTTCGGAGGCGCATTCTTTGCTTCGTTTCCATTATTTTACTCCACAAGTTTTGGCGGAGCGTATTGGGTTTGGATATTGATCCTCTTCTGTTTTATTATTCAATCCGTCGCTTACGAATTTCGCAATAAAGCTAATAATTTTTTAGGAGCAAAAACGTATGAAACGTTCTTATTTATCAATGGACTTTTGGGAACAATCTTGTTAGGCACGGCGGTGGCGACATTCTTTACCGGTTCATTGTTCGAAATTATTCAAAATGAAAACGGCACTATCAGTTCTATTTGGCGCGGACCGGCAAGAGGATTGGAATTGGCCTTCGATTTTACGCGATATGAAACTTTTATTAATCTGTCGCTCGGATTGGCGGTATTTTGCTTAGCGCGTATTTTAGGAGCGCTCTATTTCATTAATAATGTCGATAATGAAAACATCGTGAAAAGAGCCGTCAGCAACGTGAAGATAACGGCTATTCCATTTCTGATATTTTTCCTTTTTTTCCTGATCAACATTTTGGTAAAAGATGGATTCGCATACAACGAGAACCAGGTATTTATGGAACCTTACAAATATCTCCATAATTTAATAGAAGTTCCCATCATTGGAATTTTATTACTTATCGGCGTCGTATTAGTATTAGCGGGAATTTTCTTGGGAGGATTCAAAGCCTCTTCCAAAGGGATTTGGTTTGCCGGAATCGGAACGATTTTGACCGTTTTTGCGCTACTTTTGACTGCGGGATTTAACAATACATGCTATTATCCTGCCTACGGAGAATATCTCCAAAGCAGTATCAATATAGAAAATAGTTCTTCGAGCCGATATACGTTGGTCGTAATGAGCTATGTCTCTCTAATGATTCCATTTGTTTTTGCATATATTTGGTATGCATGGAGGCAAATGAATAAAAGAAAAATCAACGCATCCGACGTTGAAGAGGGGCATTAATTAATTAATTATCTAAACCGCTTAAATGAAAAGAAGCTGTCTCAAATAGAGGCGGCTTCTTTGTTAAAATTATTACTATCCGGTAAAAATTTTTAGGCTAAAAACGGCTGATATCCAAATAATAAAACCAGCCAATTGTAAACACAAAAATCAATTAATGCATGAAAATACAAATTTTATCGAATAGTAATAAAAAAACGCACATCGGCTGTAAAATAGATTCTTTTCATCTTATTTTTATCATTCATATACACGTAAATCAGAAGCGATCAACAACAAAGTTTATTCTGGAAACCAACAATTATTAAACCGATATCCCCAAGATGTGGATTTTTTAAGTCATATATCTTCCTTCCCTAACATTTAACTTTGCTTGACCGTAAATATTTGATAACAAACATAATAATTAAGATTCCAGAAGAAGCAAATATAGCTATACGCGTTAAAAAATGGATATTTTCAGTAAAGACAAAAGAAAAGAACAGATATGTAACCGCCATATTCAGCTCTATAAAAAATAACTGTCGTTTAGCGATTCTATTTTTCGTGAAAATATAAAACTGTATAGAAAAAATCAAAGGAATGCCAATGAGAAAAAGTAGATTCAGACTGTTGGTAGTTCCGGAGATTTCTGTAATAATCGGAACAGTAGATATAAGAATTAAAATTACCCCCCATATCCTTGAGAAAAAAAACGGATGAATGGTTCTCTTATCTTTATTGAATGGGAACTCATAATAATTTTCATATATGGAAATGGGAGCTTTCATCAAAAACATCCCCTCGGTAGAAGCATGAAACTTTCCTTTACTTGCAATATCAATAACAACAAATAGCTTTTTATTCTCGTTTTCCTGAACCGTAATCGTTTTTTTAATGCCTGTCATAAGTAAGCCTTTTGCTTCAATCTCATATGTTCCCGCATTAATCTCAATTGTTTGTTCTTCCCCATTTTGCAATTCACCCAATTTCTGTCCATCCAAAAAAACAGATAGATTTACCATGAAATTATACATATGCGTCGGGCGAATAAATGTAATAGTAGCCATAATCAATAATTAAAGAAGGGCGCTTGCCGTAGAATAACAAGCTACAGTTGCACCAAAAATCACCCATCCCCAAGGTCCTACTCCTAAAAATCCCCATGCCTGCATTGCGCCTGTCAAATCTCCTGTAACACAATTTCCCCAACTCCAATGGAGCCCTTTTGCAGGATGTTCATCTCCATATTTATCCCAAAGAAATGAACTGTGTCTGAGGATAGCGCCGCCTATTAATAATAATTGTTTATCATCATTATTTAATGTATCATCCAATAAGATGCCAGCTTCAATACCAACCATCTCATTATAACAGGAAAGATTGAAACTATTATGACTAAATAATGCATTTAACATCAAGTCTAAATAATGATTTACACCTTTGTTATCCTGTATTGAAGATATAGATGCAATATAAGTTTTAGCGGCAGAGAGGGTATTCAGACTTTTTAAGGCCTGAACGCTAAAAGCAGGCGATACATAATCATCAAAGAACGTAATAAAATTTATTGTCGAATCATATTCTGTTTTTAGATAGGTATCAATATTAGAAATCGTTGACGAAAGATTTAATGGGGATCCATCGTCAATATTAATTAAATATTCGCATATTTCATTATGGAGTTCGCCGATATATTCGTAAGGGTTCTTCGAATTAGTGCAACTTATTGAATTACTCTTTATTGTAAATGTATCATTTTGAATGTTTACATTTCCGTCATTAGATTTTTGGCATGAATCGCTAACTAAAACAAATACTAATACTAAGAAAATAAACCTCTTCATGAGCTTTAATTTTAATTATTGTTTTCTTATTTTTAAACAAAAATCATACAATTTATTAAAAAAATGCTTAAAAAAATGAGAGATACTTATGACTATGGGAATCTGTACTGACTCCGGATACATTAAATCTGTAAATTCATAATTAATAACTTTTTACAGGCTGAATAGTCGCATTTATTCTTCATTCCTCGCTCCTAAAATTCTTTTATTTATTTCTTGCGGAAGGTTATCAAATAAAAAGCTCTGCGATGATGTGGTCGGAAAGAAGAAACAATGTTTCTGGGATACGAAAGGTTGTTTTTTCTCGAAGGATTTGGCCGGACTTGATGAGAGGGACGGCTTGTTGTAGGAAAAACTCGCGGTATTTCTTTCCGAATTTTGCTTTTAAATCGGTTTCGTCGATTCCGTTAGCGGTGCGCAGATGCAACATAACGTATTCATTATAACATTCTCTGTCAGAAAGTTCTTCCGTTTCAAACACAGAAATTCCGTTGGCAATTCCTTCGCAATATTGCCGAATATGGGCCACATTCCAACGTCGAATTGTTCCGTTAAAACTATGCGCGGCAGGCCCGACGCCCAAATAAGGCGCGCCGTTCCAATAACCGCTGTTATGTTTGGAATGAAAACCGGGTTTTGCAAAATTCGATATTTCGTAATGCTCGTAACCCGATCTATTTAATGCATTGATTAACAATTCGTATTGCTGTTCTACAAAATCTTCCGACGCGATAATTTGCTTTCCCTGTTTCAGATTTTGGTCAAGCAAAGTTCGTTCTTCTACCGTCAAGGAGTAAGCTGAAATATGTTCCGGAGCAAAAGATAACGCCGTTTGAATATTATCTTCCCATATTTCGATACTATCGGAAACGCCATAAATCAAATCAATGCTGATATTATTAAATCCTGCTTTTCGCGCGTCGGAAATGGCTGTTTTTGCCTTCTCAGCAGTGTGTCTTCTTCCCAGAAAATGTAAATCACCATTGTGAAAAGATTGAACGCCAATGCTTAATCTATTGATTCTGTTCGATATGTTCACAAGATATTTTGGGGAAAGGTCGTCGGGATTAGCTTCTAAAGCGATCTCCGGATTATCAACGACGGAATAATTTTGAAAAATAACGTCCAATATCTTAAAAATCCACTCTTCATCTATGCCGGAAGGCGTTCCACCGCCGAAATAGATGGTTTCGACCGGAAAAAAATCTTGCAAAAAAGCGCTGCGTTGCGTCAACTCTTTGGCGATTGCTTCCAAAGTTTTTATTTGTTCTTTAGATGAAACAACGGAAAAAAAATTGCAATAAGCGCATTTTGAACGGCAAAATGGGATATGGATATAAATTCCCGACATGTCTAATTTTTTCTTTTACTACTTTTCACTACTGTCCGATTAAAGCGCTCTATTCGCTAATTATCAATCATATTTGCGAATACCGACCTCTATATCCATAAAATAACGCGTTATGCGCTGTAAATTAATAAAAAAACAAGAAGTAGCAAAATTTTAGCCGAACAATAGTAAAAAAACCGATGATTAAAGAGACAAAGGTAGTCCTTTTTTCATATATTCAATGCTCATACATGTGATTTTGTCAATTTTTATTGAAATGTACTTTGATATTTTCTAACTAATTGTTAAATAGTCATTTCTTTAAAAATACGATTCATTCGCATCCGCAATTTGTTACTATGTTTAGTCGTTTTTCTTGAAAAGAATTCTAAAAGTTGTTCCTACGCCGACGGCCGATTGTTTGACAAAGATCTTTCCTTTGCTGTAATTTAAAATCCTTTTGGTTAGCGTCAATCCCAAGCCCCAACCACGTTTTTTGGTTGTATAGCCGGGTACAAATACTTTTTTCTGAAGCTTTTTAGGAATACCTTTTCCTGTGTCGGAAAAATCTATAATGATGTTCTTTTCATCCTCTTTCACATCGACGGTTAATATGCCGGAACCTTCCATGGCGTCGACGGCATTACGAGTAAGATTCTCAATAACCCATGAAAAAAGTTGCTCGTCGATAAAACAGCAAACCGGATGTTCGGGATGATAATAATTGATCGAAACGTGCGACGAAATACGTTTGCTCAAATAATTTAATGATTCCTGAATCAACGGAATGATATTGTGATAATCCAAAGACGGTTCGCTTCCGATTTTTGAAAAACGAGCGGCGACAACATGCAACCGGGCAACGTCTTTTTCTAATTCCACGGCAATTTCCCTATTATTGTCTTGCAATTTCAGAAGTTCGATCCATGCTATCATGGAAGAGGTCGGCGTTCCTAATTGATGCGCCGTCTCTTTAGCCATTCCTGCCCAAACCTGATTTTGCTCAGAATTGCGCGCGACGTTAACTACTACATAACCGAGAATTATAAACACCATTAATACAAAGAGTTGAATAAATGGAAAGATCCGAATCAATCTTAAAATTTCGGAATCCATGTAATAGACATACCTTTTGCCTTGTTCAGGAAGCGAGACAATGATAGGATCGTTTTGATACCTCATCTTTTCCAACGTTTTTTGTAACGAAGCGGAATCTCTGATCAATTCTTCATCGATGTTTCCGAACGAATAGACATTTCTGTATAAGGAATCTGTTATAATCACCGGCACGGCGGCAATATTATCCGCCGTTTCATCAAAAAAGGATCTGTTCATTTCATCCAAAACCGCAAACAGGTCTTTATAAAGTTTTGAATCGGCGTAATACAGATATTGATGTTGTTTTTTACCAAATACAGTAATTCGAATCGGATCGTATTGTGAAAATTCTTGTCGTATCTCGTCCGTCATCTTTTTTGCGGAACTGATCTCTTCGCTGACATTATTAGCGCTTAGGATATTATCATCCTGATCTACCCATAAGACCGGAATATTTTTATTGGTTCTAATTACTTCGAAAAAAATATCGTTGTTGACGTCGTCTATACCGGAACGATCTAAATAGTTATAAACCATTGCCAAGAGTTCCACGCGCCTTTGTTCTTCTTCGCGTAATTCCTTAAAGAAATCTTCCGTATAATTGACCATATCCGCTTTTTTTTGAACGGTATTTGCCCACGCTTTAACTTGTCGACGTTCATTTTCCGAGATTTTCCCGACAATATTATAAATAGCTAATATATATGAAAATATAAAAACAGAGCCGCTGATTAACAGGATGATCTTCCAACTGCGCGTTTGTGTATAAAATTTCACTTGTTATAAATAATGATTAATTATGTTTTTAAACGATTCTAATGAGATTTTATTTTTTTATTTGCAAACATAATCTTTTTTATCATTCATTAGGAATATTCAAATGGAAAATACGATTTTCACTCTTTTTTTGAACAAAGCGGCGTTTTGCTATGTTTAACATTGTGTAAAAATTCTTATAAAATCTGATTTATGGCGACAAAAGAAGACAAAAAAGTTAAAATATTAAAAGACGGACCTTACGAAGTTAGCGGAAACGTTCCTTTGGATCAACTGCAATTTACCCATAACGACAGGGGATTTTCGCTGGAATATGAAAAGATTAATGACTATAAAACCGACGAGCCTTATCATTTATGCCGCTGCGGAAAGAGTAATAACAAGCCGTTTTGCGACGGTTCTCATTTGAAAGGATTTGACGGAACGGAAACGGCAAGCCATGAAAAATACGATGAAACGGCGAAATTCATCGAAGGCAAATTGATAGATTTGAAAGATATGCCGGAGTTGTGCGCCGGAGCGCGTTTCTGCGATACGAAAAGCGGTACATGGAATTTGGTGGAAAAAGCGGAAAATGAAGATGCAAAAGATATTATCAAGCATCAATGCACGCATTGTCCGTCGGGACGTTTAGTAGCTGTAACAAAAGAGGGAGAAGTTATCGAACCAAAATTACCTCAAGAGATCAGCATCTTGAAAGATTCTGCATTCAGAGTCGATGGACCAATCTATGTTAAAGGAGGAATACCTGTCGAAGATGTAAATGGGAAAATTTATCCGGAACGTAATCGCGTTACGTTATGCCGTTGCGGAAAAAGTAAAAACAAACCATTTTGCGACGCTTCGCATTTAAGAAAGTAAGCCGTTATATTTTTCATAAATAAAAGAGGGCGCGTCGAAAGTCAGGCGCATCCCCATCTTTTACAAAATCCATCTTTGGAAGCGATTATTTAAAATACGGACGGTATTGAAGGTTTTGCCTTGTTCTTGTCTGATTTTATGTATCCGACGGTTGACATGCTGATAAATTTCAACCCGAAGGTATATCCGGAAAGATGATGATCCTTTTTGAAATGGCTAATGAGGATGAACCTGTCGCACGTTTTTAGCAAAAAGAGTTACATCTAATTAAATAGTTGCGTCGTCCTTATTTTCTTGCTTCGCACCAGCCTCTTGTTCTTTCTTAGGAGTATTTTCAGCTAACTGTTGAGAATACTTTTTTACAACTATAAAACTTACTACGAGCCCTATTCCCGTAAATATCATAAGAAAGGAGAGATACATGCTATATTCTCCCCTACTGAAAATCGTTCCGAAGAATGCGCCCAATCCCACGCCAACAACAATAATTCCCCATTTCAATGAAGCTATTGATGATGTTTTTGGCAATCGCGTCTCTATAATATTAGGATCTTTTCCTTGTTTCAATAAAAACATTCGTTCTTTTTTAACATTGTCCATCCAAACTAATATGATGACAGAAGCAAAGATTACCGCTAATATAAATACTGGTTCCATAATTCAATCTTTTAATTTTGTACATTTGACGCACGATTTTTTGTTTGGTTACAATCCTTCAAAAATGTTATTGTAACCATTTTTGAAAGACAACGTCTAAAAAGGAAATAATAAAGAAAGAAGCTTGTGTTATCATGAAATATACGTCTGATGAAGATTGTATCGAACGCATTTTAAAAGGCGACAGTAGGGCTTTTTCATGGTTGATCGAGCATCACAAAAACATGGTTTTTACCATTGTTTTCCGTATTGTAGAACAACGGGAAGAGGCGGAAGAAGTGGCGCAAGATGTTTTTATAAAAATATTTCAAACAATTGATACGTTCAAAGGCTCGTCGAAGTTCTCTACATGGCTTTATCGAATTGCTTATAATATGGCTATCAGTCATATTAGAAAATCTAAGCCGGATTTTGTTCCGTTGCACGACAATGTAAATGAGTCGTCTGATGAAATTATTGATTCGCAGAATACCATGGAGCCGACATTTGACAGGCAACGGCAAGAAGCTCTTTCGGAAGCTTTAACCTTGTTGAAGCAAGAAGAAATTCTTCTGATCAACATGCATTATTCGCAACAGATGAGCGTTGAGCAGATCAGTGAAATAACAGACCTTTCGCAAAGTAATGTGAAAGTGAAGCTTTTCAGAGCCAGAAAAAAACTCTCTGAACTTATTAATGAAATCATAGAAAGAAAACAATAAAAAAGATGAAAAGTAATAATATTAATAAAGAAGCCGACTATTTGTCGCAAATGCTGCGGCAAATCCCATTGGAGACGCCCTCCAAAGATTTTACCATGAATATAATGTATCAAATAGCTCCGGATGTTGTTTTGGAAAAAACGCCCTTTTATAAAAAGCCGTTATTCATCGGAATCATTTCCATGTTATTGGGCGGACTATTTTTGATTTTCTATAACGCCGATTTTTCTTGGACAGTTTTAATCTCTCAAATAGTTACTCTTTCGGAAACAATACGTGAATTTTTTCCATTAGTACGATTAACCAATCGTCAAATGGATCTATCTCCGACTATTGTAGCCCCCATCGTGGTAATAGCCGTTATATTTTTGATCGACAGAATTATTGCCGCTCAAAAGCGGAATAAAGAACAACGCACTTATATTTTATAAGGTACCTCAAATATGGCTCGATTCGAATAATTGAGTTAAAGATTCAATTTTAACTATTCGAACCGGGTTCGATTTTTAGTCTACTACCTCAAAAACACAGGTTGACAATAACATTTATTCCATCAAGCATATAACCACGGCTTTATGTAGCCATTTTTAATAACTTGTGAAAAAACCATTTAGAAATAGCTTTCATTAGTTAAAAATTATTATACCTTTGTCGCTCATTTAAATGTAAAATTTGACAAAAATCGAAAGTAAGAGATGAAAGTATTGGTTTTAAATTGCGGGAGCTCATCCATTAAGTATCAGCTGTTTGACATGCCGAACGAAGAAGTTTTGGCAAAAGGATTGGTAGAAAAGATCAAATTGCCGGGATCTATTATTACCCATAAACGCAACGACGACGTCAAAACCCAAATTGTAAAAGATCTCAAAGACCACAAAGACGGTATCGCAATTGTTTTGGATTTATTGACGAGTGAAGATTTTGGTTCTATGAAAGACATTCACGAAATCAAAGCCGTCGGTCATCGCGTGGTTCATGCAGGCGAAGCGTTTGGAGGCAGCGTTCGCATTTCCGACAAAGTAATCGAGGCGTTGAAAGATTGCATCGAATTGGCTCCTTTGCACAATCCCGCTAATCTGGAAGGAATTTATGCTGCAACGGCCATTCTTCCTCACGTTCCTCAAGTCGGCGTTTTTGATACTGCTTTTCATCAAACAATGCCCGAATATGTATTTCAATACGGCATTCCTTACGAAATATATGAAAAATATAAAGTGCGCCGTTACGGATTTCATGGCTCCAGCCATAAATTTGTTTCAAGACGCGCCGCAGAGATGTTGAACAAACCAATTGAAAATTTAAAAATCATTACTTGTCATTTGGGAAACGGAGCCTCTATTGCCGCCGTGAAATATGGCAAATCCTTTGACACTTCCATGGGAATGACGCCCGTAGAAGGATTGATCATGGGAACGCGCGTTGGAGATTTCGATTTGGGAGCAGCTTGTTTTATCGCAGAAAAAGAACATCTCACCATTGACGGCTTAAATAATTTTGTGAATAAAAAATGCGGCGTACAAGGCGTTTCCGGCGTTTCATCGGATATGCGCGACGTAGAAAGCGCCGCCGAGGAAAGCAATAAAAGAGCGCAATTGGCTTTAGATATGTATTATTATCGCGTGATAAAATATATCGGCGCATACGCAGGCGCTATGGGCGGCGTTGATGCGATCGTATTTACCGGAGGAATTGGCGAAAACGATCCTGTTTTACGGGAAAAAGTTTGCGAATACTTTGGTTTTATCGGCCTAAAATTCAATAAAGAGATCAATAAAGGATTGCGTGGAAAAGATACAATACTCACGGAATCTGATTCAGAAGTCGCCGCTTTGTTGATATGCACCAACGAAGAATTGGTTATTTCAAGAGATACTTATACCATTGTAACCAATAATCTTGAAAGTTGCTGATTTATAAATAAAACATAAAAGTCGAATTTCCGCAAGAAACGCAATTATCGTATTTTGCGGAAATTCGACTTTTTAACCCAATATTTTTCAATAGTTTAGATTCCTTATTTTGATGACAATAAAAAAATATTATTGCCTGCTTTGCTTATTATTGAGCGGGTGTTCGCTTTTTTCTCAAGAAAGCATTAAAGAGCCTTGGGTAAAATTAGGAGGATATGTTCGCAGCGACATTTTTTTTGACAATCGCGATAATCTGAACGCAATCAATGGATTATTTCTGTTTTATCCGTTAAATGAAAAATTGTCGGACGATGGAAAAGATCTGCATGCCAATCCTTCGTTGACCTTACTTTCCGTTTCATCGCGGCTAAATACCACATTTCGCACTCCCGACGTATTAAATGCAAAAATCACCGGAAGAATCGAATTTGATTTTACCGTTTTCTCCAGTAGCGCCAACCTTCGATTACGCCATGCTTACGGCAATATCGCATGGAAAAACAGTTCTTTACTGTTTGGTCAAACGTGGCATCCGGCTTTTGTAGAAAGCTGTATTCCAACAGTATTAGGACTTTCGACAGGCGCGCCTTTCCAAGAGTTCAACAGGTCGCCTCAAATTCGTTTTACGCAAAATATTAATCGGATAAAACTATCGGCGGCTTTTGTATCTCAGATGGACTATTCAAGTCCCGGACCGTATGGAAATTCTCCCCAATATATGCGTCAAGCTATCATTCCTGAATTTAATCTGCAACTAAGTTATAAAGGAGAACGCTTTTTAGTCGGCGTCAACGGTTCTGTTAAAACATTGACTCCCCGCAGAGAAACAATGGGAACCGATAGTTTGATGTTCAAAGCAACGGAAACGCTTACAACATTTAGCGTCAAAGGATTTTCCAAATATTTTACACAAAAAATGGAGATCAAAGCAAGCGTTACCTACGGTCAAAATCTTTTTGATTATCTCATGCAAGGCGGATACGGCGTGTCGTCGCTCGATCTTGCCACCGGAAAAGAAAAATATACGCCGCTGACAGGGATATATTCTTGGATCAATTTTGTATATGGAACAAAATGGCAAACTTCTTTAACATTGGGATACGGATATAATATGGGAACGACAAAACCTTTGGTAAATGAAAATATGATCTGGGGACGCGCTCTGGATATCGCACAAATGTATCGCGTCGTACCTTCCCTGTTTTATAATATCGGGAAAATCCAATTAGCTTTGGAATATGAGCTTAATACGGCTTATTATGGCTCTTTAAGCATTAACGATGGAAAAGTATATGAAACAAAGCCTATATATGGACACAGGATCGCATGTGCGGCGACTTTTTTCTTTTAAAAATGTAATAATGTACGTATTTTATGATAAGATCTATCCAAATTGTTTCGATATTTCTTTTCTATCGAATCCAGTTGTAGCTCCAGTTTGTAGAATTAGGAATCTTTATATAAAAACTGTACCCCCGGCGGGAATCGAACCCGCAGCTAAGGAACCGGAATCCTTTATTTTATCCATTAAACTACGGGGGCCAAAAACTCCGGCAAAATTACAAAATTTAACGTTCTCATCAAAGAGCGTCTTACATGGTTCAGGGCAACACATCAAAATATGAAAGGTTATCTTGGCATTATGAAAAAAGACATATTATTTTATTAAATTGCTTATAAATCCACGTACAGTTTGTTATAATCATTTATTATCGGATATTTGTTGACAGATATTCGTATTTATTCGATTAGCGGGAGCAATTATCAGGAGATGTTTTTTGCTCGGGAACGGAACAAATCACATGGCTATTTATTAAAATTACTTGATGATATTCCCTCTTATGACAATAAATAGAACTCCGGAGTTGTCGCGTCCTGCCTGCAAAAGATTTATGTATTGAAAGAAACACTTTCGACTTGAAGAAATTTTGAAACATTGATTAAAATTGGGGCTATACGAAAAATGAAAGGTATAATCCGACATGAAGGTCGTTATTATATCAGTGATGAAGCCGAACAGCCGGTCGTTTGTTACATGACATTAGACAGAAAACATTGGAGTATTGAGAATCATTTGCATTGGCAATTGGAGTTACTTTTAAAGAAGACGCATGTATAGCCAAAGATGGAAATTCTCTAGAAAATTTATCCACTCTTAGAAAATATGCGCTGCAAATACTTAACAAAAAGATAAGCTTAGTAGTAATGAAAAGAGGCAACCTCGGAAATAGTTTAGATTAAAAGCGCTGTTTTTATCGTATTTTTTTATTTATAACGAACTATTTAGATTATTAAAAAAAATAAAAATATAATTGATTATTAATAAAATATACTTAAGAGAGAAAAAAAAATACTTTTTTTATTGTTTCGAATAAAAAAGTAATTAACTTTGCAGGGATATTATTATGTAGTATCAAGAAAAGAAGATTTTGTAAACTAAATTTAATAACCTTAAAAAATTAATGATTATGGCAAAGTTTATTACAAGAACAATGAGCATAGCGTTAGTAATAATGCTGTGCGTGGGATTAAATGCACAAAACGCTAACCCGAATCTATTGAAAAACGTTTCTCGGACGGAAAGAGAGCTTGCTCAACAGCAATCCATTACGCCTGTGTATTCGTCGTCGGTTAGCTTCAAAGCTCCTGCAAGAGCAAGAGGAACAAATCAAAACGAAGTATTAAACGAGTCGTTCCCCAACGGTACGCTTTCGCCTGATTGGTTGAATTTGGATGTGGACGGAGATGGCCGCACATGGCGTTTCATATTAGCATCGACTGGAGGAACGGAACTGAATTCGGAAGGCCGTACAGACGCCCATTCGATTAACTCCGGTTCATACTATAATGATGTCGGCGCATTGACGCCAAACAACTGGTTGATTACGCCCGACATGCCATTGGGAGGCAATACCGTATTAACCTATTGGGTAAAAGTAATAGATCCACTTTATGCACTTGATACTTACGGAGTATATGTATCACAAGGTAGTACCGACCCGAACGATTTTACG
>JAIRTP010000089.1 GCA_031254805.1 Bacteroidales bacterium
TATTATGCTGTTGGCCAAAAATACAAAACGATGCGTCATTTCTGCGTTCTTGCACCTCTGTATTCTTTCCTTTATATCGATTTCCATCCATAATCATTCATATATTTATCGGCAACGAAGGTACGTCGTTTTTCAATATAAAAAGTAAAATTTTCAAAAAATCATAATATTTTTTAACCATCTGATTACATGGATTTTACAGCTTAAATCTTCCCCGAAGCAGTTCGATTTTGTGCATCTGTCCCTCTCAATTTTATAAACACCCCTTGTCGTAATATTTAGCGCTCATCTGCAAGCAAGCCAGGCTGCAGTCCATCGCGTCATGCTGATAGGAACTTATTGATCATCAAGATAGCTGTACTGTTCTCTTTTTCGTCAATGTTTTTTTACTATCTTAACTTTAGACGACTTCTCTATAATAATTTCAAATCTTTTAAAAATTGAGGTATACTTGCTTCAAAGTTGACGCCAAAACGGATATCTGTTTTGGCTTCAGCAGTTCTTTGAATACTTGACGTAGTAAAACGAACAGCAATTTCTGTCGCTTTGCTCAACTCGAAATCGTTCAAGATCGCAGCGACCAATGCACTGCCGAATACGTCGCCTGTTCCATGATAATATCCCGGTATTTTTCTAGAAAAAGCATAGTCGACTGTATCGGAAATTGCATCGTAAGCGGCGGCTCCGAGAAGCTTTTCATCAAAATATACGCCGGTCAAGACAATCTTTTTCGGCCCGATAGCGCTTAACTTTTTCAAAAGTTTCTCGATAAATGCTCCCGTATAAGGTCCTTCTTGATAAGGCTCGCCCACCAATAGAGAAGCTTCCGTTATGTTAGGAATAATGATATCTGCTTTTTCGCAAAGTTTTCTCATCCCCAAAGCAAATTCAGGCGTAAATATTTTATAAAGTTCCCCATTGTCGGCCATAACCGGGTCCACGACAATAAGATTGTCGGGCTTTTTAAACTCTTCAAAAAATTCGGCGACCATATCTAATTGTCTAAAAGATCCTAGAAACCCCGTATAAATAGCGTCAAACCGTATATTTAACGACTTCCAATGTTGCATCGTCGGCATTATGTCTTCCGTCAGGTCGCGATAAGTGTATCCAGTAAATCCGCCCGTATGCGTTGATAATACTGCCGTTGGAATTACGCTCGTTTCAATTCCAGCCGCCGAAATGATCGGTAAAGCTACTGTCAAGGAACATTTCCCAAAACCTGAAATATCGTGAATAGCAGATACTCTCTTTTGTCTATTATTCATATAGTTATACCTTTTTATCTTTTTTAGAAATCAAATGCAAAGGTAAATAATATGCCGTCAAATAAAAATAGTAACATGAGAGATATACTTAAAAAAAAATCATGAATTCAATAAATGTATTTTTTACTTTTTTAACACAAATTAAAATAGAGAACTATTCGGAAATTTATTAAAATATGGTTTCCAAAATCATTTAAATAATCATTCTTGGAATTTTTATGTGTTGACGAAGGCGTAAGGAATATTCTTTGCCTCTTCGTTTTATTTGGATATAGATTCG
Source organism: Bacteroidales bacterium (assembly GCA_031254805.1). Classification (GTDB taxonomy): domain Bacteria; phylum Bacteroidota; class Bacteroidia; order Bacteroidales; family WRLA01; genus WRLA01. Next base: position 1,549 of record JAIRTP010000089.1, read on the forward strand.
ATGAAAATCAATCACACGGTATTTGCAATATATCGAAAAAACTTATTAAGTTTTCACTGTATAGCTTTTTGAAGCAAAAATCTCGTAAGTTTGCAAAAATTATAAAGTAGGTTGAAAAAGATATATCAATTGGTTATTCGGTCTTTTATCGGACCGTTGATATTGACTTTCTTTTTGTTGATCTTTATTCTCGTAATGCAGGTCGTATGGCTGTATATCGACGATTTGATCGGAAAAGGATTGGAATGGTATATCATTGCCGAATATCTTTATTATACTGCTTTGACAATCGTTCCAATGGCGCTTCCTATTGCTATTTTGCTCAGTTCTTTAATGACTTTTGGAAATTTGGGAGAACATTATGAGCTTGTCGCGATTAAATCGGCCGGTATTTCCCTTTGGAAAACCATGCGGCCGTTGATCATTCTTACTGTTTTCATCAGCGCCGGAGCTTTTTTCTTCTCGGATAATGTATTGCCTTACGTAGTCTTAAAACAAAAAAGCCTGTTTTACGATATAAAACACACCAAATTATCTTTTAACATTAAAGAAGGAGAATTTTATCATGATATCGACGGTTATGTCTTACGCGTTGCCAGAAAGAGTAAAGACAATGAGATTTTATATGATATACTGATTTATGATCATACGGGAGAAAAAGGCGCTACTAAAGTAACTATTGCAGAAAGAGGGACAATGTTGATGTCAGAAGATGGAAATACAATCATTTTACATCTTTTTGACGGCAGCAATTATGAAGAGGGCGATCGAAAAAAGAGTAATACACAAGATTCTCGTCCGATGCAACGCATTTATTTCGAAGAACAGGTTATGCATTTTGATATTTCCGGATTTGAAATGAGCAGAAGCGATGGGGATCTCTTCAAGTCTAACTATGCAATGCTGGATTTGGAGCAATTAACTTATGCTATAGACAGTCTGGGGAGAAGATTGCATGATCGCGAGGAGGAACTTTATGTAACGCAAACCTCCGCTTATTCCGTCTTAAAATCGGATCTGCCGGAAAACAGACAGGATTCTACAATCGTTGCCAAAGAAGATACGATTTCTGCTATAGAAAAAGCTCAAGATATTCAAGAGCATGTTGCAATAGAGGCAAAAAAACCTTTGGACGGTTTATCGATAAAAAAACAAAAAGAAATCGTTTCGACAGCAATCAGGAATACGCGTTCAATGAAGCAATCGGTAGAATATTACAACGCCGCCATCGCAAGTCAAAAAGGGAATATTGTAAAACATCAAATCGTAAGGCATGAAAAGTTTACGCTTTCTTTTGCTTGTTTAATATTGTTCTTGATAGGCGCGCCGTTAGGTTCGATCATCCGTAAAGGAGGGTTAGGATTACCAACCGTAGTAGCGCTTTTATTATATGTAATCTATCACGTTACGAGCATGATTGGCAAAAAATATGTATTAGCGGCGGCATTACCGGTATGGATTGGAATGTGGGTAGCCGCTTTTTTATTATTGCCTTTAGGAATATTTTTATCCATGAAAGCGAATAACGATTCGCCGCTTCTTGATTTTGATTCTTGGAAAAAAACGTTAAATCATTTTATCCGTTTTAAAAAGAAATAAGAATGAAAGTTCTGTTTGTATGCAATAAATCGCCGTTTCCTCCCAAAGAAGGGGGCGCTATGGTCATGTATGCGGCTTTGATGGGGTTATTAGAGGCCGGACATACCGTCAAAGTTCTGACGTTCAGCTCTAATAAATTTCCGACGAAAGATATTCCGGATATCATTTCCGATGATGTGGAAACGGTGAATATCAATTTAACTATTACTCCATGGATGGCTTTTAAGAATCTGTTTTCAAGAAAATCCTTGCACATCGTTCGTTTCATTAATAAAGAAATGGAACAAAAATTGATTCGCCAACTTACATCGGAACATTTTGACATTGTGCAGTTGGAGTCGCTTTATATGACTCCGTATATTGATACGATTCGAAAACATTCTACCGCAGCCATCATTTTACGCGCTCATAATATTGAATACCGCATTTGGAAACGGATTGCAGGGAACAGTAAATTTTTTCTTAAAAGGCTTTACATCAATTTATTGGCAGAACGCTTGAAACGTTATGAAATATCTGTACTGAATAAAATAGACGGCGTTGCTACGTTGAGTCAAGTCGATCTTGATTTTTATCGTAGAATGGGCGGCTCTGTTCCGATGAAATCTATTCCTTTTAGCATTAACACTGGTGAATTTCCTTATGACGATTTTGGAATTCCGGAGTTTCCTTCTTTTTATCATATTGGTTCTATGGATTGGATGCCTAATCAGGAGGGTATTCAATGGTTTTTGAAAACAGCATGGCCTGCAATCCATAAAAAAAACACAAATGCCGTTTTCTATCTTGCCGGACGAAATATGCCTGACTGGTTATTAAAGGATGGTATTTCCGGCGTAACCGTGATAGGAGAGGTAGAAGATTCGCAACAATTTATGCGGTCGAAATGTATTCTTACCGTTCCATTGCTTTCAGGCAGCGGAATCAGGATAAAGATTATCGAAGGAATGGCTTGTGTTCGCCCGATTTTGACGACAACAATCGGCGCAGAGGGAATCGATTATACCGACGGCGATAATATTATGATTGCCGATACGCCGGAAGAGTTTATAGATAAAGCGCAAAAACTAATTGATAATTACGAACTTTGCAAAGAAATGGGAGAATCGGCTCACGCTTTGATCTCTGAAAAGTACGACACAAAAAAAATAATTGTGGAACTACTCAATTTTTATAACTTTGTGTCGAAAAATAGAGAATGAAAAAGATGTTGATCATATTGCCTCGCGTTCCGTGGCCTCTTGAGAAAGGGGACAAGTTGCGGGCATATCATCAAATCCGATGTTTATCAAAACATAATGACATTATTCTCTTTGCGCTCAACGACAATCCAAGGCTAAACGCGGAGGAGGCTCGACAGCGTATTTCAAAATATTGTTCCGAAGTTCATATCTTCAATCTTTCGAAAATATTGATCTTTTGGAATATTATTAAAGCGTTTTTTACAGGGAAACCATTGCAAGTCGGATATTTTTACTCCTGCAAGGCAAAAAAAATTCTTAAAAGAATTGCCGAAGAGTCCAACCCGAATCGTATCTATTGCCAATTGATCCGGACGGTAGAATATGGGCGCATTTTTGATATTCCAAAGACGATAGATTATCAAGATACATTTTCTCAAGGGATGTTGCGAAGAGCAGAAAATGCCAGTCTGTTTATTCGCTGGTTTTTTAAAATGGAATTTAGACGTTTGCAACGTTATGAAGATAAAGTATTTGAATGGTTCGATCACAAAACGATTATTTCAAAGCCCGATAGAGATTTGCTGACGCATCCCAAAAGAGACGAAGTCGTTATAATTCCGAATGGCATCGATCATGATTATTTCAAACCTGTTGAAGCAGAGAAGAGATATGATATCATTTTTAACGGGAATATGTCGTATCCTCCCAATATTAATGCTTCGGAAATATTAGTTAGGAAAATCATGCCCATCGTACATCAAACAATGCCCGAAGTCACGTTGCTTTTGTCGGGAGCTTCGCCGCATGCAAGGGTAAAAGCGTTACAAAGCGACAAAATTACTGTTTCCGGCTGGGTTGAAGATATTCGTGAAAATTATGCGGCGTCTCGTATTTTTGTAGCGCCTATGCAAATCGGGACAGGTTTACAAAATAAACTTCTGGAGGCAATGTGCATGCAAATTCCCAGCATTACATCCGCTTTGGCAAATGCGTCGTTAAACGCTACGCCCGGAAGAGATATCTTGATTGGAGATACGCCGGAATCTTATGCGCGGCTGATTATCGATCTTCTCAATCATCCCGAAAAGATGAGATCATTAGCGGAAAACGGACGACAATTTGTTTTAAACACGTTTAATTGGGAACATTCTACGGAAATATTGGAACAATTGATTAGCGAATGAAAAGACGTTCGGCGTTATTGTTCCACTTCATGCAGGAAAACCAATATCGACCCCAAAGTTTTTCGCTTAGGATATCAATATTTGACTTTATCAGTGATTTTAATAAGATTGCTCAGGCATTAAAGCGAATATTGTGTGCCAACGGGGAAACAACTTGCGCATAAACCAATCGATTTTCTGCTTATTTGAAAATCTGTATTCTATTGAAAAAAACAGGGAGAATAGGATAACATTAAATGAGAGCGCGTTTGTTTGATATCTGTTTTTATCGTTCTAAAATATTATTACCTTTGCAATTATTAATAAAGTATGTTCATGAAATATTCTGTTTCAATTCTATTTGCCGCTTTAATGACTATAAATACTCTTTTTGGGCAACATGATATAGAAAAAGAGCTGATAGGAGTTAATATGGTAGATTTTCAGTATGCCTTTCAGATTCCCAGCGGAGATTTATCGGATCGCTTCGGCGTTAACTCTTCTATTGGAGGCGGATACAATTATAAAACTAAAAAAAATTGGTTAATCGGCATTGAGTTAAATTATATGTTTAGCCAGAATATAAAAAATGCCGATAAGTTGTTCTGGGATTTAGAGGTGCATCCGGGCGAATTCATTGTAAATGCGGAAGGTAACGGCTCTTCAATACGTTTATATGAACGCGGTGTGAACGGGTTTGTTAAATTCGGAAAGCTATTTTCTGTGCTTTCTCCCAATCCAAACTCCGGTTTTTTCGTTACGGCCGGACTTGGTTATATGGGATATAAAATAAAGATCCATAGCGAGAACAACGAGGCTTTGATTTTTCAGAACAAAGATTATATGAAGTTGTATGATCGCTATACGGGCGGATTTGCTCTTTCGGAGTCGATTGGTTATATGTATTTGAGCAATAATAGAATATTAAATTTCTACGTAGCCGCTAATTTCGTGCAGGGATTTACCAAAAACTTGAGAAAATATAACGCTGACGAAATGAAATATACCGACCAAAGTACCAGAAACGATCTGCTTTTTGGATTTAGGATCGGTTGGATATTTAATATCTATCAACGCGCGCCGCAAGATTATTATTACAATTAAATCCGTAATGATATTTTTCTATTCTATTTTTGTCCGCTTATATGCTTTTTTAGCGACTTTGATTTCGCCGTTCAATAACAAAGCGCGCTTATGGCGTTCGGGAAGAAAGAATTGGCAAGAAAAATTAAAAAAGCATTTTCCGGTTGACAAAAAGGTTGTTTGGTTTCATTGCGCTTCGCTCGGCGAATTTGAACAGGGCGTTCCGGTTATGCGACGTCTCAAAGCGGAAAATTCGGAACTGTTTCTTTTGGTCACATTCTTCTCGCCTTCGGGATATGAAATCAGAAAAAACAACCTAATAGCCGATTATGTTTGTTATATGCCTGTCGACGTCGAAAAAAACGCGCGAATTTTTTTGCAAATAACCAATCCGAAAATGGCGATTTTTGTTAAATATGACTTTTGGTTTCATTTTTTGTCAAAATTAACGGCATGCAATATTCCTGTTTTTTTTATCTCTTCGCTTTTTCGCCCTGATCAATATTTTTTTAAATTTTTTGGGAAATGGACATGGAAATATTTACAAAATATCACAATTTTCTTTGTTCAAGATGAACGTTCAAAAACATTATTGGAACATATCGGCGTGAAAGATGTAATCGTCAGCGGCGATACGCGGTTTGATCGCACCTTATCGCTTGCCGAGCGTCCGCAGCCGCTTCCTTTGATTGAGCGTTTCAAAGGTTCGTCGCTTTTGATCGTTGGAGGAAGCAGTTGGCAACCGGAAGAGGATATTTTGCATGATCTTTCACAATGCAAAAGCAATAATTTGAAGATAGTAATAGCTCCGCACGATGTTTCGAAAGCGCATATTCAGTCAATAGAGAAATTATTTGGACGAAAATGCCTGCGTTATTCCGACGCTAACGAGCAAAATATTGTCAGCGCGGATATTTTGCTGATCGATTCTATAGGTTTGTTAAGCAGAATTTATTTTTATGCCGATATAGCGTTGATCGGCGGCGCGTTCGGATCGGGATTGCATAATATTTTAGAAGCGTTAACTTATGGCGTTCCGGTATTTTTCGGACCAAAAATTGAGAAATTTCCCGAAGCGCAGCAAGCTATTGAAGCCGATTGCGGATTTAAAATTTATAACGGCGGCGAATTTATTGGTAAAATTCAGCATTTCTTGAAAGAAAAGAATTTTTTGACCGAGTTGCAACAAAAAAGTAAAACATTTATAAAAACTCGTACTGGCGCTACGCGCATTATTTGCGAACGATTAAAAGATTTTATCAATTAAAAAGAATGACTTATGAGTTTTAAAAGACATATTCCGAATACCATTACAGCGTTTAATATTCTTTGCGGAACACTCTCTATTATCGCCGTTTTTCATTGGAATTTACAAATTGCCGCTTATTTTATCTTTGCGGGAGCTGTTTTTGATTTTTTTGACGGTTTTGTAGCCCGTTTATTGAAAGTATCCGGAGCTTTCGGGAAAGAGTTGGACTCGCTTTGCGACGTGGTCACTTTCGGCGTCGCGCCGGGAATGATTGTTTATAAAATGCTTTTTGATAATTTCGGAGCGGTAAGTTGGGTTCCGTTTTTGGCGTTGTTGATCCCCGTATTTTCAGCTTTAAGATTGGCTAAGTTCAATCTCGACGAACGACAAACAACAGGATTTATCGGTCTTCCCACGCCTGCTAATGCGCTTTTTTTTGCCGGAATTTCTTTTATAAACGCTCCCTTTTTTCTCTCTTTACTTTCATGGCAATGGTTGTTGCCGATTTTAACGATTCTATTTTCGTTTCTTTTGATAGCGGAAGTTCCTTTGATGTCTTTGAAATTTAAAAATTTTAGGTTCAAAGAGAATATTATTCGATATATTTTTCTGTTTTGCGCTTTATTATTAATCATTGTATTTACCAATAACGCTTTGCCGTCGATTATCTTAATATATATTCTGATTTCCTTGATTTCCAATTTTATAAAGAAATGATACAGCCGCGTCAATTACGCATTGAAGATTTTTCGTATGAACTTCCGGCGGAGAAAATCGCCTATTATCCTCTAGAGAAACGGGATGAATCAAAATTATTGATTTGGAAAGAAGACCTTGTCAGAGAATCCGTTTTTAAAAACATTATCAATTTTATTCCTTCCGGGAGCCGTTTTATATTCAATGAAACACGCGTTTTTCAAGCGCGCTTGGCATTTAAAAAGAATTCGGGAGCTGCGATCGAAATATTTTGTTTGGAACCGGTCGCTCCCTATACGGATATAGAACGCGCTTTTTCGCAAAAAGAACATTGTGTTTGGCGTTGTATTGTCGGAAATGCTCGAAAATGGAAATCCGGAAAAATCGAATGGATCCATAATAATGGGGATTCGCTAAAACTCTATGCGGAACTGATTGAAAGGGAAGAGGCTACATTTTTGATAAAATTTTCTTGGACTCCGGAGTCCTGTTCTTTTTCCGAAGTAACCGAACATTGCGGGAACGTTCCTTTGCCGCCTTATATCCGGCGCAAAACAGAGCCTGCTGATAAAAATGCTTATCAAACAGTTTATGCGCGTGAAGAGGGTTCTGTGGCCGCTCCGACAGCCGGTTTACATTTTACAAAAAATGTTCTTGAACAATTGGAAGTTAGCGGCATGAAGCAGTTAAAAGTAGTTTTGCATACCGGAGCGGGAACGTTTAAGCCGGTCTCTTCCGAAACGCTCGCCGACCATACTATGCATACCGAAAAACTGCAAATTTCTAAAAAAACCGTCGAGGAGCTTTTAAAACCGGTTTCGGGAATCAATATTGCAGTTGGAACGACGACGGTTAGAACGTTGGAATCGCTCTATTGGTTTGGCGTGAAATTAACGATCGAAAAAAGGAACTTCGATTTTTTTATCTCGCAATGGGAAGTATATGATAATTATCAAAATAGAGAGATATCCGTTGAAACTTCTTTGCAGGCGGTTTTGGATTATATGAACCGTCGCGATTTAGAACAATTGTACGGCAGTACAGGATTCATGGTCGTGCCGGGATATAAAATTCGCATGGCAGACGCCATTTTGACCAATTTTCATCAACCGCAAAGCACGTTGTTGCTGTTGGTTTCAGCTTTTACAGGAGATGCATGGAAAGAGGCTTATCAATATGCATTGCAACATGATTTTCGTTTTTTAAGTTATGGAGACGCCTGTCTGTTCTTTAAAAAAGAAGTTTGATGAAACTTTTTTATCGCCAATTTGGAACAGGAACTCCGTTGCTCATTTTGCATGGATTATTCGGGATGTCCGATTATTGGATTCCCGTTGCGCAAATATTATCGAAAGATTTTCATCTGATCGTTCCCGATTTAAGGAATCACGGTCGTTCGCCGCATTGTTTGAAAATGGATTATGAATCCATGCGAGCAGATATCATTGCATTGCTTGAGGAGCTACGATTATCCAAGATCAATTTGCTTGGCCATTCCATGGGAGGAAAACTGGCCATGTCGTTCGCTTTGAAATATCGGGAGCGAGTTGAACGGTTGATTGTTGTAGACGTCGGAATAAAAGCGTTTGATATTTCTGACGAGGTCAAGAATATCATTACAATTGCTCAAAATATTGACCTGAATGCGTTCTCTTCCCGAAATGAACTTTCAAAATATATAAGTTGTCCGCTTCGGGTAAAGGATATGATTTTGAAAAATATCAAACAAGACCGTAATAGAACGCTTTCTTGGAAACCAAACATACAAGCGATTGTACAAAATTTGCCGAATGTTCCTATAGAAATTACTTCCGAAAATACTTTTCAAGGTAAAACGCTTTTTCTGAAAGGGGAATATTCGGATTACACTGCGGATGAAGATATTCCCGCTATTCAAGAGACGTTTCCAAACAGTCGAGTCGTTATTATTCCTAATGCCGGTCATTGGCTTCATGTTGATAATCAAAAAGGATTTTTGCAATGCATAATGGATTTTTTATGTTAAAATATATAATTATTTTCCGCAGAAATCATTGAAAATATGTGATGTATACAATCTTACATTTTTGACAGAGCCGCTTCTTCCTATTTCTGCGGAAAATAAAACAAGATTTACAGCGCTATTGAATAATCAATCCCGATTTGTTCTACAAAATATGCATCATGCGAAATAAGGACTACAGTTCCTTTGAACTCTTTCACCATTGCTGTTAATACTTCAATATTTTGAATATCAATGTTATTTGTGGGCTCGTCTAAGATAAAAAGATCCGGCGTATTCGTATCGACCATAAGACAGCAAAGAGCTAACTTCATCCTTTCGCCTCCGCTCAATTTTCCACAAAGCTCATCCCACATATCAAAAGAGAAAAGAAACCGGTTTAATATGGCTTTAACTTCGTGATCTTGTAAAGAAGTATTGAAACAAGAAAGTTGCTCGAAAACGGTCAGTTTGTCATCAATCATCGAATATTCTTGATCTAAATAGCTATATTTGAAAGCGGCTTTTTCTATGATTCCTTCCGACGGATTTAAAACTCCTAACATTAATTTAAGCAACGTCGTCTTCCCTGAGCCGTTTCGTCCCGTTATCGCAATACGGTCGCCGCTTTTTATTAGAAAATTCAACGGCATTTTCCATACATATTCCTTATCGTAGGAAAATCTAACGTTTTGCCCTTCAATTAACGTTTTCCCATAATGCAACGGCGATGTATTGAAATCTGTTTTCATTAATTTTACATTGGGCAAAACAGAACGAAACTCCATCAATTTTTCTTTGATCGAACTTGTCTTTTCTTCGTGAATATCTTTCAATTTCGAGCCGCTCTTTTCGCTTCGATCTCTTAAAGCGTTCATCGCCATTTTTCCGACGCCTTTTTTAGCGCTATGTTTTTTGCCGCGAATATCTTGTTTTTGTTTACGTTCAGTCATTTCGCAAGCGATTTTTCGCGCCGTTCGCAATGATTTTTCCTGTTCTTTGATTTTTTCATGCAATGCGTCGCGTTCCTGTTCCTTTTGTATTTTATAATTTTCATAATTCCCCGGATAACAGGCTATCCGGTCTTTATGTAATTCATAAATAGCGGGCAGCAGATTCAGCAACGTTCTGTCGTGACTAATAACCATGACGGTCGCTTTAGAATCTTTCAGCAAATTATATAATTTTCCCTTTGAAATATAATCCAAATGATTGCTGGGTTCATCCAAAAGAATAATTTCGGGTTCGTGTAATGTAATTCCAGCTAAAAACAAGCGCGTTTTTTCTCCGCCACTCATTGTTCCCAATTTTTGCGAAGCTGAAATATGCGTTAAATCCCAAATCGATAGCGCGTTTTGCAATCGTTCTTCAATATTCCAGTCATCATTGAGGGATGCGTAATTTTCTGCAGAAACATCACCTTGCAAAATAGCGCATAACGCCCGCAATTTTTTATCAATATGTATAGCTTCCGCTACCGACAAATGGTCGTATTGCCCAAAATGTTGCGGTACGTAATAAGGAGCGACAGAACAATATAATTCTCCCGAAGAAAAAGATAACTCTTTAGTTATGATTTTGAATAATGTCGATTTTCCCGTTCCGTTATTCCCGACAAGCCCTATCTTTTCTCCTTTATTAAGTGAAAGATAGAGACTTTTAAATAAAAGTTCTTTATCCGTGTGTAAATATGTTAAATTCTTGATTATAATTGACATACATTCTATTTTTAAACATTGAACAAAATATTGATAATTGGAGAAATGCTCGCAGATATTCTTGTCAATGAATAAAGAATGATAACCGTTTATTTTAAATTATACGCAAAGGAAAAACTCCATTTTACGACATGTTTCAAGACGATGTCATAAATTCAATGATATCATTGACAAAAAATCCGGCGCTTTATAAAGCTGATTAGATTTTCATTGGAGTATTCATGATTTTTTGCAAAGGTAAAACTTTTTTGAATTTGAAGAATAATACCCAACGAAAAGTTAAGGACTCTGCATCAAAAATATTTAACTGCGACAAAAAATAGAAAGTGGTCTATAACTTGAATATTTCATAAAAAAAGATTTACAGAGCGCTTATAACAGATATTCAAAATTTTGATGCGATTGCTCTGAGCGAGAAGAATTTTATCCATTTTTATACCTGTTTGATCTTGAAATTATGTTTTGAACATAAAAAATAATTGTTTACTGTTATAAAATGTTAAATAATGTTATTTTTAAATGTTTTCTCGTAATTTCATTACAATAAGTACGTTATTTTTGCATCATATTTATCGAAGTGGGATATGATATAATGAAAAAGTCGCAATATCTATTTTTTTTCGTTTTGTTGCTCCATGCATGCAAAGAACCTGTCGTTAAGCCTCCTGTTGTTGAAATAGAGGATATTAAGATAGACAATATTGAAATTTACGGAGAATATGCCGGACAGATCAGGGCTTATCGAAGCGTTGAAATACATGCGCGCGTTGAAGGTTTTTTGGAACGAATGGCTTTTGAGGAGGGTAAAAAGGTGGAGGTAAACGATCCGTTGTTTTATATTAATAATCAATTGTACAAAGCGCGGGTTGAAAAAGCGCGCGCGCAATTGTTAAAAGACGAAGCGCAAGCGGCAAAAGCGGAGCGAGACGTAGAACGATTACGGCCGTTGTATGAGCAAAACGCTACGAGCCGTCTGGAATTGGACAATGCGGAAGCCGCTCTGAATATGGCTAATGCGAGCGTTTCGATGAGTAAAGCTGATTTAGCTCAAGCAGAGCTGCAATTGAGTTATACAGTAGTGCGTTCGCCTTTATCAGGCTATATCAGCGAACGATATGTCGATATCGGCACATTAGTTGGAAAATCCAATTCATCGCTTTTGGCGATGGTCGTGCAGCGCGATACGGTTTTAGTAGATTTTAAACTTACCGCTTTGGATTATCTCAGGACGCAACGCAGAAATGTTCATTTGGGAGAGTTGGACGCAACCCGTTCATGGCAACCTACCGTAACGGTTACATTGGCCGATAATACCGTATATTCGCAAAAAGGAATTGTGGATTTTGCATCGCCCCTAGTTGATCCGAAAAGTGGAACTTTTGGCGTGCGCGCCGAAATTTCCAATCCCGATCATGTCTTATTGCCGGGACAATTTACCCGGGTAACTTTGTTATTGGACGTAATGGAAAACGTGATGGTTGTACCACGAAAAGCCATCTCAATAGAACGCGGCGGAGCTTTTCTATTTGTTGTGCGTCCGGATAGCGTCGTTGAAAAAAGGTTTGTGGAGATCGGACCAGAGCAGAACAACAAAATCGTTATCAATCGCGGTCTCTCTTCAAAAGAGAAAATTGTGGTTGAAGGATATCAGAAACTAATTCATGGACAAAAGGTTATCTGGCAATATCCACAGCCGTCGGTAGATTCGTCGAAACAAGAATCCATCAAAAAGTAGTTGTAGATGAAGCCCGGATTTTTTATTGACAGGCCGGTATTTTCAACGGTAATTTCAATCTTTATTGTTCTTTTAGGAGTTATCGGATTGGTTCTGCTCCCGATAGAGCAATATCCTCATATCACGCCCCCAATTGTTAAAGTTTCCGCATCATATCCGGGAGCTAATGCATTAACTGTTTCGCAAGCGGTCGCTACGCCTATTGAACAGCAATTGAACGGAACGCCGGGAATGATCTATATGGAATCAAGTTCGTCAAATACGGGAGGATTATCCATTACGATTACTTTTGACATCAATACAAATCCCGATTTTGCCGCTATTGAAATTCAAAATAGGGTAAAATTAGCAGAATCGCGTCTTCCGGCAGAAGTGATACAAAATGGTATCTCGGTTGAAAAACAATCTCCGAACCAACTTTTAATCATTGCGTTAATTTCCGAAGATCCGAAATTTGACGAAATATATCTCAGTAATTACGCGACCATCAACATTTTAGATGTTATTCGCCGTATTCCCGGCGTTGGACAAGTATCCAATGTAGGAAGTCGGTACTATGGAATGCAAATTTGGGTCTATCCTGATAAAATGGCAAGTTTTGGTTTGACTGTTAAAGATTTACAAAATGCTCTGAAAGATCAAAACAGAGAATCAGCGGCCGGAGAATTGGGAAAACCTCCTATATCAGGCGTCGATGTTACGATTCCTATTACCGCTCCGGGACGACTTTCTACGGTAAATGATTTTGAAGATATTGTAATTAAAGCCGATAACGACGGTTCTTATATCAGAATGCGCGACGTGGCCAGGGTGTCGTTAGAAGCTTCTTCCTACACGACTGAAAGCGGATTGAACGGGAAAAATGCCGCCATTATGAGTATTTATATGCTTCCGGGAGCAAATGCCATACAAGTGGCTGATGAGGTGAAAACGGCAATGGTTGAAATTGCTAACGATTTTCCGGAAGGACTTGGATATTTGGTTCCGTTTGATATGACTAATTATATTTCCGAATCGGTTCATGAAGTATATAAAACTCTTTTTGAGGCGTTATTCTTAGTTATTCTTGTGGTTTTCTTATCCTTGCAAAGCTGGAGAGCGGCGCTTATTCCGATCATTGCGGTTCCTATTTCGCTCATTGGGACATTCGGTTTTATGTTGATCATGGGCTTTTCGCTCAATATTTTAACGTTATTGGGATTAGTATTGGCTATCGGTATTGTGGTTGACGACGCTATAGTGGTTGTAGAGAATGTAGAGCGAATCATGGAACAGCGAAAGATCGGCGCGCGGGAAGCAACGCATATTGCGATGAAGGAATTGACCGGAGCATTGATTGCCACGGCGTTGGTATTGGCCGCCGTGTTTATTCCCGTTAGTTTTTTAAGCGGTATTACGGGAGCTTTATTTAGACAATTTGCTATTACTATTGTCGTTTCCGTCGTTATTTCGGCCGTTGTGGCATTGACGTTAAGCCCCGCCATGTGCGCCATTTTATTACGCTCCGCCTCCGGAAAGAAAAATATTGTTTTCAGAAAGATCAATATTTGGTTGGATAAGGGAAATAAACGTTATATACAGATTTTGAAAAATACCATTAAGAATCCCAAAAGAATAATGGCGGGATTCGGAATGGTATTGGTTTTTATTTTTGTTTTGAATAAATATATCTCTACCGGTTTTATTCCTCAGGAAGATCAAGGGTATTTTACGATGGAACTTGAAATGCCCGAAGGAACGACTTTGGAACGTATGCGCGACGTGACGAATCGCGCTATTAATTACATAACCGGTATTGAAGATGTAGATTACGTTCAAAATGTAATCGGATCGAGTCCGCGCGTGGGAATCAATCAGGGACGCGCCGCTTTAACCGTGATATTGAAACCGTGGAAAAAACGCAAAGCCGGCGTGGAAAAGGTGATGCAACAGATAGAAGATGCATTTTATTACTATCCGGAAATAAAAGTACATGCCAGCCGCCCGCCTGTTGTGCCGGGATTAGGTTCGGCGGGAGGCATAGAATTTTATCTACAAGCAAAATCAAATGCGCAATGGGACGACTTGGTAAACGCCGTCGACACGTTTAAACATTATGCCATGCAATCCAAAAGAATTGCAAACGTGTCGTCTTCGTTACAATCTGAAATCCCGCAACTCTATTTCGACGTAGATAGAGACCAAGCTTTACGTTTGGGAGTTCCTCTATCCGACATTTTTACTGTAATGAAAGCGTATCTCGGTTCGGTTTATGTTAATGATTTTAATATGTTTAACCGTATTTATCGCGTTTATATTCAAGCAGATGAATCGTTTCGAGCTACGCAGGATAATATCAACCTGTTTTTTGTAAAGACCGATCAAGGGACGATGGTTCCGTTAACCGTTTTAGGAAAAACGAATTATACGACCGGTCCGGGAAGTATTTCACGATTTAATATGTTCACCTCCGCCGCTATGCAGGTAACTCTTGCTCCGGGATATAGTTCAGGACAGGCAATGGCGGATATCGAGGAGATTGTGAAAGGATACCTTCCGGAAAATATCGGATTAGCGTGGAGCGGATTATCGTATCAGGAGAAGAAATCGTCGGGACAAACCGGAATGATCATGGCTCTTGTTTTGGTTTTCGTATTTCTTTTCCTTGCCGCTCAATATGAGAGTTGGACGGTTCCGATCTCTGCATTGCTTTCGCTTCCTGTAGCCGCTTTGGGAGCTTATTTGGGGATTTTGGTAGCAGGATTAGATAACGATATCTATTTCAAGATCGGATTGGTAACTTTGATCGGGCTTGCCGCCAAAAATGCCATTTTGATCATTGAATTTGCCAAAGCAGGTGTTGAAAAAGGAGAAACGCCGCTAAATGCCGCCATTACTGCGGCAAGATTGAGATTCCGCCCTATTTTGATGACGTCGTTGGCATTTATTTTGGGAATGTTACCAATGGTGTTGGCTTCCGGCCCCGGTTCTGTAAGCCGTCATTCAATTGGAACGGGCGTATTTTTTGGAATGATTGTCGCTACAACGGTAGGAATTGTGTTGGTTCCTTTCTTTTTCGTAATGATTTATAAACTCAAAGAACGGTTTAAAATTTCCAAAATCCGCTTTCCGAGATTTAAAAGGAATTCCGGAAAACGAATGTCAAAATAATGTTTGATTATGAAATATAAAACATATATTGTTCTATTATTTGCGATAATTACTATCTCTATTCCGGCTTGTAAAATCGGGAAAGTACACAAGCTTCCGGAGATGGAAGTTCCTCAATCTTTTGATACGCAAGGGCTGGAAGAAGGAGTTGCCGCAGATATTGGATGGAGTACTTTATATTCGGATTCTATATTACAGAAACTTATCGCTACAGCATTGGAATATAATAAAGATATGTTGATTGCCACGGCTCGGATTAAAGAGATGGCGGCGGCAAAAAGGATTAAATTTGCCGGTATCTTTCCCGAAATCGGCGCTCAAGTAAGCGGCGATCGCGAATATCTTAATCACGGCGGTTCTGTTCCGAAATATGCTTCGGAACAGAATGTTCGCCTTACTTTTGGGTGGGAATTGGATCTTTGGGGAAATCTTCGTTGGCAAAACGAAGCGGGAATATCCGCCTATATGCAATCAGTAGAAGCACAGAGAGCTTTACGATTGACTATTATCTCGCAAGTTGCACAGGATTATTTTGAGCTCAAAGCGCTGGATCGAAAATATAATATTGTCGCTCAAACTGTCGAAGCTCGAAAAGCGGCCGTCCATTTTGCAAAATTACGCTATGAAGGCGGTTTAACTTCCGAAATTCCTTATCGCCAAAGTTTGGTAGAATTGGCGCGCACCGAGGCGATGATTCCGAAGTTAGAAAATGAAATTAAGTTGAAAGAGAACGGACTCTCGTTGTTATTGGGAAAATTTCCGGCAGAAATCCAACGCGAACAAAATATTACGCGATTTGCCATTGCGGAAGATCTCCCGATTGATATTCCTTCGTCTTTATTGAAACGCCGTCCCGATGTTCGTTTGGCTGAACAACAACTGCGTGAAGCAAATGCAAAAGTCGGCGTCGCATTGACCGATATGTTCCCAAGGATAAGATTAACAGGCTCTGCAGGAGTTGAAAACGATGAACTCGCTAACTTTTTGAAAAGCCCCGCATGGTATATTCTCGGGTCTATTACCGAACCTGTTTTCAGTATGGGAAAGAAAAATGCGACGCATAGAGCGGCACAAGCGGCTTACGAGCAGGAGGTTTTTCGATACGAACAAAAAGTATTGGAAGTTTTTCGAGAAGTAAACAACGCCATAACTGCTTTTCGCAAAACCAAAGAGATGTATCATTCCACTGAAACGCTCTATCAATCAGCTAATTCTTATCACGAGTTGGCATTATTGCAATATATCAACGGCGTGATCAGCTATATGGACGTCCTTGACTCTCAACGGCAACTTTTCGATGCGGAAATAGCCCTCAACGACGCTCTTTTGGATCAACTTAATGCAACAGTTCAATTGTATAAAGCTTTGGGCGGCGGCGTTAATCAATAAAATATCTCCTTAGCGACGCGAAATAAACGAGATATAACAGTTTCTCTAAAGTCTTGAATGGGCGTCAAGATATTGCCTTTGGCTATGCTGAACTTTGTTTCGGGTATCCCTTAGTTTTTATAATATTCGCTTTTTAAATACAAAACGTTACAAAAATAATTTGCAAAGAAACTGTTTTGCATAAATTTGCAAAAAAATATAAAATAAGTAATATTATGAAACACAGCCTGAAAGAGTGGATATTTGCAACGCGTCCTTGGTCTCTCACGGCCTCAAGTATGCCCGCTTTGGTAGCTATTTCTTATATTTTCTTTATAAGGAACAATTTAACCGTTCCTGTTCATTGGTTGCATGGCGTAATAGCGCTTTTTGGAGCCGTTATTTTTCAGGTCGGAGGGAATCTGCTCAATGATTATTTCGATTATAAATTTAAAGTAGATCGAAAAGATACTTATTCAAGCCGTATTTTAGTTGATGAACAGTTTACGCCGCAATCTATCTATAATTTTGGCGTAATAGCGCTTTTAGTTGGTTCTGTCATTGGGATCTATCTGCTTATTCGCTCCGGATGGCACTTATTGTGGATCGGAATAGCGGGTTTTTTAGGAGCATATTTTTATAATAGATTGAAAAATATCGCTTTGGGCGATCTTAATATTTCTATTATCTACGGCTTATTAATTGGATTAGGAATCGGCTATGTAATGACCGGAATGTTGATGTGGAAAATGTTATTAATAACCACGCCGGCAGGATTCTTAATCGTCGCTATTTTACATGCCAATAATACCCGAGATATCGTCAACGATGGAAAAGCACATATTAAAACGCAAGCAATGATGTTTGGCGTGCAGGCTTCCAAAATCTATTTTGCCATATTAATACTTGCAAGCTACACGGCAATCGTCTGTTTTGTGATCTTTAATATATTGCATCCTTTGGCGCTTATTGTTCTATTATCGCTTCCGATGGCTATTCAATGCCTTAAAAAAATATTTTCAATAACAATAAATAGCTTGGATTTGATTATGACGCTCGCCGTCTCCGTTGCTAATCTGGTGATGATATTTTGCCTGCTTTATGTTGTAGCTAATTTTACTGCAGGCATAATTTAAGATCGTTTAAAATAGAAATTGGAATATGAGGGAAAAAGCAGGATTGCGTTAGGGAAGGAAAACAGGAGCGGAGAAATTGGAAAAATATATGCAAAAAATCGAACTGTAAGATTCATATACCCAAAATGTTAAAAAAATATTATGATTTTTTTGAAAATTTTACTTTTTATGTTGAAAAACTTTTTACATTCGTTGCCGATAAATATATGAATGATTATGGATGGAAATCGATATAAAGGAAAGAATACAGAGGTGCAAGAACGCAGAAATGACGCATCGTTTTGTATTTTTGGCCAACAGCATAATA
>JAIRTP010000034.1 GCA_031254805.1 Bacteroidales bacterium
GGGTTCGAGTTTTGGAATGGAGGGAAAGATTATTTTAAAAATGCTTGGAAATATGGATGGAAATCTACAATAAATGCTTCTAAAATAGATATCGGATTCTTTAAAACCGATCCTAATAACCTAAGTTCAAAATAAGCGTGAGCTGTTCGTATATTCTCGAAATTTAACTTTTATGGAAGGCTTCTTTTGTCGGCAAAAATTTTTCCGAATATTTTTTCTAAAAATCTTTCATTCTTAACCGGCTCTTTATCATCAACATTTCCGGGCGCGGTGACGAAATTGAGCAACTCGCCTTTATCGTTGACGCAATGTTTAATTTAAAGCCATAAAACCATCCCATGGTCGATTTTCCTACTTCGGAAATCTCTTTGAAGACCTTGTTTCTTCTGATTCTCTTGTTATTACAAACGGCAACTTTGGTAGAATCAATAAATGAAATACCGTTGCATTGCGACAGGCATTGCGTTTTGACGAATACAGCGAGGACTAGCATGGCTTTTTGTTGCAATTCGACAAATCGATTGTATGACACCGTGTTGGGAAAATATCCCCGCATCTGTTTGCAAACATAAAACAGGTAAAAATGTTTGAGATTTCGGTACGATTTGGCATGAAAAAGAATTAGAATCATTTCGCTTGTCGACATCTTCCCCGCGCGATTTCTTGTTTTTTTGCCTGTTTCTGCCGGAAGTAAACACTGGAGTAATACTTTCTCAAAATTGTTGCAGAATTCGTCGATGGCGTAGTATTTTTCAACTATATTTACTGATTTGATATTGTTATTAAATTGAATATTAACAACAAAGATATATATATTTTCGCAAATATGCAACTTTTATTTTTTTCTCACGTCGAACTCAGGTTGTAAGCAATATGGATACAAAAGGAATAATAAATTTCTTAACGATATTTGCTTGTCGTAATGCTGAACATATAACTCGTTCATATTATCCGAGTCATGAAAATTTAGGGCATAATGCAGGTCTCAAAAAGAGGTCAACATTTTTCATGGGAAAATAAAAAATAAAAAACCGACGTTTGCATGGAAAGATTTATTAATATTGCACCCGTCAAAATGATAACGTATAAGGCATCTAATTTAGATAAAGGGAATGCGCGTTAAAAAGTTTATTCTCAGAGCGGCGATTGTTCTCGCCGTATTGGTAGGTTTCACAGGCAAAGTATTTTTGCCAAATATGGCGGCGCATCAAAGTCAAGACGCTGCCGGAGGTCGCGATGCAATGGAAGCAAGCCGCGATTCTCATTCTGAGGAATCGCCTCTTGATGCGGGCAAAATCATAATCTCTCACGTTTTAGACGCGCATGAATGGCACTTTATGACTCTTCCCAACGGAAAAGACGTCGCCATTTATCTCCCTATGATCTTGATTCATGAAGGAAAATTGCACTGTTTTTCATCCAAACATTTATATCATAGCGTTACGCATTCTCATAAAGGATTTGAGATTGACGAAAATGAGAATGTCATTCGTCGTCGCGACGACGGGTCTTTATATGAATCAAAAGTTTGGGATTTTTCTATTTCGAAAGTCGTTGTCGGAATTTTTCTCGGATGTATTGTCGTTTTCTTTATATTTTATGGTATGGCAAGAGCTTATACGAGAAATCGGATGAAAGCGCCAAAAGGAATTTGGAATGCTTTCGAGATAGCCGTCATATTTGTTCGCGACACCATCGCCATTCCAAGTCTTGGAGAGAAAAAGTATGAAAAGCATATGCCGTTTTTATTGACCGTATTTTTTTTCATTCTCATTAATAATGTAATGGGACAAATTCCAAACTGGCCCAATGTAACCGGAAATATCGCCGTCACGCTAACATTAGCTCTGTTCACATTTTTCATAACCGCGTTTAACGGGAATAAACATTATTGGAAAGAGATTTTTAATCCCGACGTTCCTATGTTGATGAAATTTCCCATTCCATTGATGCCTTTCATTGAGTTTGTCGGCACGCTTACAAAGCCATTTGCATTGACCATGCGTCTTTTTGCCAATATTACGGCAGGACACATTGTAATGCTCGCTTTTGTCTGCCTTATCTTTTTATTAGGAGTGAATTCTTTCGCGTTAGGATTAGGATCAAGTGTATTAAGCATTTTCCTAAGCCTTTTTATGTATTTACTTGAATTGTTGGTAGCATTTATACAGGCATTTATTTTCACGCTTTTATCTGCTCTTTACATAGGACTTGCAACAGAAGAACATCATAAAGAAGCACATTAAAAAATTATAAAAATAATAGATTATGGAATTACTTTCAGTTTTATTACAAGCAATTGCCGATTTGACTGCGTATGCAAAAATTGGAGCGGCTATCGGCGCTGCAATTATAGTGATTGGAGCCAGTTTAGGAATTGGACAAATAGGAAAAGCCGCTTTGGAGTCAATGGCGCGCCAGCCTGAAGCAGCTAACGACCTTCGTTCTACAATGATCGTTGTCGCCGGCCTCATTGAAGGAGCAACGCTTATTGCATTGGTCGTCTGCCTTTTAATTGTGATCATGTAATTCACGGCAAATATTTTTTTACCAAAAGGTTGCTTGAATATCAACCTTGTAAAACTCGGCAAACGATTTTCTCGCAATTGCGCAATTGCGAGAAGATTATAATGAGGACGTCTCAACAGATAAAATATTGAAGCTTCAAAGAGAGCAGGATTCTTCAAAGAACCTGTATGTATTTGGTTTTAAATATGTTATACCTTGAACCTTTTATGAATTTTTAGTTGCTTTGTAGTTAAAAAGATTTCCGAGACCTCCTCATTTTTGTTTATGCAGAAGCAGAATGTTTTAATATACAATTATTTCAACATTTTTGGATAATTCTTTCCGCTTCACTGTAAGTGGCAGTATCAATAATACTATGCTGATTATTTCGGGAGTGTAGATTCTGAAATAGATAACCAAGAAAATATACGGGAAAAACTATTCAAAAATAGCATTCCGGTAAATCTTGTCGTAGCATAGTCATAAGTCCGAGAGGCTCTGTATAGCCCTTTAGCGAAAACCATCATGAGCCCAAATACTGTAAAAAGCGATACTGCTATGATAAACTGTGATGGGATAACGGTAAATGGTTGTAATTCCCCAATCTCTCCATGCCCAAATTACAGATCGCCCATGTCTCTTCAAAATTATGAAAAGCAAAAGGCAAGAGCTTAATAGCAAGTATTTGTTTGTTCTCTCGAATCACATTCTTTCTCTTAGTTTCTTTTGCAATTCATTAATTATCAAATCTTCATATTCGGAATCAAAATTAATTTTAAAATTTTCCAAATACAGTTTTACAAGTTTCTCCAAATTTTTAGTATCGTCAGATTTTCGATAACTATCCGCAAGGTTTAACAACATGCGATTATATCCATACAGAACAATTCCTGATATTCGAGGAATATCATTATTCATAATACTTCTATAATGTTCAAAGTTTTGTGGAACAAGTAACAGGCTGACTGTTGACTCATCAAATTCGTAATTGCTGCTTTGTGTTTTTATAGGTGTTAACTTCGATACAAGTCCACAATTTTGAAAAAAATCATTCAATCCCGCATAGAAGCTTGATTCAGCGAAATTTGAAAAATAAATCGGGCGTTCGGAAAAATTATCTTGCACGATTTGAAGAAGAATAGCCCTTTGTGGACTGAGATATGTTCTCTTTTTTGCTGTTTCATTTTCTATTTTTGAGTGCATTCTCTCTGAATTTAAATCAGGAGAAATAGTCCACATCAATTTATAATTATCAGACAAGTCGAATTTGGCTTTATCTTTCGGTGAAACATCAATAGAAATCTCGGTTTCTTTCCACTTAAAAGGATGAATATCCATTATCTGTTGTTCATTAAGGTTTATGCGAACTTTTCGAACACATCCATTCAATCCATTTTTCAAGAAGCCCACATACCAAGGACGATCGATATTCCCAATAGGTATTACAGTAATGTCGGCTCTGAAATTTTCACAAAGTTGCAGGTATGAACAAACATCAAAATCAGCATTTCCTCCTGCAAATAAAATAGCGTCCTCTTCACAACTATTCAAGATATTCTTTCCAAATTCAATTAACCAATCGGGATAAGCGCCCTTTTTATAAGCAAGTTCGAAGAAGTATTTTAGTTTATCAGAATTATAATTTTGCATTGCTAAAAATGCATTGCCGCTACATTCCGCACCATAAAAATATTTTGCATCTCCATAATTGGGGTTTAATTCAAGAGCTTTATCCAAATAGTTAAATATACGTTTTGAATATGAATAATCATAACCGTTTAAAGGACGGCTGTCGTAAGCTCTGTAATGATTGAACCAACCCAAGTAATAATAAATCTCCGGATCATTGGGATTTTTAATTTTTGCTTCTTCAAGTAGATTGATAGCTTCGTTGTAGTGTTCGTTTTTAAATTCCTCCAATGCCAGTTTTTTCAATGACTGTTCTTGTGAAAAAGCCGCTATTGCAATAAGGCTAAAAATAAAAATATTTAATAACTGCTTCATGTCGTTTGCTTTTGCTTTATTGTTATCATTATAACTCTTAACATAGCATATCTATTGTAAAAATACTAAAAATCTGAGATGCGCCCATAATTACATCTTAATTCTTGACTTCTGAATTGTTCTGACAGATTTTTCATAGGAAGATGGATAGTATTAATTTATAGGACCATCTCCGTCTTTAAAAAACAACAATTCAGAGTTGCCTATTATTAACAAAGATACATTCTTCCATTGAATTAGATCATATTGTCAGTGTCAATATTTTGACAAACAGCATAGTTACAGTTTTTCATGGTGTAACTCCATCCTCTATTTGCTATATTTACCGCATTGATAAACGCGGTAAAACACCTTGTCATCGGGAATGACATACGAATCTTTAGTCTTTTTAGACAGTACGCCAAAGTCGCGCCCGACTTTCTGACTGATTATCTCAACATAAATTTGAGTTGCTCGGATATTGGAATGCCCATCATCTTGCTGATTATTTCTATAAGAACTCCGTTAGACAAGCAGGCTTCGATCGCAAATGTGCGCGCCCATATGGAATTAAAATTGCGCCCTATACCGCATTGTTTTGCCATCTTTTTCAGGTGCGGATTGATGCTCGTATTATGAAGCATGGAAAACAGCTTTCGCCTTCTGCCAAACCTTTGTACTTCTCCATAATTTTAACGGCAATATCCAACAGCATTATATTTTCAAGTGGCCTGTCTTTTGACGGTTTGTTTCTATCCAGATGTTACGCCAACAAGTAATACGTTAATTATCAACTAAATTTGACAACAGAAAAGAAAACAGGTAACGATTTAGAAACTAACTTCACTCAATTAGAATGTGTTGGTTTTTGTACCTTAAATAATCTAATACAAAGGTAACGAAATTCCTCGAAAAAGCAACATAATTCTTTCAATTTATTTCTCTATACAAATAACTTAACTTCACGTAATCGCAAATTAATTCATCTTTATGTATATAAAATTATTTACATATATTTGCACCGTACATACGGTATAAAATAGAAATAACGCTAAACAATAACAACATGGCAACAAATAAAATTAAAGGCGTTTGTATCGCTATTCTCTTTGGCGTAATCTTTATGAATGAGGTTTTCGCACAAAATAAGGCTGAATGTCAAAAAATCGTTGCAGCAACAGTAGATGCAATTAACAACAAAACGCCCGAACAACTTGAAAAATGTCTTGCAACTGACTTTACATGCTCTGGGCAAAAAGCGCCATTAGCGAGCGTGGTACTCAATCAACTTCTAAAACAACTGAACGAAGAAGTTGTAGCGTATCATAAAACAGACGAAGTTGAAAATAACGGCGAACTCACGTTGGTTTATGAATTTAAGTATGCCGAAAAGTTAGGACAAAGAACAACAACATTCGTATTCAATAAAGATAATCAACTGAAACAGTTAGATTTATTTACAATACAGGTAAAAACTATGGAGAAAGAGGATACGGCTGTTGAGAAGAACGATCAGAAAACTATCACAATTCCCATACAAACAGCGAATAAAATTCCCACAGCACAGGCAATCGTTAATGGGCAGAAAAGAACCTTCTATATTGATAATGGTTCGCCCCGCCTGATTCTTAACAGCAAATATTTTGATAAAAACTATGACAGTAAAATATCCACGAGTAATGTTCAGGGAGTAAATTCGTCCGTATCGAACATGGATATTGTCCAAATTGAAGATTTTGACTTTCACGGCATAAAAATTACGGAAAGTAACGTTTTGACAATGAATCTTTCTCATTTAGAAAAAGCAGATACGGAAATTTACGGACTAATCGGCCATGAGATATATAAAGATTACGATATGTTGTTTGATTATTCGAATAATACGCTAACCCTGATCCAACCGACCGAAACGGAAAAATATCTGGAAACGAATTATAAACAAAGTAAAAAAGAGGCGCTCCTCATTGAGATGTCAGGACATATCCCGACCGTAAAAGCTAAGATAGGAGATATAGAACTTAACTTCGGAATAGACTGCGGCGCAGAGATTAATTTAATAGATATAAAACTTACAGAATCTTTGAGAAAGTATATTTCGGAATCAGAAGAAACAGATTTGCGAGGTGCGGGTGAAACGAAAAAAGTCGAATCGGGACAATTACAAACATTAACCATTGGTGAAAAAGAATTTCCGAATACGAATACTGTATTCAACGACATGAGCCATCTGAATTCAAATTATGAAATAGCGTTAGACGGATTAATCGGTTACGAAATACTATCAAAATATAAAGTTCTACTGAGCTTTCAAAACAAGCGACTAATCTTTATTGATTAATGCCTTAAACAAGTAAATTAATGTATGATCGTTCGCTTGAACTGCTTTAGATCAGGATAATTTCTCATATCCAGTAAAGATTAATACCAACATGACCAGAGGATATAGATTGGGAGCGTATAATGTATCAAATCAACCGTATGATATGGTTACGTTTACAGATATTGAAAAAACGACAGGTCTGATCCGAGGAATTGATTTGTAACGCTTTAGTTCTAAACAGACCATTTTCAATGCGGCTATCAAGACTTCTTTACTCAACCGTGATATATTATAAAAAACCCTCAGGGCTTTTGTAACTCTGAGGGCGTCATTAAAAAAAATATGAAAAAATCTAAATTATACAGTCAGCACCATTTTATTCTCATTGACCATCTTGCGCAAGTTAATCAATGCATAGCGCATTCTTCCCAATGCTGTATTAATGCTGACATTGGTAGCTTCCGCAATCTCTTTGAAACTCATATCGCGATACATGCGCATGTATAGAACCTCTTTTTGGTCTTCCGGAAGATATTCGATCAAAGAGCGCACGTCCTTATGAATTTGGGTTACAATCATCTGTTCTTCAATACACGGATCTTGCAAGCCGATTGTGTCAAAGATGTCAAAATCGTCCCCTCCGTCGGTTATGGGAATTCTCTTGTTATTACGATAACTGTCAATGGCCAAATTATGCGCAATACGCATTATCCATTGAATGAACTTTCCCTCTTCGTTATACGATCCGCTACGCAACGTATTAATTACCTTGATAAAAGTATCTTGGAAGATGTCGTCTGCTTCATTCTTATTGCGTACAAGCATAAGAATGTATGTATAAACCTTTTTTTGGTGACGGCTAATTAAAGATTCAAGAGCATTATGATCTCCTTTCAAATATCTACCAATCAGCGCCTCATCCGAAAGCGAAACAGCAACTTTCATAATTCATGAGTTTTTATTAGTTAAACAATAATGCTTAATTGGTAAATCTTATCTATAGGCTATCCATATTTTTTAAACAATCTGTTTTTTATACTTCGCTCTCTACATTAGAGTTTGTTGCAACAAAGATACGATTTTTTTCAATTCTGCAATATTTTCTCACAAAAAATATAAAAATATTTTCATAAAAAATAACATGCTGTATATCACATGCTTATAACATTCCATTCTTCTCGTCAATCATATCGTTTATCTGACAATAACGAAAAATGCATTCTTAATTAAAGCAAAAACCGCCCAAAACTGAGCGGTTTTTACTGTTTCATGTTACAAATATACCGTTTAATTAACGACTATTTTTTTGGAAACGCGCTGTCCGTCTTCTTTTTTAAAGTTGACAACATAAACCCCTGCAACGGCTTCAAACCTAATTTTCCCGTTTTGGGCAGTAACCGATCGATCTTCCAATACTTTTTGCCCTAACATATTGAATACGGATATTTCCATACTCCCATATTTCTCTTTGCAGTTAAAAAGTATATATCCATTATCATAGTGAACGGCCATGTCGTCCTGATCAATATCATTAATATCATCGATTGATTGATACTCAAGCAAAATATCGTCAAGAAGCAACCCGCTCCCTTCCGGAGAATTAAGATGAATACCTATATATATGTATCCGTCGGTTTCCGGTTCTATGGGAACAACAAGTTCTTCCCATTGCGTCGTCGTAACTTCGTCGCTAAAAAACAACTTGTTTTTCATCTCTCCCGATGTCGGATAAGTTCCCCAAACGACTCTCAATACCTCAGGAATCTCTTGATATACCCGATAATGAAATTTCAAGTCATATTTTTTTTCAGCAGTTACTGCAATCGGAGGCGTAATCAACATATTATCCATGGGTTCTATCTGCGCAAAATTGACCATACAAGCAAATGCATTTCTGCCCGAAAAGCGCTCTTCGTTTGTAACCTCCCATTTTCGCAGACCATTATCAATCGATTGCCAGCCTTCGGGAAATTCTGGGGCCATTTCATGCTCTAGATCAATAAAATAAGGAATTTCATCGACCGAATAAGTCGTAAAACTGTAAATCGTATTACATTGCGTATTTGTTCCGTAATCATTTCCGGGGTGTATCGCCAAATAATAAGTTGTAGCAGGCTCCATATCATATTGAAAATAGTTATCGGTAATAACTGTTCCATTATAAATATTCGTTGGAATATCCGTTCCATTACCGTCCGTTCCGAAATATACCTCGTAAGAAGTTGCAAAGTCGGCTTTTCTCCAAACTATCTCTTGATTGACAAGGGCATTAGAACTTTCATCCTCAGGCGACTTTATCGAGGTACATTCAGGAGCCTCTGAATATTCGCCGATGCCGCTTATAATAAGTGAAAAAACTTGTTTGCCGTCTCTAAGCGTTCCTGCATGATCCACAATAATTGTATAATTTACTCCTTGAGGTTCTGCAATGTATAGATGCTCCACATTATCTACATAGTTTTTAGAATCTTTCGTAGCCGGAGTCGATGGGTTATCAGGATCAAGTTTATATGGATAAAATGTATTTCCTTGTTCATCAACAACCCTCAAATCAAGATCGTTCACTAAAACGGGAGCGCGATTATTTAATGCAGGATTATAAACAGGGCCTATGGCATCAGTCCAACAAATTGTAACTCTTAAAGGTTCGTTACCTGATGAAGCAACATGTCTGGTATATTCTTCTCCATTGTTCAACTGTATCTCGCTTATGGTCATTAAATCCTCTTTTTGCTGAATGACTTCTGCGGCTCTTTGCGCATTAACCAAACCCCATCCGTACATATAATCAGGACCTTCTGCAGGGCCGCATTCATCGGCCGTATGAATAACCAATCCTTTCAAAGTAGAAGAGAGCATATTTTCCCCATAAAGTTGCTGATAATAATCAATCAACAACACTAAAGTTCCGGTCGCATTCGGCGACGACATGCTCGTTCCGCTATAACTATCGTATTCCGAATCTCCTGATGAAATACTGGAATACAAGTCATAGCCTGCAGCTACTACGTCAGGTTTAATTCTTCCATCATCAGTTGGTCCCCAACCGCTAAAATAAGTCATTTTTACATCTCCGGGCTTTGTATAGTTCATTACTTTTTCAACAGCGCCAACCGTAAGAATATTTTTTGAAGTTCCCGGGCTGGAGATACAATCATAACCGTCGGCTCCTCCATCTTTTTCCGGAACGCCGGAAGAACCCGCATTGTTTGGACCGTCCCCGCGATCATTTCCGGCCGCTTTTACCATCAAGAAATAAGGAGCATTTTTAGCTATCATATCCCATTCTTGAGCGGCGTCGCTATAATATCCAAAATTATAGTCCTCTTCTTCACTTATATACGAATCGCCATACCACTGCCAACCATTGTCATAATGCCACCCTGTTACATAACCCCATGAATGATTTGATATCAGCATTCCATCAGCGGCGGCCGTCGCCATTTCGCTTATTACATAATCCCAAATATAAGAACGCAGCTTAGCTTCGTAAGCCATTCCTTGCGCCGCAGGGTCAACGCCGCCAGCAACAATAGTTCCCGCAACATGCGTAGCATGTGCAGATTGCGAACCTGAATCGCCAAGCGTCACGCGAGGAATTCCCATATCGTTAAATTCCTGATGAGTGACGCGAACAGATCCGCCGTCCCAAATAGCGACTTTGTCAAATCCGGATCCTGTAACTTCTATCCCTAACGTTCCGCCCGGCCATAATTCATTAGCGCGCGTTGTTACGGCCGCATCCGCATTATCGGTAACGAAATATACGGGCATGCCATTCTTCACATCGACTAATTCGATGATCTTGCCATCTTCAAATTCTTTCCTTTTCTCTATTCCGTTCTCTTTCGCAAATTTTTTCACTCTCTTAGCAGCTTTTTTCCATTCTTTTTCTTTTTCTTTAGCAAACTGCTCTAATACTTGCATATTAGTTTCAACTTGAGAAAACAATACAGTCGAAACAGAAAAAGATAAAATCAAAACGGCAAATAATCTCTTCATGATTTTTTATTTTTGTAAGGTAAATAATTGTTTACGTTGATTCCGGACATATTCGAAATCAGGCGCAAATATAGGAAAATAAATAACTTTGAGAACCGTTATTTTTGCCATCATCATTTATCACAAAGAAATAAATTACTTATAAATCGAATCTACAAACAATTACATAGTAAGATTACTCTTTTTTTTACAATTAATGTTACATTTGCACCTTTTATTTGTCTAATTAAAGAGAACGGAAGTTTTTCGAATGTTAAGAAATGGAGTTAAATCAATTTAAGGAAGAAGTTTTACCAGTACGGAGCAAAATTTATAGCTACTCATTGAGATTACTCAATAATCTGACAGAGGCGGAAGACGCCGTTCAAGAAGTTCTTTTGAAGCTATGGCAAATGCGGGAACGGCTCGAAGAGTATCGAAATATTGAAGCGCTTTCTATACAAATAACAAAAAATATCTGCCTCAATAAATTAGATTATCAAAAAAGACATCAAACCGATCAGGTTGATCAATTTTACTTCATTGCCGAAACGGATAGTTCTGAGAAAAGGATGGAAGCAGCCGACGCTGTTTCTCTGGTCAAAAAGATCATTAACTCTTTACCCGATTTGCAAAAACTAATTATTCAGATGCGCGACCTTGAAGGATATGAATTGGATGAAATTGCTGAAATAACCGGATGTCGTATCGAATCGGTCAGGATGAATTTGTCAAGAGCAAGGAAACGAGTAAAAGAGATTTTTTTTAAAATAAATCATATATCATGAATCAATGCGAGGATATCAAATTATTGTTAGAGAAGTATTTTGAAGGCAATACTTCTTTGAGCGAAGAAGAATCGCTGAGAAACTATTTCATGTCGGATATGGTTGCCGACAATTTATTAAAATACAAGCCGATTTTTGTATTCTTTGCAGAATCCCGGGAGAATAACGCTATTGAATATAGCGCCGAACATATAGCTATTCCCGTTAATCGAAAAAGAGTTATAATAAGAGCGTTAACAACAGTCGCCGCTTGCGGATTGATCCTTTTAGGCATATTTCTGCTTCCGAAAGGACAAAATACGGCGATTCCCGATTTGAGTTGCTCAGGCACCTACATCATGATTGAAGGAGAATGTTTTAACGATCCTGATCTTGTTTTTTTACATGCGGAACAGACATTGAACGACTTGAGTTTGCTATTTGAAAATTTTTCAACTAGCGACAGTCCGGCGGTAGAATTAAATGAATGATTTTTATAGGATGATAAAGAAATTGTGTATTTTATTGATTTTCACGTTTTTATCCGTAACATTTTACGGACAAAAATCAATAATCGACGTTTTTTTGGAACAAAATCCCGACATCAAAGAGCGTGCGACAACTTGTATCAACATCACGCCTGAGATTTTGTGTACTTGTTACGACCTTAAATCGGCTCTTTCTTGTCTGGAAAGGTATCAAAGTTTATCTATGTGCGACGCCGAATTGTCCATCCCTCGTTTTGAAGAAATGATCAAAACAAAAAAATATGAAGAGATTTTATCTTTATCGGAAGACGACGGCAGCATTGTCAAATATTTTCAAAGAAAAAGCGAGAAAAAAGGAGACGGCAGCAACGAGCTTATCGTCTATATGAAATATCACAACGACCTGACCGTCTTATATCTGAAAGGAGTAAATCTCTCCTCAACAGATCTTGAAAACCACTTAAATAGAATAAAAGAGTGTATTGAAAAAAAAGAATATTTAAACAAAGATAAATTAAATTAAACAGTTTTTATTATGAAAAAGTATTTTCTATTATTTGCAATTTTATGCGGTATGAGCGCTATCTATGCTCAAGACAATCAAGTAAATAAAAATGCTCCTCAAATTACGTTTGACGATCGTTTTATTACGCCTGAAGGAATCATTTACGATTACGGAACCATCGAGAAAGACAGCGACGGATTATGCTATTTTGTCTTTACAAATACCGGAAAAGAGCCGCTAATCATTGAGAAAGCTTCATCATCATGCGGTTGCACAGTTCCCAATCCTCCGCAATATCCGATCTTGCCGGGGCAAAGAGATTCTATATCGGTGAAATACAGCACAAATAGAGTCGGCCCTATTAACAAAACAGTTACTATCATGTCGAATGCCCAAAATAGCAATATAATGATGAGAATCAAAGGGCAAGTTGCAGATAATAGCACAACTCCGAATGAAGTCGGCATAGTCCCTAAACAATAAATTTGAATAATCTGTATTTCATTATTGAACCGACAAGCTTCTGTTTTCGGACAGAAGCTTGCTTTTTATATAATCTGACAGGCTTACGTATTTGTTTTTCAGTATCAAAGCGACCGTCAACTTTTATCCAATTCATTCTCAATTCTTCGCTCTTTTTTACTATCTTTGCAAACTCAATTTTCAATCAATAAATTATTGATTATCATGCAAAATATCAGAAATATAGCTATAATAGCGCACGTTGATCATGGAAAAACAACACTCGTAGACAGAATGTTGCATCAAGCCAAATTATTTCGTGAAAATCAGGAAACGGGAGATTTAATTCTTGACAATAACGATTTGGAACGCGAGCGCGGCATCACCATTTTATCGAAAAATGTGTCCGTGCGTTATAAGGATCACAAAATCAATATTATAGATACGCCCGGCCACAGCGATTTCGGCGGCGAAGTGGAGCGCGTTTTGAATATGGCCGACGGCGTTCTGCTGGTAGTCGACGCTTTTGAAGGGCCTATGCCTCAAACGCGTTTTGTTCTTCAAAAAGCGATAGAATTGAATCTTATGCCAATTGTCGTGATCAATAAGGTTGACAAACCTAATTGTCGCCCCGATGAAACTCAAGAAGCAGTTTTTGATTTGATGTTCAATTTGGATGCATCGGAAGAACAGCTGGATTTTTATACTGTCTTCGGATCTTCTAAACAAGGATGGATGAGCGACGATTGGAAAAAGCCGACAGAAGATATCTCTCCTCTAATGGACGCTATCATTAAATATATTCCTGAACCAAAGCCTGAAAAGGGAAATCTTCAAATGATGATCTCTTCACTGGATTACTCTTCTTATGTGGGAAGAATTGCCGTAGGACGCCTGATGCGGGGAACTTTACAAGCCGGCATGGATATTATGTTGGCAAAACGCGATGGCTCTACGACCAAACAACGTATCAAAGAACTCTATATATTTGAAGGATTGGCTAAGGAGAAAATTAAAACGCCTATCGAAGCGGGAGAAATTTGCGCTGTTTTGGGATTGGAAGATTTTGATATCGGAGATACAATATGCGACGCCGAAAATCCAGAACCGCTGACGCCGATTAAAATTGACGAGCCGACAATGAGCATGTTGTTCACTATTAATAATTCGCCGTTTTTCGGAAAAGAAGGAAAATTCGTTACTTCAAGGCATCTAAGAGACCGGCTCTTCCGCGAACTTGAAAAGAATCTGGCATTACGAATTGAGGAGACCAACTCCCCCGACGCCTTACTTGTATTCGGACGCGGAATTTTGCATCTTTCTATTTTAATTGAAACAATGAGAAGAGAGGGCTATGAATTACAAGTTGGACAACCTCAGGTAATTATCAAAGAAATTAATGGTATAAAATGCGAACCTATCGAACAACTTTCAGTCATTCTTCCCGAACAATTCAACGGGAAAGTGATCGAATTAGTTTCTCAACGTAAAGGTGAAATATTATCCATCGATACAAAAGGCGACCGGATACAACTCGAATTTTCCATTCCGTCGCGGGGATTGATGGGATTACGTAATCAGGTTTTGACCGTTTCGGAAGGAGAAGCAATCATGTCGCATAGATTTTTGGAATTTGCGCCTTGGAAAGGCGAGATTCCGGGACGCCGCACCGGCTCTCTTATCGCAAAAGAAACCGGAACTGCTATTGCCTATTCGATTGATAAGTTGCAAGATCGCGGGAGATTTTTTATCAATCCGTTTGAAGAAGTTTACGGCGGACAAATCGTTGGCGAGAATACGCGCCAAGGCGATATTGTAGTCAATGTAACCGTTTCAAAGAAACTAACGAACATGCGCGCAGCAGGTTCCGACGATAAAATGAATATTGCGCCGGCTACAAAATTTTCATTAGAAGAAGCTATGGAATATCTGGGCGAAGATGAATATTTAGAAATAACGCCCTCTTCTTTGAGATTGAGAAAAATACTTTTGGACGAAATAGAAAGAAAAAGAGCCGGCAAACAATAAGCCGGCTTCTATTCTTTTGCCATCAAATTATTTTCTAGTCCATTCCCACCCACAATTTTTTTGATGTTTTGACTCTATTGTAAGATACGTTAACAGTATATTTCCCACTTTCGAGACGAACTTTTACATCGCTCGGCTTTCCGCTCTCAATAACATAAAACGCCTGAATTCCATAAGGAAGTTCCGTCATTTTCCAATTTTCGATATCAGAAGTTATCCAAGAAATCATTCCTGTATGTTGATTCATTAATTCTATGGCTAAAGTTTCTCCTTTGGATATATGTGCGCATATGCTACATTCTTCATTAATGTTTATATGGCTAACCGCCGGATGAATAATGTTTGCTCCATATTTTCCCGATACAGGAAGCGCATTCACTATAAAAGTGACTTTTAACGTCTTAACAAAGGTGGGCTCGGAAGAGTTATTTTCGTAATAATCAATTCTATATTCTCCTTCATAGAATCTCATTCTTAAATCGCTTGGTTTTCCGCCCTCAATTACTTTATATATTTGAGACTCTTCGTCTATATTATAATCGTATATTTCCCAATTTGAAATGTTTCCAAATGCGACGCCAAATGGCTTGAACATGTGCAAAGCGGTAATTTTTACTTTTAACGAGGCATTTAGAGGAATATCCGCAGCCATGCTATATTCTGATTCGGTTTCTCGAAAACATTTCACCTCTAATACGTCGGGATGTAGAATATTTATGCCATGCGCTCCTTTTTCAGGAAAAAGTAATGTTTGAGGATCATCAAAAGTTGTATTTTCTAAAAACATGAGTACATATTTTTCAAAATCAGGAACATCAATTTGGAAACCCAAATCTTGATATTTTCTCTCTAAATTCATCCGAATCTGCGATAAATCCATATACTTGAGAGGCCCTATTAGGGCTTTTTGAGAAGTTGCGTTATTCAAGATACCGTCTTCTCTCAAATCGGTATTGATATTTTCCAACAATTCGCTAAACTCAGACGTCGTCCGTTCTCCCTGTAAGATGACAGACGCTGCCAATAATATCGCATTATCCTCTCCGGATTGCGTAATATTCAGATTCTCTGAAGCGACAATATCATTTTTCTCAATACTCAACATCGCTAAAATCTCTTGCATTGCTTGTTTTTTTGCCTTCGCAAAAGAATAGCCTTGATTTCCGATCAGATAAATCGCCCTGCTTTTTTCTAAATGAGAAAGTACGTTGACATTCACATTTTCCCGATTGGAAAGGTCGGCAAGAGCCGACAATTTTAATGGAGCAGAAGAATTTTCTCCAAGAACTTCATTGTAATAATATCCATCTGCTTTTATTTCAACATATTGAGAAACTAATTCAATGCCTTTTAGTTCAAACGAACCTTGATTATCTAATATTTCAGTATTAAAAATTTTTCCTGTTGGATTCATTTTCAAATCAAGTTCGGAAATCGTAATCGTCGAACCGTTAACAAAAGGACCTTTTTGAACGTATCCCGAAATATCTTTTGCAATCAAAACGATATCTTTGGGTCGATTTTCTTTACAACTCTCAATTATTAATACTCCCAATAGAAATATTAATGCGCATTTCATACATGTTTTCATAATCATTCGTGTTTTTAGAATTAACCGGACAAAAGTAATGAATATTTTTAATATCCTATAAACCAACCGGATTTTTTCTCTCTTTGCAGTTTTTTATCGTAATCGGTATATCCCTTTTTCGGAATAACTATTTCATATTCTTTCCCTGCTTTATTGGTCAGGAAAGTATTACGAAGCCATGGATTAAACTCTTTTAAGATAAGGTAAGATATATCAAATTGATGCGCAAAATCCGCCAACGAAGTTATCGAAGTATCGACTTTAACTGTCTCTACGGGAATTATCGGGTAAATATCATCGTCTCCGAGATAAAATCCATAAGAAGTCGGATTTTCGAGAATACACTTCAAAGCTGCAATGCGATAAACATAACGCATGGACTCTTGGCTCATGAGCATATCATAATAATCTTCCGTTTTTTGTTTTTCGATAAATTCCTTTATACGCGCATTACCGGCGTTATACGCCGCCGCTACTAAAGCCCAATCTTTATAATTCTCGTAAGATTTCTTAAAATAATCGCAAGCTGCCTGCGTCGCTTTCTCCAAATGATAACGCTCGTCGACGTCGTTCGTAACTTCTAATCCGTACTCTTTCCCCGTATCCTTCAAAAATTGCCAAACGCCTTCCGCTTTTGCCGGAGAAACTACATTGCGTAATCCGCTCTCTGCTACGGCTAAATATTTCATATCCTCAGGAATATTGTTCTTTCTCAGAATCGGTTCTATCACAGAAAAATAACGATTGGCTCTTTTCAAAGTCTGCAAAGTAGATCCATGAAGATAACAGTTTGTAATTAACTCTCTTTCAAATGACTCTCTGACATTATATTTGTTTAAAGGGATCTCTTTCCCACAAAACGTTACCTTATCGGGAACAAATGGCATCAATATTTGCTGAAAGACCTGCCTTTGAACTATCTCATCGTTATTTTTAACCTCGCTTCCTTGAATCATGAAAAATAAAAGCGTAATAATCATCCCGATTAGCATAAAAATGACTCCTTTTCTCATACTGCAATTGCTTTTTAAAACGGCGAAATAAAATCCTTAAAAAAGGGAGCAATTTTATCCTTCTCAGATAAGACAGGATCGGCGACGCCCCAATTAATTGCCAAATCAGGATCAGCCCAATTCAGACTTCTTTCGCTCTCTTGATTGTATAATTTCGTGCATTTATACGCAAAAATCGCGTCATTTTCCAAAGCTAAAAACCCATGCGCAAATCCTTCCGGAATCCAAAACATACGGTTATTCTCTCCGCTCAACAAGACAGAATACCATTTTCCGTAAGTTGGCGATTTTTTTCTCAAATCTACCGCTACATCCAAAACAGAACCCGAAATAACCCGTACAAGTTTTCCCTGAGCGTGAGGCGGCGCTTGAAAATGCAATCCCCGTAACACGCGCTTTTTTGAGATGGATTGATTATCCTGCAACATAAGCTCCGGAATTCCATAATCTTTTAAAATTTGACTATTGAAAGTTTCCATAAAAACTCCTCTGTCATCTTTAAAAACGTCAGAAGTAATAATCAACAATCCTTCTATAGGAGCGGTTTCGATATTCATGTTTCGTCGCTTTTACAAATGTACGCACTCGTCCATTGCATGAGAAGTCGCTTCCATAAAAGCTTCCGACATGGTTGGATGCGGATGAACCGCTGCTAAGATGTCTTGCGCCGTCGCCTTTTTTTGGCGTAAAGCAACCGCTTCGGCAATCATTTCCGTTACATGCGCTCCGACCATGTGAACGCCAAGCAAAAGATTCGTTTTCGCATCAAAGATTACTTTAATAAAACCATCTTTTGCCCCTGCCGCCGTCGCTTTTCCGGAAGCGGTAAACGGGAACTTCCCAACTTTTATTTCATAACCTTCTTCCAAAGCTTTCGCCTCGGTCAAGCCCACGCTGGCAACTTCCGGCGTAATATATGTACAACTCGGAATATTTCCATAATCCATTGGATGAACATCCTTTCCACCTATTTTATCAATACAAATTAAAGCCTCATGAGAAGCCGTGTGCGCTAAAGCCGGACCATGAACAATATCGCCAATGGCGTAATATCCCGGAATATCTGTAGCATAAAAATCATCAACAATGATTTTCCCTTTTTCTGTTTTGATTCCGACCTCTTCCAATCCGATATTCTCAATATTCGTCACCACGCCAACGGCAGAAAGGACTACGTCGACTTCCAGTTCGACAACGCCTTTTCGCTTTGTGTTGATCGAAACTTTGCATGTTCCATCGACAATTTCTACTTTTTCAACGGAAGCTTCCGTCATAATTTTCATGCCGGCTTTTTTCATAGAACGTTCAATCTGTTTGGAAGAGTCTTCATCTTCAGCGGGAAGTATCCTCGGCATGTATTCCGCCAAAGTAACTTGCGTTCCGATTGCATTGTAGAAATAAGCCAATTCGCTCCCAATAGCGCCGGAACCGATTACCAACATCGTTTCGGGTTGCTTTTCCAAAGTTAACGCTTCACGATATCCGATAATATGAACGCCGTCTTGCTTGATATCAGGTAATTCTCTCGAACGCGCGCCGACTGCAAGAATAATATAATCTGCTTCATATTGAGCGATTTTTCCATCTTCTGACGCAACTTCGACAATTTTCCCGGGCTTTACTTTCCCAAAACCTTGCAAAATATCTATATTATTCTTTTTCAAAAGAAATTGTACCCCTCGGCTCATAGCGGCCGCCACATCGCGGCTACGCCCGATAACGGCCGGAAAATCTACCGCCGCTTCATCGGTAAGATTTATTCCGTATGATTGCGCATGTTTGCATTCTGTAAATACTTCCGCGCTTTTCAACAACGCTTTGGTTGGAATGCACCCCCAATTTAAACAAATCCCGCCGACTTCCGCTCTTTCGACAAGAGCTGTTTTCTTCCCTTGTTGCGAAGCTCTGATCGCCGCCACATATCCTCCCGGGCCGCTGCCAATCACGATAAGATCATATTTCATAATATCTGTTAACTATTTAATTATCAATTATATGTATTATCTTTATAACTATCTGCAAAGATAGTGAAAAAGAAGTGAAGTAATAAAAAACAAGCTGTCTATTTTAGTAGAGCCGTTCGGTTTTAACCAAATATGATTTGACCATTTTGTTATTGAGATGCGTTTTTCAGTTGATTTTCCATCTCTAACAACCATTTTAACCCGGATTAAGCGCTAAAATTATTTCTGACGCTTAATTTGGGATCACGTAATTAGACAATTTTATGAAATAATCATACTCCTAATAACGAATGCGCTAAAAAATATTTTCGGTTAAAAGATAGAGTTGAAAAGGCTCACATTCATAAAATTAGGACGAAATCAAAAGTATTTCTGTACCAAAGTTGAAAATTATGTGTGAATTTTTATTTATTTTATTTAATTATTTGTTACCTTTGCAAAAATGTATTTATTATTTTCATAAATTCATATGACAAATCAGATTGCTAATATAAAACGAAACATTTTTTTTGTACTTCTTTTGTTATTGTTCTCAGGGTGCGGCCATGCTCCTTCTACCAATGATCATGCAGACGCCGTTTTTAAGGATAGCATTTATTTACATCAGATTGACAGCTTAAATAGACTTCTTTTTCAGAAAGATACGCTTATTATTGATATGTTCATGCTTTTAGTGGATATTCAAGAATCATTGAACGATATACAACTTAAAAAGATCTCTTTTTTGCGCTCGTTTACAGTATTTGACGAATCTAAAACGGATTCGATCAAAAAGGAGTTCAAAAAACACATCAACGAAACCAAATCATTGTTAAAGCGAAACAAAGACAAAGTTGCTACCTTACAATTGTTAATTGAAAAAAACAATATTGAGATACAAGAATTGTCAAACGCGATTATGAAATTTGAGCAAGAGATTAATGCGCGTAATAGGAGAATCGCCAATTTAGAGCAACAGCTTAAAAATAATGAGTTAAAAATTTCCGAATTGGAGGAAATTGTCGCCTCTTTGTACGAAGAGTTTGAAGGGATGGGCAACGCCATCATACAACAAGAAAAGCAACTAAATACGGCATGGTATTGCGTCGCCGACAGAAAGATACTGATCAACAGCGCGTTAATAAGTAAAAAAGGGAAAGTTCTTTCAATTGACGCCTCGTTAGCCGAAAAAATAGATATAAGAATGCAAAAAGAGATCCCTGTTAACTCCAAAAGGGCGACTATTTTAACGGCTCATCCTGCAAATTCTTATCAATTTGTAAAGGATAAAAATCAAATAGAAAAAATTGTCATTCTCAATCCTTCCGAATTCTGGAGTATCAGTAAATATTGCGTGGTTCAGATCAAAAATTAACTTCCATATAAAATGCGGCAATTAGTTTTTGCCGCATTTTTATAGATGCAAAACTTGCTTTTGCCGTTATTTTACAATATAGCGCGAATATTTCTCTCTACTCTTTTTTCTACATCGTCCATATCAGCTCTTTGGAACTTTTCTCCTGTAATTTTTTCATAAAGTTCAATATAACGTTCCGAAATTTGATTGATGAATTCCTCGCTCATTTCCGGAATTTGTTCTCCTTCTTTTCCTTGAAAACCATGCTCCATCAGCCATTCGCGGACAAATTCTTTTGATAGTTGTTTTTGAGCTTCGCCTTTTGCAAAACGTTCTTCATAACCTTCTTTATAGAAATAACGGCTTGAATCGGGAGTATGAATTTCATCAATCAGATAAATTTTCCCGTCGCGTTTTCCAAATTCATATTTTGTATCGACCAATATCAGCCCTTTTTCCGCAGCCATTTCGGTTCCGCGTTGAAAAAGTTTTACGGTATAAGCCTCAAGTTGTTCATATTCTTCTTTACAAACCAATCCTTGCGCTATGATCTCTTCTTTTGAGATATTTTCGTCATGTCCTTCGTCGGCTTTTGTCGTTGGCGTAATCAACGGCGTCGGAAATTTTTGATTCTCATTCATTCCATCCGGCAAAGGCAAGCCGCAGAGCGTTCTTGCTCCTGATTTATATTCTCTCCAAGCGCTTCCCGTAAGATATCCTCGAATGACCATTTCCACCTTATAAGGCTCGCATTTCAAACCCGCCGTTACCATCGGATCGGGAACCGCCGTTTTCCAATTAGGAACGATATCAGCCGTAGCGTTTAAAAATTTTGAAGCTATTTGGTTCAATACTTGTCCTTTACACGGAATTCCTTTAGGAAGAATTACGTCGAATGCCGAAATACGATCGGTGGCAACCATGACCAAAAGATCGTCGTTGATCGTATATACGTCGCGTACTTTTCCATGATACACATCTGTTTGTCCCGGAAATTTAAAATCTGTGTTTGTTAAAGCGGTTTTCATATTATCCTATTCTAAATTATTATTTCTCTTCTTTTTTCAATGTCTCTCTTGCTTGTTCTTTACGAATCTTTTCTTTTTCATCAAATTGTTCGTATGCTTCGACAATTTGTTGCACCAATTTATGGCGGACAATATCTTGCTTGTTGAATTCAACTTTTCCTATGCCCCGAACATCTTTTAGAATATGCATCGCTTGGATCAATCCCGATTTTTGCGCCGGAGGAAGATCTATCTGCGTAATGTCGCCCGTAACGATCATTTTTGCATTCAACCCTAAACGGGTTAAAAACATTTTAATTTGATGCGTAGTCGTATTTTGAGCTTCGTCAAGAATAATAACGGCGTCGCTCAATGTGCGCCCTCGCATAAAAGCCAACGGAGCGATCTGTATTACATTGTTTTCCAAGTGTTCTCTCAATTTTGCAGCGGGAATCATATCTTGCAAAGCGTCGTACAACGGCTGCAAATAGGGATCAAGTTTATCTTTTGTGTCGCCGGGCAAAAAACCCAATTTTTCTCCCGCTTCCACCGCCGGACGACTTAGAATAATTTTTCGGACCTCTTTATTTTTAAATGCTCGCACTGCCAATGCTATTGCCGTGTATGTTTTTCCTGAGCCTGCCGGGCCAATTGCAAAGATTAAGTCGTTTTTTTCATAAGACTCTACCAATTTCTTTTGATTCAACGTTCTCACTTTGATCAATTGTCCGTTTCGGCCATGCAACAAAACATCGTCCGATAATTTATTTTCTGCATGATATTGGCTGGAGGTAGCCGCATCCATGATTTTTTGAAGATCTTTTTGCTCTATTTTTCCGAATTGTTCATAATGCCACTCCAACAGTTGAAATTTTTCCTCAAATCGCAAAATTTCTTCCTGATCGCCAATGATTTTCAATAATTCGCCTCTCGACACAAGAGATAATTTCGGGAAGTATTCCCGCAAAAATTGAAGATTCCGCTCTTGAACTCCAAAAATATCAATCGCTTTATGCGCCTCTAATACAAGTGATTTTTCCAAATTTATTCCTATTTCATTCTTTTGTGCAAAATTAATAAATATGTACGAGATACGAGCATAAAATCCATTAATAAACACGTCATTTCAAAGATAAAAAAATAGATTTATTACATGAACCTCACGCTTTTTGTTACAAGCTCGTTAGTTATACTTTTACGCGTCTTTTTTATACCTTTGCAAAATGATAGCGCAAGGAAAAAGTATAGCTTTTCATACATTTGGATGTAAATTAAATTTTTCCGAAACATCACATATTATGCGTCTTGTTGCGGAAAAAGGATTCCGAGTTACGGACTTCCGCGATTTGGCGGATTATTATGTGATCCATTCGTGCGTAGTGACGGAAATAGCGGAGAAGAAATGTCGCGCTTTGATTCGGAGCGTCAAAAAACGTGCTCCACAATCGAAGATTGCTATTATGGGATGTTATTCCGAATTAAAAAAAGAAGAATTGGAAGCGTCTCCCGAAATTGATTTTGTTTTAGGAACGTTCGATAAATATAATCTACCCGATTTAATCGCCGCATCGCAAGAGAAGGAAA
The DNA here is from genome assembly GCA_031254805.1 of Bacteroidales bacterium. GTDB lineage: Bacteria > Bacteroidota > Bacteroidia > Bacteroidales > WRLA01 > WRLA01. The sequence continues at coordinate 23,538 of JAIRTP010000034.1, forward strand.
ATATTGTACTAAACGCTCGCATTGAAGATCCTTTGCAGTTTGTTCCTACTTTTTCTTCGGGCGATCGTACGCGCGTTTTTTTAAAAGTGCAAGACGGATGCGATTATTTCTGCACTTTTTGTGCAATTCCTTATGCAAGAGGAAGAAGCAGAAGCAACACCATCGAGAAAACGCTGAAAACCGCTCGTAAAGCAATCGAAACAGGCGCAAAAGAGATCATTTTAACGGGCGTCAATGTCGGCGATTTTGGAAAACATCATGGCGAGAACTTTTTTCAACTGATACAAGCGTTGGATGCGATCTCATGGGACGGTCGAATCCGCTTATCTTCCATCGAACCTGAGCTTTTAAGCGACGATATCATAGAATTTGTCGCCGTTTCGAAACATTTTATGCCACATTTTCACATTCCGCTACAATCAGGGTCCGATAAAATCCTTAAAAAGATGCATCGTCGTTACTCTCGCGCATTGTTTGAACATCGCGTTGACAAGATCAAAAGCTTATTGCCATATGCCTGTATTGCCGTGGATGTGATCACGGGATTTCCAACCGAATCGGAAAAAGATTTTCAAGATAGTTGCAATTTCTTATCAAGATTGGATATTTCGGCATTGCATGTCTTTACCTATTCGCAACGCAACGGTACTCCAGCGGCAAAAATGGAAGAACAAGTTCCCATGTATGAGCGCAGAATGAGAAGTAAAGCGTTACAACGATTGTCCAATGAGAAAAAAGCTTTTTTTACCAAGAATAACATCGGCAGATTTGAAAAAGTTCTCTTTGAGGCAGAACGTTCTAAAGGATTTATGTATGGATTTACAAAAAATTATATTCGAGTAGCAACAAAGTTTGATAGGTCCATGATAAATAAAGAAATAGAAATAAAACTCGAAAAATTGAACGATGGAAATGAGTTTATTTATAATCCATAATACTTTTATCGAGAAAATTAATTGAATATTTTAGAAATTGATAAATAGCAATACGATATGTATCCAAAGTTAAGCGATCTAATTAATGATATTTTCGGGACAAATATTACGTTGCCCATCCAAAGCTACGGTCTCATGGTAGCTTTAGCCTTCGTCGTAGCGGCATATTTACTCTATTTAGAGTTGAACAGAAAAAAGAAGCAAGGACTCATTCCGATTTTAAAGGAGAAAGTGACCGTCGGACTTCCTGCAACGCCATGGGAAATTGCCATATCCGTTCTGTTAGGCTTTTTGATAGGATGGAAAGGCGTAGCGGCGATCTTTGATTATCACAATTTTGCTGAGAATGCACAAGATTTTTTACTTTCAACAACGGGAAATATTTGGGGAGGACTCATCGTTGGAGCGGCATCCGGAGCGTATGCTTGGTATTCTAAAAAGAAAAAAGTTTTAGATAAACCCAAAACCGCCGAAGAAGAAGTCTCGATGTTTCGTATTTCAGGAAATATTTTGATCATTGCCGTTGTTTTTGGGCTTATTGGAGCAAAAGTTTTTGACGTCGTCGAACATTTGAACGATTTTTTTGCCGATCCGTTGGGAATGTTTTTTTCCTTTTCGGGATTGACGTTTTATGGCGGTCTGATCGGAGGAACAACTGCTTCTCTGATTTATGCCCGTCGAAAAAAAATTCCGATCTTGGTTTTAATCGATGCAGCGGCTCCCGCTCTGATGATCGCTTACGCCGTCGGACGTTTAGGATGCCATATTTCGGGCGACGGGTGCTGGGGAATTCCTAATCTAAATCCCAAACCGGAATGGCTTGCATGGCTTCCTGATTGGGCGTGGGCAAATTATTATCCTCATAATGTGATCAACGAAGGCGTTCCTATTGCTAATTGTCATGGAAATCATTGTTTTGTGCTTGATCAACCGGTATTTCCAACTTCGCTTTATGAATCTTCTATTTGCATATTTTTCTTTATCGCCTTGTGGCTTATTCGCAAAAAAGTCGCCATCACCGGATTATTATTCGGAATCTATTTGATTTTGAATGGGATAGAACGTTATCTGATCGAAGGCATCCGAGTCAATATTCAATACAACATCGGAAACAGTTATCTTACGCAAGCGAGGATCATTGCGTTGATATTGATCATAGTCGGAATCGGGCTTTCGATATGGGCGATCATACAATATCGAAAAAAGAAAAAGACAGGTATAAATTCTTAATTTTTTAGGAATTTAAATGATTGACATAAAGAATAATTACAGATATTTGCAGCAAATTTATTTCTTTGATTAATTTTTTATTTTGAGCAAAAGATCGGACAAGAAGAAAAAACGGATTGTAATCTCCGTGACCAACGATTTGGTTACGGATCAACGCGTTAACAGGATTGCCACAACGTTATACAATAATAACTACGACGTATTATTGGTCGGCCGCAAATTGAGAAAGGCGTATGCAATCGATCGGTCGTATAAAACCAAAAGATTTCAATTGATTTTCAGAAAAAAAGCAGTTTTTTATGCAGAATTCAACATCCGCCTTTTCTTTTTTTTGTTGTTCGTAAAAGCGGATATTTTTCTCTCGAACGATACGGATACGTTACCGGCAAATTTTTTAGCGAGCAAAATCCGTCGGAAAAAACTGGTTTTCGACGCGCACGAAATGTTCCCCGAAGTTCCGGAAGTGATCGGACGTCTGCGGGTTAAAAAAATCTGGGTCAAGTTTGAAAATATGTTTTTTCCAAAACTTAAAACTTGTTATACTGTTTGTCAATCCATTGCGGATTATTACAACGATAAATATAACATCAACATGCAGGTTGTAAGAAACATATCCGTTTATAAACCGCTTGAAAACATTGAGAAAAAGATCAAAAAGACCGACAAGAAAATTTTATTGTATCAAGGCGCCGTTAATATCGGACGCGGAATAGAGTGGGTAATCGATGCGATGCCTTATTTGGAGGAGGCGGTTTTTTATATTGCCGGAGGAGGCGATATTTTGCAGCAACTTTTAACATACGTCAGTAAGAAGAATTTAAATGATCGCGTGATCTTTTTAGGAAGAATTCCTTTCGAAGATTTGAACGAATATACTATTTCGGCTGATTTGGGCGTTAGCTTATTAGAAAATAAAGGATTGAATTATTATTACTCTCTGCCTAATCGAATCTTTGACTTCATGCATGCGCAAGTTCCTGTTTTAGCAACCGATTTTCCTGAAATCAGAAAAGTATTGACGGAAGCGGGAACAGGCGAATTGATCGATTGCTACGAGCCGCAATATTTAGCGGGAAAAATAAAAGAGACCCTGCAAAAATGGGAAAACAAAGCGGATAAAGAGAAAATTTTCGAAAAAGCGCGCGCAAAATTTAATTGGGAAGAAGAGGAAAAAAAATTATTGAAAATTTTTAAACAATTAGAAGAAGAGTGATCTTCGTTTTTTAGCAATATGAAATATCGTAAGACCATATTATTTTTTTGTTTTTGGGCGACGCTCGTTACGGTTATTTTCACGTCGTCATGCAGAAAAGATCCTGCATTTAATACCGACGGCGGAGTTAAATTGGCTTTTTCAACCGACACCGTTCTTTTTGATACAGTTTTTACGACAATCGGATCGTCAACGCGAAAATTAATGGTTTATAATCCCTATGATGAAGCCGTTAAAATATCTAAAATAGCTTTAGCGGGCGGTTCTTCCTCGCCTTATATGATCAACATTGACGGAGAATATTCAACGGCTATTTATGACAAAGCGATCGAGCCTAAAGATAGTATCTACATTTTTGTTAAAGTACGTATCAATCCCGACGATAGCAATAATCCGTTTTTCGTTCAAGATTCCATCATTTTCAATACCAATAATAATTATCAAGACGTCAAATTGGTGGCGTGCGGACAAAACGCCAACTATATTTTACCTGACGTTTTTGGGCAATCTTTCAATTATCGCCGCGTAGAGGGCGTTTGGACGAGTGAAAGGCCTTATGTGATTTATGATTACGCGGTAATTGATTCGGCGACAACGCTGGTTATCGAAGAAGGATGTCAATTATATTTTCACAAAAATGCTCGATTATGGGTCTACGAAGGGACATTGCATGTAAACGGAACGCCGGAAAATAAGATCGTGTTCCAAAGCGACCGGCGCGAGCAAGAGTTTAAAAACCTTCCCGGACAATGGGACGGCATTCTTATTACAAATGCGCTGAATTGTTTCATCCAAAATGCGGAGATACGAAATGCCATCTCTGGAATCCAATGCGATGGATTTGTCGCTTCTTCCGAAGCTCCGACGCTGCAAATCATTAATACCAAAATCGAAAATATGAGCACAGGCGGAATTGCCGGAAATGGAACGTATATAGTAGGAGCCAATATATTGATTGACAAATGTTATGAATACGCCATGGCTCTGTGCGGCGGCATATTTGGATTTCAACATGTAACAATCGCTAATTTCGTATCCACCGCCGAGAAGCCTTCTATGATATTGCAAAATTATTTTGAGCAATATGAAGGATTCGGAGAGACGATTATCGTGCATAAAATTCCTGTTGCGCCTACTTTGATTAGTTTTGAAAACAGCATTGCTTGGGGAAAAACTAAAGAAGAAATTGTTACTAAATATTTGGAAGGATACGATTTTAATTGGAGTTTTGACCATAGCCTTTTACAAACCCAACGCAATTTGAATGAAAGTAACTTTATAACTTGTTGGGCTAACGAAGATCCACTGTTTGTCAATTGGGAAGAATATGATTATAAATTGGATACGCTCTCTCCTGCTTTAGATAGAGGAAAGCCGCTGCCCAATATACAAACCGATATCAACGGCTTTTTGAGAAATCCTCAACATCCCGACTTAGGAGCTTACGAGATGACGTATTGATTCTCTATTTTGTATCAAAGACAAGCTACATGAAATATCTAATTTTAATTCAAATGTTACACGATTTTTTTCATACCTTTGTAGAGGTATGATTATTATTGTAAGACAATGCTAAAAGAGTTACAACAAAGGCTCATTAATGAGTCAAAAGTCGAAACGGGAGAAGATCAATTAATCTTTTTTAATGATGATTTTAATACATTTGATCTCATGATAACGTCGTTGATTATCACTTGCGACCGCTCTTCTGGACAAGTATTCCAAGGCGCTCTTATAGCGCATCTTAAAGAAAAATGCTCAATAAAAAATGAAACAAGGGATATCTTGGCGTCCATTAAAATATCTCTGCAAAACAAAAATTCAACTGCTAAAATAATGTAAATATGGATATTGTATTTATTGCCATACTTGTCGTATTAGGCTTCGCTTTATTGCTATTAGAACTCTTGGTATTGCCGGGCGTGGGCGTAGCCGCAATAGGCGGGTTTCTTCTTTTAGGCGTATCTATTTGGCAAATTTTTTCTCATTACGGCGTTACGGCAGGCGTTTGGAGCATTGTCGTTATCGCTATTTTATCGCTTGTTTTCATCTATTTCGCATTACGCGCTAAAACATGGCGAAGAGCCGCTTTAAAATCCGAAATTGACGGTAAAGCGGACGGACAACCTGATGTTCCTATTTGCGTAGGCGATCAAGGGAAAACCGTTTCAAGATTAGCGCCGGCAGGAAAAGCATATATCAACGGCGATTATTTCGAAGTACGTACTTTCGGAGAGATGCTTGATCCCGAGGCAGAAATAGAAGTTATCAAAATAGAAAACAGAACAATTTATGTAAAATCTATAAAAACTAATTAATTATGAGTGAATTTATCATAGTAGCTATTATTATAGCATGTATTATTCTAATTTGGATATTTTTATATTTTGTGCCGGTAGGAATGTGGTTTACGGCATTACTTTCTAATGTCAGGATCTCGCTGTTGCAATTGGTGCTGATGCGTTGGAGAAAAGTGCCTCCACGCGTTATTGTACAAAGTTTGATCTCTTCCACCAAAGCTGGACTAAAATTGAACCGAGACGAGCTGGAAGCGCACTATTTAGCGGGAGGAAATATCATAAAAGTAGTAAACGCTCTAATTTCCGCGGACAAAGCCAATATGGGATTAGATTTTAAAACGGCTACCGCGATCGATCTTGCCGGACGCGATGTTTTTGAAGCCGTGCAAATGTCTGTAAACCCAAAAGTCATCAATACTCCTCCTGTTTCTGCCGTAGCAAAAGACGGGATTCAGTTGATTGCCAAAGCACGCGTAACTGTTCGCGCAAGCATTCGTCAATTGGTTGGAGGCGCCGGTGAAGAGACCGTTTTGGCAAGGGTCGGCGAAGGCGTCGTCTCGTCTATCGGATCGGCGGCTTCCCACAAACAGGTGCTCGAAAACCCGGATACTATCTCTAAAGTGGTGTTAAGCAAAGGGTTGGATTCGGGAACGGCATTTGAAATTTTGTCTATCGATATTGCCGATATTGACGTCGGAAAGAACATCGGAGCCGCCCTGCAAATGGACCAAGCCAACGCCGACAAACATATTGCTCAAGCAAAAGCAGAAGAACGGAGAGCAATGGCTATCGCATTAGAACAAGAGATGCAAGCAAAAGCGCAAGAAGCGCGCGCGAAAGTTATTGAAGCAGAAGCGGAAATTCCAAAAGCAATGGCGGAAGCTTTCCGAAACGGCAATTTGGGAATTATGGATTATTACAAATTTCAAAATATTCAAGCCGATACCGAGATGAGACAGGGAATCGTGAAATCTTCCAAGAAAGATAAAGGAGAAAACCCGAAAACCAAATAATCTGATCATTAAATATGTAGCATATATGCGGGGGCGACGATTTTATGAATTGTCGCCCCTATTCTTTCTCCCCTTTTACAAAACGGTCTTTATCATTAAAATCCTTCAAAATCGAAATATTGGTAAAAGAATATTTTTGTAACACTCCGGCAACTTCTTCTCCAAAACGTTCATTGATCTCAAAAAATAATTTGCCTTCGGAAGATAATCTTTCAGATGCAACGCCGGTTATCGTTTTATAAAACAATAACGGATTGTCGTCAGGAACAAAAAGCGCATCGTGCGGTTCATTCTGCAACACATTAGATCGCATCAAAGCTTTCTCGGATTGACAAACGTAAGGCGGATTGGAAACAATAACGTCAACGTCAGGGATCAACTTAACGGCGGCGTTCGATAAAATATCGCATTCGAAAAAATGAATATCCGTTTCATGTATTCGAGCATTTTCACGAGCCGTTTCCAATGCTGTTGAAGAGATATCACAACCGTACAAGATACAGTCGGGACGGTTTTTCTTTAATGAAACCACAATAGCGCCAGATCCGACGCCAATATCTAAAATTCGAACCGGCTGCAACGGAAGCTCTTTGAAGATGATTTGCGCTAATTGTTCCGTTTCAGGACGCGGTATAAGTACCGATTCGTTCACTTTGAATTGTAATCCGAAAAACTCGCTCTTTCCTGTTACATATTGAACGGGAATATTTTGCAGGATTTTCTTACACGCCTTATGAATGAGCAAAAGTTCCGATTCGCTTAATCGAAGATCGGGATTTGAAGCAAGCGCAAAGCGATTTATTTCAAAAAGATCATCCATCAACAACCAAATAATCGCGTTCGCTTCCTTCTGCGGATAAAGCGAGCCAATTTGATCGCTATAATGTTTTACAACTGTTCCAACGTTATTGGAAGGTATTTTCATTTTAGATGTCGAACGTAATTTTTTTTACTTCGACGCCGCCAATTTGTTTTAATTCCTCCTCCAACCGATGTTGCGATGCAGTATCCCCGCTCAATTGCAAAATAATAATTCCAACGCGGCTGCAAGAAGATTCCGATAATTCATGAAATCCCAACCGCGAACGTATCGTCGAAGCGTAACGGCTGATGATTTCTTGCGTTTTTCCCGCTTCCTTTACCCGATCGCGAATCAATAAAGCTAATATTCCTATCTCATTCATTTTCTTTTGCTTTTTTTGCAAAAGTAAGATACTTTTCGATTACAAAATAATTTTATTTTTCCTGCTATTTGAATATCAAATTAATCCTTCAAATCATGAATGATCAGGCCGCTGCGTAATTTAGGTTCAAACCAAGTTGTTTTCGGCGGCATAATATTGCCGGTATCGGCGATATCGATCAACTGTTTCATGGAAACAGGATATAATGCAAATGCAACCGCCATATCGCCGCTGTCAACGCGTTTTTTCAACTCGCCTAATCCGCGAATGCCGCCGATGAAATCAATTCTTTTGCTTGTTCGAAGATCGGCGATATCTAATATTTTGTTTAATACCAAATCGCTCAAAATAGTAACATCCAATACGCCGATTGGGTCGTCATCATTATATGTCCCCGGTTTTGCGCTCAATTTGTACCACTTCCCGCCCAGATACATACTGAATTCATGCAATTTCTGCGGTTTGCAGATATCGACTCCCATCTCTTCAACTTCAAAATTATCTTTCAATTTCTCGATAAGCTGCGCTTCGGTAAGTCCGTTCAAATCTTTTACAGTTCGATTATAATCGATTATTTTTAATTGATTATCAGGAAAATGGACAGCCATAAAATAGTTATATTCTTCTTTTCCGGTGTGATTTGGATTTTGCGCTCTTTTTTCCGCTCCGATACGTGCGGCGGCGGCAGTACGATGGTGCCCGTCCGCAACATAAGTATAAGGCGCTTTTGTAGCAAACAACTCTTCCAACCTCTTATTTATCTCCGGATCGTTTACCGGCCAAAAATGATGCCCGAAACCATCCTCGTCAGCGATAAAATCATATTCCGGAACTTCGTTTTTAACGATATTTTCTACAATAGCGTCGATTTCGGGAACGGCTCTGTATGAAAAAAATACCGGCTCAATATTGGCGTTGGTATAACGCGTCAAAATCATACGGTCTTCTTCCTTATCCGGGCGCGTCAATTCATGTTTTTTGATAATCCCTTTTTCGTAATCTTCGCATGCGGCGCAACCTACGATTCCATATTGCGTCCGGCCATCCATCGTTTGAGCGTAAATGTAAAATTTTGGTTCCTCGTCTTTTACCAACCATCCTTCTTGCCGCATCTTTTTGAAATTCTCAACCGATTTGTTATAAACCGTTTCACTGTGAATATCAGTTCCTGAAGGGCAATCTATTTCGGCGCGCGTAACATGTAATAACGAACATGCTTTTCCTTCCGCCATTTTTGCCGCTTCTTCCGAATTCATTACATCATAAGGAAGACATGACGTTTCTTTTACAATTGATTTTGGAGGACGAAGTCCTTTAAAAGGTTTGACTATAGCCATAACTAATACTTTAAATTTTTATTTATAATTGAAATATTAACTAATATAGAAGAAGGCTGTTACGCCTCCTTTGGTAATAATACTTTAAATAAATCTCTGTTTTAAGATTACAAACGAAATCGCAGTAATCAGAAAATAACAAAAAGATCAGAATCAAAAATTTGAATTTTTATTCAAATCCATTTGGTTCCGATAGATGTTCTTCGTCATATTGTTGACGATTGTTTGAAGTTTGTCGTCTTAACGAACCGATGAAAGCGCTCAACATTTTGCTTAATTCCATCAGATGCGTATTCGACTCCGTCGCTTGTTCATCAGAAAAAACGCCGATACGCTGTCCGATAGCGGTATAGACCACGCAGGAACGTATGGGATTCTTCACCTCTTTTAAAATGTTGACAAATTGCGGTTTGCTGTAGAATGAACCTTGTGAAATAGATAATACAATGGTATTTCCAACGTCTAAAAAGTCTCTTTTCAAATCCGTGGGAAATTGATCCACGTTTTTATATAGAAAAGCGACATAATCTAAAGCTTTATGGTACACGCGCAGGTCTTCAAATCTGAAGAACGCAAAGTTTTTTTCTTCAACCGGATCAAACATAGCTACTCTTTTTGGGGTTGTAAAAGTTTATTTGTTTACTTGGAATGTCGTATCGCCTTTTTCTAAGAAATTGACGATTTGTTGTGCTGCCGCTAATCCTGCATTAATGTTAGCTTCAGCCGTTTCGGCTCCCATTTTCTTGGGCGTCGCAAAAACTCTTGTTCCGAATTTTTCATTTAAAATTGCTTGATTATCAGCTGCAATATCGGTGACATATTTCAAATCTTGACGTTCTTCCATGATTTTAACCAACTCTTCTTCATTGATCACCTCTTTACGCGCCGTATTTACCAAGCATCCGCCCTTAGGCATTTTTGATAAAAGATCGTATCCGATCGATTTTTTAGTTTGTTCATTAGCGGGAATATGAAGAGAAATATATTGACATTTGCTATATAATTCTTCGACGTTATCAACGGGCGTTACGCCGTTTTGAACCATCATATCTTTCGGCGTAAAAGGATCAAAAGCAAGTACTTCCATTTCGAAACCTTTTGCAATTTTTCCAACCAGTTTTCCTACGTTTCCGTAAGCGTGAATTCCTAATTTCTTCCCTTTCAATTCCGAACCCGTCCCGGATTTGAAAGTATTACGCGCCATGTAGATCATCATTCCTATCGCCAATTCCGCTACAGCGTTGGAATTTTGTCCAGGCGTATTCATCGCCACGATATTTCGCGTCGTACATGCGGCTAAATCGAGATTGTCGTATCCCGCCCCTGCACGAACTACTATCTTTAAATTTTTAGCGGCGTCAATGACCTCTTTAGTAACTTTGTCGGAGCGAACAATCAAAGCGTCGACTTCTTCGACAGCCTTGTAAAATTCATTGACATCGACGTATTTTTCCAATAATACAAGTTCATAACCCGCTTTTTCGATGATATTCCTGATACCGTCTACCGCTGCTTTAGCAAAAGGTTTTTCGGTTGCAACCAATACTTTTTTCATATCTGATAACTTCTTTGTCTACAACAAGTTTAACTTAATAATAATAAGGCAAAGGTAATAATAATTTCAAACTGCAATAATATTTTTTATTTCTTTTTTGATAGAATTAAGTGAAATACTAATCGGACGTTTTTTAAGAAAAAAATGGAAAAAACAGTCCGTTCAAAAAACTATTATTCGCTCTCCTGAAAATTATTTTTCAACAATTAAGCTATCTATTTATGTCATTATCAGTATTTATTATAAGAATGGCATTCAAATATTGATTCCGAGAAAACCGGCTTATCTCCAAAAGAGTTATCTTCGCAACATGAACGACGCGACGTTGCAAAAGTTAAAAATCCTTGCAGAATCGGCAAAATATGATGTTTCATGCGCGTCAAGCGGAACAGTGCGAGGAAATAAATCCGGCGGATTAGGAAATACTGTCGGCGGAATGGGAATTTGCCATAGTTTTACGGAAGACGGACGTTGCGTTGCACTGTTCAAGATCATGCTTACCAACCATTGCATTTACGATTGCGCTTATTGTGTGAATCGACGCAGTAATGATATTCCCCGTACGGCTTTTACGGTAGACGAATTGACTACTTTAACAATCGAATTTTATCGAAGAAATTATATAGAAGGGCTTTTTCTAAGTTCAGGCGTGATGCAAAATCCTGATTATACCATGGAACGAATGATTCGCGTTGTGAAAAATTTACGCGTCATTCATCGTTTTAACGGTTATATTCATATGAAAAGTATTCCCGGAGCCAGTCGAGAGCTGGTTCGCGAAGCGGGAATGTACGCCGACCGGTTAAGCGTAAATATTGAGATTCCTACAGAAGAGAATCTGAAATTGCTTGCGCCGGAAAAAGATCATCAGAGCGTTTTTAAGCCGATGTCGTATATTCATCAAGGCATGATTGAGAATATGGAAGAACAAAAAAAATATCGTCATGCGCCGCGTTTTGTTCCTGCCGGACAAAGTACGCAAATGATCGTCGGCGCAACCTCCGAAACGGACAGGGAAATTTTATCCGTCTCATCGATGTTGTACCGGCAACCCAGCATGAAACGGGTTTATTACTCGGGATATGTTCCTGTAAATCATTTCGACGAACGTCTTCCGGCTTTACAAGTTCCTCCTTTAGTTAGAGAAAACCGTTTGTATCAAGCCGATTGGCTGATGCGGTTTTATTACTTTTCGGCCGATGAAATTACGGAATCCGAGCGCCCGAACCTTGATCTGGACGTCGACCCAAAACTTGGCTGGGCGTTGCGTCATCCGGAGAAATTTCCCGTCGATATCAATAAAGCGGATTATGAAATGATATTACGGACGCCGGGAATCGGCGTAAAATCGGCGCAAATGATTGTCGCTTCACGACAACATACTAAATTAGGATATTGGGAATTGAAAAAAATCGGCGTAGTCATGAAACGGGCGCAATATTTCATCACTTGCAACGAATTGCCGACTTTTACCATCCAAGAAGCGCGACCGGAATATGTCCGCAAAGCGCTTACTCAAAAAGCAAACGATAAAAAGAGGAAAAATCCCGATCAACTGTTATTGAATTTTCCGGAATGATCTATTTCATTTATGACGCTACTTTCGACGGATTGTTAACTGCTGTTTTTGAATCGTTCGACAGAAAACTCATTCCCGATAAGGTGATTTCAGAGAACGAGCAGATTCCTCTTTTTATCGAGCAAATCGTCGATATTGCGACCGACGAAGTTAAATCGCAACGCGTCTGGAAAGGTTTGCAGAAAAAACTTTCTCCTTCAGCCTGTTCCATGCTTACAGTCAACTTTCTAGCGGATTATCCGAATCTTTCTACCATACTTTTTCGATATATCTGTAAAACTTTCCAATCGGAACGTTCCATTGAAACTAATTTTAGCGACAACGACGTTTTGGAACTTTCGCAATTGTACAGAAAAGTGCGATATGAAGCAACCCGCGTCATGCAATTTCTTCGTTTTCAAAAAAGCTCCGACGATATTTTCTTTGGCCCGATTGCTCCGTTGCACAATGTGCTTCCGTTAGTAATATCTCATTTTACCGATCGTTTTGCCGACCAAAAATGGGTGATTTACGATACAAAACGACAATATGGAATCTTTTACGACCTGAAATCAACGCAAGAGATTATTCTTGACAATATTCAAGTAGAAGAAACAACCGGAAAGCTTCACAAAGAAGCTATGGCGGAGGATGAAAAAATATTCCAACAGATGTGGAAAGAATATTTTAACTCTCTGGCTATTAAAGAGCGAATCAATCCAAAACTGCATCGCCAAAATCTGCCGCGCCGTTTTTGGAAATATTTGCCCGAAAAGAGATAAAGATTATTAGGCTTCCTAATTATCCGTGGAATTTCACCAAGTTATCCGTAGGAGCTTTGATGATAGAACCAATCGTCAATCCCAACTTTTCCGCTTCGCTACGCATCAGGTTTTCAAAAACCAAGGCGACGGATCCGGCGCAATTAACCGGAACTTCACGATGTTTTTCATATTTGCATACGTTTTCCAAGAAAAATTCGCGAAAAGAAGCGCGCACAATCTGCTCCATAAAAGGATGTTCGATATGATCGCCTACAAAATAACTGGCTTGTGCAAAAAATTTATGCGGATTACCTTCAGAATATATTTTCGACAAAACCTTATCAAAATCTAAAGAAGTCGTTTCAGTAAAAATATCGCGTAATGCTTTCGGGCATTCTTTTGTCAAAAATGCGCCGATAAAGCTTTTCCCGATGTGCGCCCCGCTGGCTTTATCTCCGAACAACCAACCGACGCTCTCAACGTTAGCCACAACATCTACGCCGTCGTAATAACAAGAATTAGAGCCTGTTCCCATAATACAAGCGATCCCCGGATTGCGTCCGCAAAGCCCGCGCGCCGCACCCAACAGATCATGTCCCACTTCTATCGTAGCTTTCGGGAAAAATTCAACAATAACGCTTCTTACTTTCTCATTATTCCCTTCGGTAGAGCATCCCGATCCGTAATAGTATACCTCTTGCGCCTCTACCTGTCCAATCGAATCCATCAAATTGTCTTTTATAGCGCGTCGCAAAAGATCTTTCTCATAATAATAAGGATTGTATCCTGCGGTTGTACATCTTTTTATCTCTGTGCCATCGTTAGTAAGAATCCATTCTATTTTGGTGGATCCGGCGTCTGCAATTAATTTCATCGGTTTAATTTTTTTCTGCAAATATCTTATTTTTTGCCCAGTTGACAAAGGATCAAAAAAGTAATACTATGTGTTTTTTTCTATAAATAATTTGAAAAACGGATCCGTAATAAAATATTCGCTATTCGTTTTTTCCACTATTCCTTCCAAAATCAATCCTGATATTGCTCGCTGTATTGTTGCGGCTCCGGATAAGTTGTTTGTTCTAATGTAAGCTGTCGAAAATATATTTTCCCCATTTTTTATTAATGCTTGCAACAATTGCTTTTTGCTTCTCGACTGTTTATCAAAAAGTTCAATATAATAATCGCTTTTCAATTCGATAAGCAGATTTATACATTTATCAATAATCTCTTTGGTGACGGTTTTGCTCGTATTTATCATATACTGCCATATTTCCGAAGATAGCAACTGAATGTAATGGGGAATATTAGAGGTTACCGAAATAATATATAAAGCCTCCTCATCATTAATAACGATGTTTGATTCTGCAAATTTTCTTCGCAAATATTCCATAGTATCTACTTTGGGAAGCCCGATTATGGTCATTTGAAAAGCGGCATTATAAAAAGCCTTTTTTTTACTATTAAACAATTCTTTGAGAATATGAGTCTTACTTCCCAAAAAAAGATAATTGGTCTTTTCTTGCTGCTGAATTTTACTCCTTAATAACGCTTCAAAATTAATTTTTTCTAACTTTTCAACATCTTGGAATTCATCTAAAAAAACAAGAACTCTTTTCCGGAATCCTGCAATTTTTTCCGGCAAATCCAATAATTGCGATACCGTAGTTTCATCAATTTTTCCTCCCATAAAATCAATTGAGAATTCCGGTTTTCCATCATGCCCGAAAGTCAAGACAGGCCTGATATTTTTGATCAATGAAGCAAATGTCTGTACAAATTTCTGTAAATTAGCTTGTTTTTTTGCTAATGCTTTTGAATAGAGCCGCACAAAAGATTCCAGCGAAAATACGGGCATAAAATCAAAATACACGCAAATAAATCCTTTTTTCTCCAACTCTTCCATTGCCTTAAATACCAAAGATGTTTTTCCAAAGCGACGCGGAGCATATAATACTATATTATTCCCTCCGGATAAAACCCTCACAATTCGCTTGCATTCCTCTTTTCTATCGTAAAAATTGTCGCCTTTTACTATTGTACCGTAATTGAATGGATTCATATTATTGCATAATTTTTGAATTTGTCTGCAAAGATAACTAATTATTTCAAATTATGCTTTTTTGTATTATGCAAAAAGGCATAATTTGAAATCGAAGAGTCAAATTGCTATTTATTAAGGATATTTTTCCTTGACCAGAAAATTATTCTGTACTTTTGCATAACTAAAGTAAAATTTCATAATGAAAGAAATTATTGAGAAAATACCGGTATCGGTATACAAAAATTCGGCAGGAGCATCTATTGTGATAGCGCATGAGATTGCAGAGTTGATAAAGAGAAGAAATGCGGAGAACAAAAAAACCGTGCTTGGACTTGCTACGGGAGTTTCTCCAATCAAAGTATATGAAGAACTGGCGCGTATGCATAGAGAAGAAGGGTTGAGTTTTAAAAATGTCGTCACTTTCAATTTGGACGAATATTATCCGATGCAACCGACCCATCCGGAAAGTTACGTCAGCTTTATGAATTATCATCTGTTTGATCATATCGATATCAAAAGAGAAAACATCCATATTCCCGACGGAACTATTATGGCGTCGGAAATTTCCGATTTCTGTACAAAATATGAATACGACATAGAAGATGCCGGCGGTATTGATATTCAATTGTTAGGGATCGGGCGTTCGGGACATATCGGATTCAATGAACCGGGAAGTCCGATATATTCTAAAACGCGTTTGGTTACGCTCGACATCATTACGCGAAGAGACGCCGCCGATTTCTTCGGCGGGCTTGATCAAGTCCCTAAAACAGCGCTTACAATGGGAATCAGCACCATTTTAAAAGCGCGTCGCATTATTCTTTTAGCTTGGGAAAATAGAAAATCGGATATTATCAAAGAAACGGTCGAGGGACAAATTCGCGATTATGTGCCGGCAACTTTTTTGCAAGAACACAATAACGTAGACTTTATTCTGGATTTCGAAGCTGCTTCTAAATTGTCGCGGATTAAATTGCCATGGCTTTTTGAAGAGTGTAAATGGGACGACCGCTTAACAAGAAAAGCGGTAATTTGGTTGAGCTTAATGTTAAATAAGTCTGTCTTGAAATTGACCGACAAAGACTATATTGACCACCATATGGGCGATTTGCTCCAAATATGGAACTCTTCTTACGATTTGAATATCAGAATATTCAATGAACTGCAACACACTATTACCGGTTGGCCGGGAGGAAAGCCGAATGCGGATGATTCGCAACGCCCCGAACGCGCAACGCCTTATCCGAAAAGAGCGATAATTTTCAGTCCTCATCCCGACGACGACGTAATTTCGATGGGGGGAACTTTGGCGAGATTGGTTAAACAGAATCACGACGTACATGTAGCCTACCAAACTTCGGGAAACCACGCCGTTTTTGATGATGATTTGATGAAATATCTTGATTTTATTGAAGACGCTAAAGACGTTTTGCCAACTAACGATCAGCTATTTCAAAAGACAGAACAATTGATGCGGTATTTTCACTGCAAAGGTAATGAAGAACCTCGCGATCTTGCCGAGTTGAAAGGAATTGTCCGCAAAGGAGAAGCTAAAGCAGCTTGTCGTTTCATTGGGATTCCCGACCAAAATATTCATTTTTTAAAGATGCCGTTTTATGAAATGCCTATCTCAAGGGAGCGCGAATTGGGCGAAGAAGATATTCAATTAATTGTGGATCTGTTGCAAAAGGTGAAACCGCATCAAATATATGTTGCAGGAGATTTTAACGATCCGCACCGTACGCATAAGATATGTTTTGACGCTGTGATTGAAGCGTGCGAAAGAACTAAGAATGAAACTTGGTCAAAAGATTGCTATATCTGGCTCTATCGCGGCGCATGGGACGAATGGGATATTCACGAAGCTGATATGGCGGTGCCGCTAAGCCCCGACGAGGTCACAGTAAAAAGAAAAGCGATTTTCAAGCATCAAACGCAGAAGGATATTGTCCCATTTCCGGGATCAGACGTTCGCGAATTTTGGCAACGCGCCGAAGAACGAAATCATCAAACGGCCGTTTTATATGATAAATTAGGTCTTGCAGATTATCAAGCCATGGAACTTTTTGTGAGGTATCATTTTGATTAAAAATGTATCGTTAACAGCGTCCGCTTGAAAATAAATATCAAGCGGACGCTGTTCTTAGAATCCGTTCAGATTCATATAAACAGTGGGTATCAGTAATATAAATCCGAGAATTATAAAAATCAGAACAATCTTCCAAAACCATTTAAACCATTTTTCATAAGGTATTTTAGCGATCCCCAAACAGCCGATCAAAACGCCTGACGTCGGCGTGATCATATTGGTAAATCCGTCGCCAAATTGAAAAGCCATGACCATTGCCTGCCTTGAAACATAAATCAGATCGGCAAAAGGAGCCATAACAGGTATTGTCAAAGCTGCTTTGGCCGAACCGGAAGGGATGATGATATTTAAACCGGTTTGAATTAAATACATCATGCCGAGAGAAACTAATCGGTTCACCTCGTTCATTAAGTTGGAGAGTTCAAACATAATGGTATCGATGATCTTTCCGTCTTGTAAAATCACAATGATTCCTCCCGCCAATCCTACTACGACTGCGGCGGATAAAATATCCTTCATCCCATCCAAAAACAATTTGGTAATTTGATTCGGACTGTTTCCGGCGGCAATTCCCGCCGTCAATCCCATAACAAAAAACAGCGTGCCAATCTCTTTTACATACCACTCATAGCCCATCACGCCAACAATCAGAAACCAAATCGTACCGAACAGCAAAGCCAGATTAAAGAAGTGGTATGATTTTCTCAGTCCCAAAAATGCAAAAACGGCGAATATAATGGTTCCGATCGGTATGGCGGGAAAGGAGACGACATGGCTGCCGATTTTCATGGACGTAACCGGATAAATTACAGAAAAAACAATCAATGCAATCATGACCAGCCCATAAACAAACCAAGACGACGTCGTTTTCACATGCTTGATTTGCATAGAAGCGATATCGTGATTTTTTCTCCAATATTCATCCAATTGATACATCGGAGATATTTTTGGATTTTTCTTCACTTTATTCGCCCAAAAGAGGATGATGGAAAATCCGACGATATTGATCACGAACCAGCAAAAAATCCGATATTCTATCCCCGAAAACAGCGGCAGATCTGCTAATTGTTGCGCGATGCCAATCGTAAATGGATTTAAAACGGCGCCGGCAAAACCAATGTGCGCCGCAACATAAACCAAACAAATGCCTGTTAAAGAGTCGTATCCCATCGAAATAGCCAAAGGAACGATGATGATCACAAAAGCGATCGTCTCCTCGCTCATGCCAAACACCGCTCCAAAGATACTGAACATGGTCATAATCAATATCATTACAATGTTATTAACGCCAATCTTTTTGAGGCCTTTGTATTTTTCGAGTTTTTTGGTAAAATTGATAAACGATAAAATCCCCGCGTCGATAGATTTGGAACTGTTCAATATCCAAAACGCGCCGCCAATCAACAAAATAAACATAATAATCCCCGATTGATTCACAAATCCTTGGAAAAAAGAGGAGAAAAGTTCCCAAGTTTGGGGCGATTGTTCTATATAATGAAAAGATTCGGGATCGATTACTTCCCGCGTCGAACCTGATTCCAAAACTTTTTGGGTGCGTTCATACGCTCCGGCAGGAATAAACCAAGTCATGGCGGTCGCCGCCAAAGCTATTAAAAATACAATAACATAGGTGTGCGGAATCTGACGCTTTCTGGTAAGCAATTTTTCCATATATCAATCTTATATCTTTGCAAAAGGATTATAACGGCGCAAAGATACGGAGTTTTTAAAAAAGTATTTTTTCAAGATAATTGTAATTACTGAAAGAAAAATTATACTTTCGGGAATTGTTCTACAAAATTTTTGATGGTCAGGTCGAACGATTCGTGTTGGTGCAGGGCAATATTGATAGGGACATAGTAAACAGGCAGATTGATTAACATAGAGCGAAATGGGTTAATAATAAGCCGCTTTGCATCTTTTTCAGTCATAATGATGGCTTTTTTAGTCGAAAGATGGCGGTTAAAATCATCAATGATCCTAGAAATTTCCTTCTTAGTAAAACTATGATGATCTTTGTAGATAAAATGATACATTTCGGAACAATGTTTCTTAACATGCTCTTGAAACGGATAAGGGTTGGCAATGCCGGTAATCAAAAACAGCGTCGTCACATGTTCCGTTAGAAATTTTGTCGAATTAAATAGAGATACGGGAGTTTGATATTTAATATATGAAAAATACAACCTTTGATAAGAACATATCTTCAATTTCTTCAACATGATCTTCTTAATAATCGGGGAAAAAACAGTGGGATCGGTCTTTGTAACAATAATAATATCCGCTCTTTTCGAGCCGGAACGCGGTTCTCTCAATGTTCCGGAAGGCATGATAAAATCATCTGAATAGAGTCTATAAAAATCCGTCAGTAAAATATTCAACCCCGGCTTTACATATCGATGCTGATAAGCGTCGTCAAGAATAATAACGTCGGGATTATCCGTCGCTATCAGATTTGAAATGCCGATCACGCGATCTTCGCATACGGCTACTTTAACATCCGGAAATTTTGCGGCAAATTGAACCGGTTCGTCGCCCACTTCTAAAAAATTGGCGGTCGAGGTTACTTCTCTATATCCTTTCGTTTCTCGTCCGTAGCCGCGACTCAATGTCGCAACTTTAAATTTATCTTTAAGTAACGCTATAACATACTCTACATGAGGCGTCTTCCCTGTCCCTCCAACCGAGAGATTTCCCATGCTTATCACCGGTTTATTAAAACTTTTTTCTTTCAGTAAGCTCCAATCGAACAATTTATTTCTTATAAAAGCGCCAAGGCTGTAAATCAGCGAGAATGGTAACAACAAGATAATTCTAAGCGCTTTCATACAACGGCTTTATAAAATTTGCTACAAAAATAAGCAAAAAAAACATATAAACAACAAATTGTTTAATAATGTTAAGACAAACACGAAGAAGGCTACCGGTTTCACGATAGCCTTCTATTTTTCTCTACGAATAATTTCAATCCTGTATTATTGCTTCACAATCTTTCGCGTAACGATATTGTTGTTTTCCAGACAGATTTTTATGATATAAACGCCTTGTGGTAAATGTCCGATGCCGAATGTCGTCTCCGTCGTCTCAAATACCTTGACGCCGAAAATATCGAATATCTCCGCCTTTTCAATTTTCAACTTTCCACTTTCAATTTTCAACCGCCCATTTGTGGGATTGGGATGAACGGTCAAATCATACTGTTCGCTTCCGGACGACGCTTTTTCTATCTCAGCCGCCGCGCTTTTAGAATCGGCGCTTTCTTCCTGTTGACATTCTTCATATTCTT